>JAFTUP010000252.1 GCA_017466205.1 Clostridia bacterium
AGGATATTCACCTGATTCATAGCTTTCAACAGGAATATCTGTTTTTTCTTTGAATTAATAAACAGGATAAAATGCTACATCATGAGAAACATCCATAAAGTCTTCTGCGTTATTCCAGCCAGCAAACTGTTCGCCATTTTCGCCTTCACCCAATATAGGAGTTTCAGCAGAATCTCCATAAGCAACACGCTGAGTAGAAATCACATTTCCGTCAAAATCATAAAAAGATACGTTAAATACCTTCTTGTCATAAACAGCAGTGATTACCATATCTGATGTTGCAACTACAGTACCGTCGTTGAGCATATCCCAACCGCTGAAGTCATAACCAACCATTGTTGAATTTTCAGGAGGTGTGATAATGTCACCACAACTGTACTCTTCAACAACAATACTCTGTGTTGTCCAGTCAACAAAGATAATTGAATATGTTTCTTTTTCAAATACAGGATGAATTTCTAAATCCTGAGAGATATTTGCAACGCTTGTATCCCAGCCCTTGAATACATATCCTTCTTTTACAGGATTTTCAGGAAGAAGAGCATTGTTGCCTTCTTTAATTGTCTGAGTGCTGATAACATTGCCTTCCCAGTTAAAAAATTTAACTGTATATTCATTTGTTGGAGCTTCGATTGTATCAATTACAATAAGGTCTGTTGTACCCTCAATACCGATTGCAACAGTATAATCACCTGTTTTAACTGTAGGCTCTTCACGAAGCTTAAATGTAAATGAATAGTCACCATTTTCATCAATTTCTGTCTGACCGATATACTCATTTGTATAGTCAGATGCACCGTCAACCTTATAAATAAACAATGACAACTGTTTACCTGCAAAAGCTGGTAATGTACCGTATTTTGCACTGCTTATTGTTCTTTCAACACCTATGTTATCCTCGGCTGTTGTTGCAGCGCTGTAATATCTGTACTGTGTTTTTGTGTTAACGTCAATTTCATCAGTCTCAGTTACAGGAGTTGTTAACCATTCTGAAAAATCTCCCCATTTCCAGAAAATATATTCATATCTATATGTTGCATACTTATATTGAGTTTTTGTGCCCGTTGTTCTTAGATATGACTGACCTTGTGTAAAACCCTCAAAATTATTATTTAAAAACCAAAAAGTATTGCTCCAAAAGGTTTTGTCTTTGCAAATACCACAGTCCATATAACCATATTTTTGGTAACTTCCGCAGGATGAAGTTCCTGCTTTTGATAATGGATTATACCAAACTTCCTTGCTGTGATATGTCCACTTGCCCCATTCATTATTATATCCTTGATTACCATGCATTGTTGGACACCAATAGTGTTGTCCATCTGACCCACCTGATGGATTATAAAAATGATAATACAAATACACCGGTACATATTCTTGTATATCAACAGTTTGTGTACCTGTTAATTCACATCTTCCTGTTTCATTATCGTAAGTATCTACTGTTGCATCTTGATATCCTGTTTCTGATTGCAAAATCTCATTTCTTTGACCTGTATATGTCCATCCATCTTTTGTTGGTGTATTACCAGTTTCAGTTACTTTTTCAGCGTATTGATAAAGTGTTCTTTCTTCTACATCAATATATTCTTTATCATAATATTCTGGTGTAGTGTCAGTCCAGTCAGACCACATATCATCATTTGTAACGACAGTTGTTACCTTTTCGGAAATAGGAACACCTGAAGAATAACTATTAACAATAACTATTTCCACACTTGTTGCAGCTTTATCAGATGGAATGAATACTTCCATTCCTGTTTTTGTACCACCTGCTGGAATACTGAACGCAGCAGATTCACTCATATCAACAAGCTTATCGTCAGCTGTTTTAAGAGAAACAACTGCACGACCTTTTGTAACATCATTTGGATAGTTTTGTAAATCAAAATATACATAATATCCATCATCCTGACGTGCTGCTGTTGCGTTACTGCATACTATTGGAATATCAGGATTTTCCCATAAATAAACAGCATTAACATTTAAGGTTGTACCATATTCTACATAAACGTCTTTATAATCCTCATTTTCCCATGCATGGAAAACATATCCCTCAGGTGATTTTGTATCTGTTGGTGGGGTTGCAGACTCACCATAGTTAACCTTTTCAGTTTTAAGAATTTCGTCGTTAGCACCTATAAAATTAACTGTATATGTATTGATTTTATATACTGCATTTATGGTTTTGTCGCTTGTAATATTGTAATATGAACTATCCCAGCTTGAGAATGTATAGCCCTTTCTTGTTGGAATTTCAGGTGACTTTACATTCTCACCATACTTAACTCCAACCTTTTCAAGTTCTTTTCCATCCCAATCAAGGAAAGTAACTGTTGACGGCTCATGTGCTGTACATGAAAAAGTTGAACTATATGAGCTTTCTCCACCACCTCCTTTTGCTTTAACGGAGAAAGTGTATGTCTGAGCATCTGGTAAGTTATAAGCATACGAAGTTGTATTACCAACATTGATTTCTTGATTAATTGTATTACTTTGAATCTTTAAAATATATGATGTAGCATTAGATGCAGCACTCCAAGAAAGTGTCACATTACTACCTTGTGCAACATCAGTTTTTCCAATGCTGTTCATTGTTGGTGTTGATGGTGCAGCAGGTTTTGTATCATTTCCTACATAACGCAATACACCATCCCATGGATATGAATAATAATTTGAGATGTTGATTTCATCAGCCCCTGTTCTATATGCTTTACCACTATTATAATAGCGCCACTGACCTCCACCTTGACCACCAGCATAACCATTATAATTCATGTGAGCACCTACAAGCTTATTGTTACCAAGATAGATTTCTGTATGATATTTTTCGTTCAAAAGAATATCTCCTCGTTGTAAATAGGTCGATGTCGTTAACCCACCTAATTCACTCTTAGGGATCCATTTAAATCCTGCCTTTTCAAACATAGAACGCATATAGTGTGTTGTTGTAACCCAAGTGCCAAATCCTGCTTTTTTGAATGCTGTTGTCACTAAAGAAGAACAGTCATAGTCTGTGGAACTACTCCAACTATGATTTGCACCTAAGATATAGCCATAACGATTATCGTTAGCAATACTTACTGCCCAGTTTATTGCTGCTTCTACCATACTATTTGTTGCAGCTTTTGTTTCAATCGCTGTAAATGGTATGATTGAAATGGTTATAACAACTGCAAGTAAAACAGACAATATCTTTGTGAATTTTTTCTTCATTTCCTTTTCCTCCTATTTATTATAAAGTAATAAAATTATTTATATACAAATCAAGGGTTACAGCATCAAAGCAGTCAACAGACTTATCATTATTCAAATCTGCAATAACGTTTTGATAATCTGTCAAAGTTGCTTTTGTGCAAACAACATCAACTAAAAGTGCATAGTCTTTGTTATCCGTCACCCCATCGCAATTAACATCACCAATCAATGAATTTAAATCGACTGAAATGTTATTACACATCATCTTTACATCCCGATATTCTTCATTGAATGTGTCACCCTGACTATATAATACACTTATTTGTGTTTCTGTTTTTGCAGTACCGATAACCTCAAATTCAATAACAAATAATTCGCCATTTGCTGTTTGCTCTGATGAACTATTCCACAATATATTAAAGTAATTATCATGTACACCAATGTTATTATCAAACTGGCCGGATAAAAGATTTGAATTTGTTACCCCAACAGGACTTAACAATGTATTATCATATTCAAACTTTAACTTATATCCCATTAAGCCTTTGTTATTGCCGAAATACACAGGAACATATAATGTTTTACCATAACGACCTATTATAATATCATCACTGTAAATCACAGCAGAATCACTTGTTGCTGATGCAGAAACTTTTATGCTACATTCAATAAAGTGAATTTCAGTTGCACCCTTAATATTTTCTACGATACCATTAAATGTGTATTTGTCTGCATTGGCTGTATCACTACACTTAAATGTAAGTGTAAACAATACAGTACCATCTATTGCTGGGGTAATTCCTGAAACATCAAATGTTACATATCCATTTTCTGCTTTACAATTGGAAATTGTAACATTAGAATTAGCTGAAATTAACTCGTAACTAAAAGTGCCTGAATTGTAACCAACTTTGATTGTCGAATCAGTCAAACCGCCAACATCTGAAATAATCCCGTTTACTACAAATGTATCTCCTGCTGTAATATCAGAAGAGGATAATGTAATTTTGGGAATTGAATCTATAGCACTGTTATTAAAAATAATCAAAATATCCTTACAATTAAATTCAACTTCTTCAATGTTTTCATCAAAAGTATTGTTTTTATTGTAATTAACAGATATTGTTGTTGAATCAATTGCTTCAGCATTAACAGAAAAATTTATGTAAAACAAAATTCCGTCTTCTGTCACATTGTCAATTCCCGACCAGATTACTTTAAAACTGTTGCTGCTTGAGTTTTCTATTGTATCGTTTATCATTCCACTCGTTAAAACACTATTTTCATCACTTATTATCTCAACAGGTGTGATAATGTTACTATCGTAAGCGAAATTCAATTCAAATCCTGCAATACCCGTATTGTTTTTCATCATCACAGGAACTAAAACAGTCTTATCTGAAATCCCATCCAATTCTACAGACAATTCATCAGAATAAATAGTGTTTGATACTGTCGTTGCGAACACAGTCCCTACACTGAGCATGGACAATAGTAATAATATAGAAAGTGTAGTTATAATTACTGATTTAATTACTGAATTATTCATTTTCTATACGCTTTCTCCTTTTCACAATGATAAAACCACCAATAACAAGTAATATACCAATGACGAGACCAACTACAAGTATTGGATTCATATAATTATCAGTTTTTCTCTCTTCAACATCACTTTTCACAACTGACCCATTATCCATTTTCATAAAAGTTACTTTTAATTCTTCATCATTTAAATAGTCAGAATAAACAGTATCAAGTCCTTCATTCTGAAAAGTCTTAATCAAACCGGGAACATCATCAGTTGTTATAGTTTGAATATTATTTTTTTCCTTATACTCTTTTATAATTTGTGCAGAAGATTTAGATGTTGCCAACGACTCGGAATCTTCTATCATCTGCTCCTGTAACATACTTTTATAATTAGTGACTACAGCATCATAATCAGCATAATAGTTTTCTTCACCAAATGTTTCTTCAACTCGTCTATTTGCTTCCTTTACGACTAAATATTGTTTTTCTAATTCAACATCAGCCAAAGAAATAATATCAAAACTTCTGAAAATTCGTGTCAAAATTTCTATCAACCATTTTATGACAAAAGGTCTTTTATCAGTGGAAGAAGTCGTTGTTTCATTGTCCTCAACTGATTGATTAGATGAATAAATATTATTGCATGTCAATACAACATCTTCAAAATTACCATTAAATGTGTCAGGCTGACTGTATGATACTTTGATTTCAAATGGTTCATCCGTTAAGCACTTTACTTCCAACACAACAATTGAACCATTTGTTTTTACTTCAGATGTATAATTCCATAAAACATCAAACTGACCTGATTTATTTCCTAAATTGTCATAAAAATTGCCTTTTTGAGTCACTTCACCTTTTTGAACAGAAATCATTTCTATATCATTAACATCGTATTCAAAATGCAATTTATACCCCATAATACCATGATTGTTTTCAATGTTTACGGATATCAATTGTTCTCCCTCAATATCCTGATTAATAACATCTGCACTAACCGTACCGACGCTTTTGGCGTTCACAATGACGATATTGCCAATTAAGATTGTTAATGTCAAAAATAATGAAATAATTTTTTTCATAACACCTCTCCTATTTAAATTTATTTTAAAACACATCATAATGTCAAGCTGATTATACACTTTTAAAAAGCAAATTTCTATACTCCAACAGCATACACTCAATAAAAATTTGAAATTAAACTTAAAGATTATAGAAATTTACTCCTTTTTAATTAAGTATAGAAAAGCAGAAAAGACATTAAATCTTTTCTGCTTAATAATGTAGTTATGTACTTTTTAAATATATAGTGTAATCACAAAAAGTTAATATTTTTTTATCGCACCATCTTTTTTAAACTTTGTTTATTATAGTAATAAACATTAGTTATGTTGGAGTGTTCAACTCAAGTTTGTATTTTCTTCAGACATTGCTTTATTCAAATTTATAATACACTTTCATCTAATACTCGTAAACTTTTGTCGTACCAAAGAGTGAACGGAAGAAGCCGCCGATTTTCTGGAAGAAACCTGAATTTGAATACATTTCAACTGTATCTGTTGCAAGGACAGTTCCATCTGCAGCATAAAGAGTTGCTGTAAATGTTGTCCAACCTTTATTCTTTGCGATAATCTTCAAAATGTTTCCGTCGAGTTCTTCTGTATCGAATTTGCCGTTATCTGCTGTCCATTCAACATAAGCACCTTCAGGAGCTGTTCCATCAATGTTTGCATGAAGCTTGATTCCGTCTTTGTTACGGATTTCATATCTTGATGGTTCCTGAATATAGAATGAGTAGTTGTATGCTGTTTCGCCACAATACTCACAAACATCATCAACAAATGAATGACCATACGCTTCCGTTTCATCAGCTGTATAGCTATCGCCACAAGTTGTGCATGTGTATGTTGTGTAACCTGATTCTGTACAGGTTGGCTCTGTTACAACAACATCATAACTGTGTTCACCTGTTGCAGGAACAACGACTGTTTCACGACTGATTTCACCATCACAAACTGTACAGTAAACTACTGCATCATAACCACCATCTGTACCACATGTTTCTGTAACCTCATTTTCAACTACTGTTTCACCTGCTGTATGTTCAAAAACAGCAACTTCTTCTGTATATGTATCACCACATATTGCACAAGTAAACATCTTTACACCTTCTGTAGCACATGATGGTTTTGTTGTTACAACACCATCATTGTATGAGTGACCAAGTGCTGGAATTTCTACAGGAGCTATAAGAACTTCATTACATACTGAACACTTGACGCCTGCTGTGAAACCAGCTGTTGTACAAGTTGCTGCTACTGCTGAAATTTCGATTTCTGTATGACCTGTTGCTGAAACTGTTTCTGTATATGTATCACCACAGCCCGAACATGTAAATGTCTTAACGCCGTCTGCTGTACATGTAGGAGCTGTTGTTACAACACCATTGTCATATGAGTGACCGAGTGCTGCTATATCATCAGATGTATATGTGTCACTACATGCTGAACATGTATATATTGTATAACCAGCTTCTGTGCATGTTGGTGATGTTACAACTGATTCGTAATTATGGCCCGTTGCTGAAACTTCTTCCTGTGCAACAACTGTTTCATTACAAGCATCACAATGTGAGCCTTCAGTTATACCATTGCTGATGCATGTTGGTGCAACAGCTTCATCTACTACTAAATTTTTGTGGTTATCTGAATTAATCTCACCATAAGATTCTCCACAAGTTTCACAAATAGCTTTATCAACACAGGTTGCCGTTCCACCAGTATGAGCACATTCCTCTGCCAATGGAACAAAAGTAATGTTTTCATCCGTTGCAGCATAAACATCAGCAGTTGAATTTTTGTAGCCGTAAATTGTAAAGCCTTCTACTACACCGTCTTCTTTTCTGCTTATGTAATAATAGCCAAATGCTGTACTTCCAATTTCAGTTTCTTTACCAAGAACTGTAACTGAAGTTAGATTTGTGCAATCATAGAATGCATAATCACCTATTTTTGTTACTGTTGCAGGAATTGTAACTGATTTGATATTCTCATTAGCTTCAAAAGCTGATTCGCCAATTTCTACTACATTATATGATACGCCATCAATCTCATAACTGTCAGCAATTATAACTGTTGATTTGTCTCCAATATATCCGGTAATCACGATACCGTTTTCATTGAGTTCATATTCAAAATCATCTATTGTTGCTACAGAGTCAACAATATTTATTTTACCCTCTGTTATTGTAATAGAAATTTCTGTTTCAACTTTATCTACCATTTGCGTTGCGACAGCACTGCAACTAATAGGTAAAGTGCCTATTTCAGCATCTTCTGAAACAGTAAAAACAAGTTTTAAAATATTTCCGCTGTATACTGTATTATCCTCAAAAGTAATAATACTTGCATTATTTTCAAAGTCAATATCTTTAAGTTTTCCGTCAGCAAGCCAAGCACATTCGGATTCAACTATTGTCAATACTGTACTGTCATAAGTGAAGTCTAAAAATGACAATGTTTTGATTCCGTCAGCACATTCGATACTAATGAAAACTTCAACTTTTTCTCCGGGTAAGGCAGATACACTTGATATTTCAGCAGTTGCTGATGTATCTGATGCATATGCAATACACATTCCCATATTGAATATCATAATAATAGCCAAAATGGTACTTAAAAAATTTTTCATATGGTTTCCCCTTTTTTATTAAGAGTTTTTTCTACTTTACAAACGAAAGCGTGATTCCTTTACAAGACAATGTTTTCTGTTCGTTTTTCAAAACTGCATCAACATCAAACATTTCATTTACAACCGTAAGGTCTTTCTTGGCTTTTACAGTAAATTCAAAAATTTCGCCACAATAATCAGTGTCTTCTTTAAAAGCTATTGCTGCATCTTTGTTTTCTTTATTAAAATCAGCAATTACAGCTTGTTGACTTAACCATTTACCATCGACAATTTCAAAAGCATCGTCATCTGAATAAACAGTAAGTGCCATTGATTTTATTAAACCACTATCTTCCATTGATACCTTAACTGTAAAGGTATCTCCGGTTTTCACATCGAATGGTTCGGAAATTATATCTGTTTTTTTACAGCTTGAAAACACTAACATTAATAATGTCAAAGCCAAAAGGATAGATAAATACTTTTTCATAGTACTGCACCCAAATTAAGCTAAAGGATATCTTTCAGGAAGCAATGTGTAGTAAAGCAAATGAATAGCGTCATTGCTGTTCACATATGAGTCACCGTCAAAATCGCCACTCTGGTTAATTTCATATCTTTCAGGAAGCAATGTATGATAAAGCAAATGAATAGCATCGTTACTATCAACAAATCCGTCACCATTAACATCACCGCGAAGAATGTTAAGAATGTTAATACAACCTGAAATAACCTCCACACTCAGTTCCTCTTCTACATTGCTTTCGTTTTGTGATGTTGCTTTAAGCATACAAGAAACTTCAACAGTTGTATCTTCAAGACCTTCATTTATTTGTAAAGTCAAAAGGAAAACTCTTCCGTTAAGGCTTACATTATCTTTATAAGTGATTACACCCGTTTCATCAGTTTGGTTCCAATCGCTGATAATAGAATCTTCTATTACCCACTCACCTTTTGTCAATGTTACTTTATCGGCATCATAAGTAATATCTGAAATTGACATTGATTTAACATCTGTATCCTTATCCAGAGAAACATATACATTTACTGTTTCACCGGGACGACCTGTTACTTTACCCAGTGAAACTCTTGTATCATATACTGTTGCTGTCTGAACAGTCACTTCGCCTTTAACTACCTCAAAATATAAGTCTTCTTCATTGTAATTTGAAATATCACCTGTGTTATATACAACATTAACATAAGCATTGC
>JAFTUP010000253.1 GCA_017466205.1 Clostridia bacterium
CGGAGATATTGGTACAGGTGCAAGAGAAATCGGATATATGTTCGGACAGTATAAAAAGCTCAGAGGCTTGTTTGAAGGCGTTCTTACAGGAAAAGGTCTTTCATATGGCGGTTCACTTGCGAGAACAGAAGCAACCGGTTATGGTCTTTTGTATCTTACCGATGAAATGCTTAAGAAAAACGGAAAGGATATCAAAGGAAAAACCGTAGTCGTTTCAGGAAGCGGTAATGTTGCAATTTATGCTGTGGAGAAAGCACAACAGCTCGGTGCAAAGGTTGTTACAGTATCCGATTCAAACGGCTGGGTATATGATCCTGACGGTATTGATGTTGCTGCTCTTAAGGAAATCAAAGAAGTTAAGAGACAGAGACTTACCGAATATAAGAACTACAGACCAAATTCCGAGTATCACGAAGGTAAGGGTGTTTGGAGCATCAAAGCGGATATTGCGCTTCCTTGTGCAACACAGAACGAGCTTGAACTTGATGATGCAAAGACCTTGGTTAAAAATGGTGTAATCGCAGTTGCAGAAGGTGCAAATATGCCAACAACTGCTGATGCGACAAAATACCTTCAGGAAAACGGAGTGCTCTTTGCACCCGGTAAAGCTGCAAATGCAGGTGGTGTAGCAACTTCAGCATTGGAGATGAGTCAGAATAGTGAAAGACTCAGTTGGTCCTTCGAAAAGGTTGATTCAAAGCTTAAAGATATTATGGTTAATCTTTTCGACAACATTGATGATGCCGCAAAGCGTTACGGATTCCCCGGAAACTATGTGGTAGGTGCAAATATTGCAGGTTTTGAAAAAGTAGTAGATGCAATGAATGCACAGGGTATTGTTTAATACTAAAAAATAAATAAATATAAGTAAAAAGGCAAAGGCGTCTTTAATGTGAGAATTTTTACATTGAAGGTGTCTTTTGCTGTTTATAAGGAGATGTTTTACTATGAAAACCGTACCGGATTATTTTGGAAGCTTAGTTTTTGATGACAGAGTTATGAAATCTAAACTTTCATCAAAGGTGTACAACTCACTGAAGAAGACAATTGATGAAGGAGCGCAGCTTGACTCAAATGTAGCCAATGCCGTTGCGGATGCCATGAAAGAATGGGCAGTTGAAAACGGAGCCACACATTATACACATTGGTTCCAGCCTCTTACAGGTATAACTGCCGAAAAGCATGACAGTTTTATTTCTCCTTCACCTGATGGCAGAGTTATTATGGATTTTTCGGGAAAAGAGCTTATCAAAGGAGAACCGGATGCTTCAAGCTTTCCTTCAGGCGGATTACGTGCAACTTTTGAAGCAAGAGGATATACTGCGTGGGATCCCACATCATATGCCTTCATAAAAGGAAAAACACTTTGTATTCCTACAGCTTTTTGTTCATACGGCGGCGAAGCCCTTGATAAAAAGACACCACTTCTCCGTTCAATGGAAGCGTTAAATAAACGGGCACTTCGTATTCTGAAGCTTTTTGGTACAGAGGCTAAGTATGTGCATACTTCTGTCGGTCCGGAACAAGAATATTTCCTTGTTCCCAAGGAAATGTTTGAAAAGCGTAAGGATTTGATTTATACAGGCAGAACACTCTTTGGTGCAAAACCTCCGAAAGGTCAGGAAATGGATGACCATTACTTCGGTGTAATCAAGCCTAGAGTAGAAGCATATATGACGGAACTCAATGAAGAACTCTGGAAGCTCGGAATCCTTGCAAAGACTCAGCATAATGAGGTTGCACCGGCACAGCATGAGCTCGCGCCAATTTATACAACTACAAATATTGCAACCGACCATAACCAGCTCACAATGGAAATCATGCAAAAGGTAGCTGCACGTCACGGTCTTGTGTGCTTGCTTCATGAAAAGCCGTTTGCAGGCGTAAATGGAAGTGGTAAACACAACAACTGGTCTATGGCAACTGACACAGGTGCAAATCTTCTGTCTCCCGGTGAAACGCCGTATGAAAACGCACAATTCTTGCTGTTCCTTTGCGCAGTAATCAAGGCTGTTGACGATTATCAGGATTTACTCCGTATTTCGGTTGCAACTGCCGGAAATGACCATAGACTTGGTGCAAATGAAGCACCGCCGGCTGTTGTTTCTATGTTCCTTGGCGATGAACTGAATGCAGTTTTGGAAGCAATTGAAACAGATACACCGTATAAGGGTGCAGAGAAGACTCAGATGAAGCTTGGAGCACTAGTACTTCCTAAGTTTAACCGTGATACAACCGATAGAAACAGAACATCACCATTTGCATTTACCGGTAATAAGTTTGAATTCCGTATGCTCGGTTCTTCAAATAGTATTGCTTGTGCAAATATTATGCTTAACGCTGCTGTTGCAGAAAGCCTTAAGATTTATGCTGACAGGCTTGAAAATGCAGATGACTTTGAAACCGCACTCCACGAAATGATTAAGAAAACAATCAAAGACCATAAGCGTATCATTTTCAACGGCAACGGCTACGATGATGAATGGATTAAGGAAGCCACAGAAAAGAGAGGTCTTTTGAACCTTCGCACAACACCGGATGCTATTCCGCATTTGCTCGACAAGAAAAATGTGGATATGCTTACAAGTCATAAGGTATTTTCAGAGGCAGAACTTAAATCTCGATGTGAAATCACTTTGGAAAACTACTGCAAGACGGTTACAATCGAAGCTAACACTATGTCTCAGATGGCTAAGAAGGAAATCTTGCCTGCAATTGAAGAATATACTGCATTCGTCGCATCAGCAGCAGGAAAGAAAAAGGCTCTTGATGCAGAAGTTTCATGCGTATATGAAACCGGAACAGTCAGAAAGCTTTCTCTCCTTTCAGGTCAGATTTTTGAAAAATGTGATGAGCTTGATAAAGTTCTCTGCAAGCTCTCTGACAGTGCAAATATTGAGCAGGAAGGATATATGATTCGTGATGAATTACTTCCGAAAATGAGCGAACTCCGAGTAGCCTGTGATGAGGCGGAGGTCATTACAGCAGAAAAATATTGGCCGTTCCCAACATACGGAGAATTGCTTTTCGGTGTTAGATAATTGGCAGTAGGTTTAAGAAAGAAGATGATTTTTTATGGAATATAGTGCAGTAAATACAATTTGGGTACTTTTAGGTGCGGCGTTGGTGTTCTTTATGCAGGCAGGCTTTTCGATGTGTGAAGCAGGCTTTACAAGAGCTAAAAATACCGGAAATATCCTTATGAAGAACCTCATGGATTTTTGCATAGGTACACCTTGTTTCTGGCTTGTCGGATTTGGCATCATGTTCGGAGCGGGAACTGGCTTGTTTGGAAGGTTTGATCCGTTTATTATGGGTGATTACAGTCACATTCTTCCTGCTGGTGTTCCGCTGTGGGCATTCGCAATATTTCAGACGGTTTTCTGTGCAACAGCCGCAACAATTGTTTCAGGCGCAATGGCTGAGAGAACGAAGTTTTCTGCATACTGTTTGTACTCAGCAGCAATTTCACTTATCATTTATCCCGTTTCAGGTCACTGGATTTGGGGCGGCGGATGGCTATCCGAGCTTGGATTTCACGACTTTGCAGGTTCAACAGCAGTACATATGGTAGGTGGTGTGTGTGCTTTAATTGGCGCAAAGATACTTGGACCACGTATTGGTAAATATGATAAAAATGGTAAGCCCCGTGCTATCCTTGGTCACAACATCACATTTGCAGCACTTGGTGTATTTATCCTTTGGTTTTGTTGGTTTGGTTTCAATGGTGCATCCACAGTAAGCATGGATAACGATGCAAGTATTGTAAGTGCCGGCAGAATATTCTTCAACACAAATATGGCAGCGGCAGTTGCTTGTTGTACAACGCTGATTTTCACATGGATTCGTTACAAAAAACCTGATGTTTCTATGACATACAATGCAGCACTTGCAGGTCTTGTTGGTATTACAGCAGGATGTGATGCTGTAAGTCCTGTAGGTGCAGCTATAATGGGTCTTATATTCGGTATTGTTATTGTTCTTGCGGTAGAATTCTTTGACAAGGTTGCAAAGATTGATGACCCTGTTGGTGCAATTTCAGTTCACGGTGTGTGCGGTGCTCTGGGTACTATTTTGACCGGACTCTTTGCAACTGGTGTTACAACCGAAAAAGGACTCTTCTATGGTGGTGGCACACATCTTTTAGGTGTTCAGACACTTGGTGTAGTATCGGTTATCGCATATGTTGCAGTGATAATGACTATAGTATTCCTTATAATTAAGCATACAATCGGCCTCAGGGCATCGGCTGAAGATGAAATTGCAGGTCTTGATGTTTCAGAACACGGGCTGGTTACTGCTTATGCTGGCTTTGCAAAAGAGCCTGATGTAATTACCGGGGATGAAGATGAAAATACTGTATATGTTATAGGCGATACTCCGGTAGCTGAAGCGATACCTGTAAAGAAAGTACCGGCATTTGAAGAAGGAACAACTGCTAAATTTACTAAGGTTGAAATTATTTGTAAGGAAGCGAGATTTGAAGCACTTAAAAATGCAATGGTAAAGCTTGGAATAACAGGTATGACAGTATCTCATGTAATGGGCTGCGGTGTTCAGAAAGGAAAGCCGGAGTATTACAGAGGTATTCCTGTTGAAACAAACCTTCTGCCTAAGATTCAGGTAGATATTGTTGTAAGCAAGATTCCTGTGAGAAGTGTAATTGAAACGGCAAAGAAGGTTCTATACACAGGACATATCGGTGACGGTAAGATATTTGTTTACGATGTTGAAAATGTTGTGAAGGTTCGTACCGGTGAAGAAGGCTACGATGCACTGCAAGATGTTGAATAAGATTTGAAAGGAGCTTTTGTATGGCAGATAAAAAGCAAACTGAAAACTTTGTAAAGAGTATAGATTTTACTGATTTACTTTCTAAAATGCAGGTCAGGACACCGGAGATTGATCCGCTTTATGAGAAAGCATTTCTTGACAGAGATGAAAAACCGGCAAGTGAGTACAATCAGAATACAACGACTCACGATTGATAAAAACTTAAAAGTTAAAAGCGTTTGAGAAAAGAGAAGTAATACGGATAAGCCGGGTATAGCGAGCATGGGATGGTGGAAGCCATGTCCCGGTCCCGTATGAATAACACTTTTCGAGCTGCAATCTGAAAGAAGAAATTTTAGTAGGTGCGCCGTATGCCGTGCGTCAATCGGCAA
>JAFTUP010000254.1 GCA_017466205.1 Clostridia bacterium
CTTAGTCATCAAATCTGACTTTAATTGAATTTGCGTGAGCAGTCAAGCCCTCTGTTTCTGCAAGGGAAACAACCTTGTCCTTGCACTCACGAAGTGCATCTTCTGTATAATAAATAAAACTTGATTTTTTAATAAAACTGTCAACTGACAATGGTGAGAAGAATCTTGCAGTTCCACTTGTGGGGAGAACATGGTTAGGACCTGCGAAATAGTCACCTAATGGTTCAGGAGAATAGTTACCAAGGAACACGCTGCCTGCATTATCCATTCTGCCGATATATTCAAGCGGATTTTCAACACACATTTCAAGGTGTTCAGGTGCTAATCTGTTTGCAAAATCAACTGCCTTGTCCATATTGTCACATATAATAATTGCACTATAATCTTTAAGTGATTTTTCGATAATTTCTTTTCTTGAAAGTGTTGCACTCTGTCTTGCCAATTCTTTCTTTGTTTCTTCTGCGATTTTTTCACTTGTTGTAATGAGAATTGCAGAAGCTAAAACATCATGTTCAGCCTGACTCATAAGGTCGGCAGCAAGGAACTTTGGATTTGCAGTTTCGTCTGCCACAATAAGAATTTCACTTGGACCTGCAACCATATCAATATCAACTGTACCGTAAAGAAGCTTCTTTGCAGTAGCAACAAAGATATTACCGGGACCAACGATTTTATCAACCTTTGGAACAGTTTCAGTACCGTAAGCCAACGCAGCAACTGCCTGTGCACCACCCATTAAGAATACTCTGTCCACACCTGCAATTTTTGCAGCAGCGAGAATGTCAGGGTTAGGTGTACCATCCTTTGATGGTGGTGTTACCATAACGAGTTCTTTAACACCTGCGATTTTTGCGGGAATAGCGTTCATAAGAACACTTGACGGATATGCGGCAGTACCACCGGGAACGTAAAGGCCAACTCTTTCCAGGCCACGGACACGCTGTCCCATAATTACTCCGTTTTCCTTTGTTGTAAGCCAGCTCTGTTGCTTCTGACGAGCGTGGAAATCACGAATGTTTTCAGCAGCATCTTCAAGTGCTTTCACGAAAAATGGGTCACACTTCTCAATTGCCTTATCAATTTCTTCCTTTGAAATCTCTGCCTTTTCAGGTGCTTTACCGTCAAATTTAATTGTGTATTCCAAAACGGCTTTATCACCGTTTGCTTTTACATTTTCGAGAATATCTGTAACGGCAAGAGTAACTTTTTTGTCAACCTCACCGCTTCTCTCTTTAAGTTGTGCGATAAGAGCTTCATCAGCCTTACCGTCTGCAAAAACTGTATTAATCATATCATTCACCCTTTGGGATAACATTTTCTATTTTTTCAAGAAACTCGTCAATTTCCTCACGACGAAGCTTCATACTTGCCATATTTACGATTACACGAGCAGAAACAGGCATAATCTTTTCTTTAACCTCAAGTCCGTTTTCTTTAAGTGTTGTTCCTGTTTCAACAATATCAACGATACCGTCGGCAAGATTTAAGAGAGGAGCGAGTTCAACTGAACCCTCGATTTTAATAATCTTGACATCCATTCCCTTACCTTCAAAATATGCCTTTGTGATATTAGGATATTTTGTTGCAATTCGTTTTGTGTTGAAGCCGTCGTAAAAATCAACACCTTTTTGAGTAGCAAGTGCAAAATCGCATTTACCAAGATTTAAATCGGTCATTTCGTAGAAGCTTTTTCCGTTTTCCACGATTGTGTCTTTACCCACAATACCGATATCACAAACACCGTGTTCAACATAAGTGATAACATCGGCTGCTTTTGCAAGAACAACCTCATAGTCACCTGCTGTAAGAATCAATCGTCTGCCTTTGTTAATCAGTTCATCACAATCAATTCCCATCTTCTGAAAAAGTTCGACACTCTTTTTCTCAAGACGACCTTTTGTAAGGGCAATTCTTAATTTTCTCATAATATTTCCTCCCTTACATCTTCGCCTACTATACAAATCTTCTTAATACCTTTAGCAGTTGCATATTCCTTTGTTTCTTCAAAAGTTTCAAAGGTACTGTTTTCACAGTAAGTTCCGTTTGCACGAAGATTTTTTGAATATTCAAGTGCTTTTACGATATTTTCCTTTTCACCAAAGACGATAATTTCGGGAACTTTTTCTTCGTCAAGCTCGTTTCGTGAAAGCATAACAGCCGCAAGTGCACCTGTTTCAATACCGAAACCGGTTGATGGCATATCTCTGCCAAACTCTGCACCAAGGCTGTCATAACGACCACCTGAAACAACTGAAATACCGCTACCCTGAAGATAGCCCTTGAAAATAATGCCTGTATAGTAATTTGTTCTGTTTACAAGGCTTAAGTCGATAACCACTTTATCCCTGAGTCCTGCATCACACAAAAGCATATATAATTCCTTTAAGTAATCCAGGCTCTTTTGTCCCTCGTCACCTATTTCAATTTGCTTTGCTTTTTCGATAATCTCAACACCACCGAAAAACCTCGGAAGATTACGGATGCAATTAGTTACATCTGACTTGCCTATTTTATCAAGAATATTATTAAGTGTTACAAAGTTTCTGCTTTCCACACAATCATAGATTTCGCTGATAATTTCGTCACTTACATTCAGCTTTTTGCAAAGTTCTTTAAAGAAACCCGCGTGACCGATTTCAAGCTTGAAATCAGCAGATGTACAGCTTTCAACAGATTCAACAGCAGTTGTGATAACCTCTAAATCTGCACGAAGACCGTAAGCACCCATAAGCTCAATACCACTTTGTGTTGCCTCGTCACTTCTGCCTGTAAGATTTTTCTGTCTGACAAAAACATTCTGATTATAGTAAAGTCGAAGTGGCAAGCGTGCATTCTGAAAACGAGTTGACACAAGTCTCGCAATCGGGAGTGTTGAATCAGGTCGGAGTACTAAAAGTCTTCCGTAAGAGTCGGTCAAGCTGTATAAATCTTCAGGATTATAACCTGAGCTCTCACGGTTAAACACATCGAAAAATTCGATTGTGGGTGTCATTACCTTTTCGTAGCCTTTTGATTTAAATACAGAGGAAAGTCTTTTTTCTGCACAACGAATAGCTCTGCTTTCCATTGCCAGATAGTCTTTTGTTCCCTCCGGAGTAATTTTTGAGTAATTTTTCATTAGAAAATATCCTTTTTATAGTAATTTCGCTTTAGCGTGTTACTATGCTACCACAATAAAGTGCAGTAGTCAAGTGTAATATTATACAAATATATAAAAAGCCAAAGAATGATATCTGTGCAGTTTCCGGTAAGTCGCCGAATGCACCGATTTCTTTTAATGCAGTAACGACAGCACTTGAAGCACCTGTCTTTGCCTGGAAATCATCAACAGAAACAAAAGTTCCGTCACTTTCATCTCTGCCCTTTACAAGTGCTTTCGCAGCGTTTTCACCAACACCTGACAAAGCAGAAAACGGCATTCTGATTTTTCCGTCTTCGATATAATAAACTGTTGCTCGTGATTTATAAATATCAACAGGAAGAAGTTCTACACCTCTGGCCATCATTTCGTTGACAACCTGAAGTGCTGTAAACTGGTCTTTCTCCTTCGTTGTCATTGGTTTTCTGTCCTTTGGCTCTGCATTAAGTGGTCCGTGGAGCTCAACCATTTTTCTCTTAACTGCATCTCTGCCTTGGGCAACAGTTACCGCATCAAGGTCACCGCCACGAACAGTTAAAAATGCTGTGTAATATTCCGTTGGTTTATAGATTTTATACCAACCAAGTCGAAGTGCTGCAATAACATAAGCTGCAGCGTGGGCTTTAGGGAACATATACTTGATTTTACGACAAGAGTCCATATACCACTGAGGAACATTACAAGCTTTCATAGCTTCTTCTGCTCCCTCAGGAAAACCAAATTTTGCAACGAGACCTTTACGGGTTTTTTCCATAATGTTAAATGCAAGACCTGAATCAAGTCCCTTATGGATAAGATATGTCATAATATCGTCACGAGTACCGATAACTTGGGAAATCGTGCAAGTTCCGTTTTTAATAAGCTCCTGTGCGTTGCCAAGCCAAACGTCAGTACCATGAGAAAGACCTGAAATCTGCAAAAGGTCAGAGAAGCATTTTGGTTGCGCTTCCATAAGCATACCGCGAACAAAATCAGTTCCCATTTCAGGAATTGAAAGAGTACCTGTCTGCACGCCAATATCGTCAGGAGTAAGTCCCAACGCCTCAGGACTTGTACAAAGACTTACGATTTTAGGGTCACAGACATCAACATCCATAACAGGAATTCCTGTCATATCTTCAAGATGTTTATAGAGGGTCGGCACATCATGGCCGAGAATATCAAGCTTCAGGATTGTATCGTGAAGGAAATGGAAGTCGAAGTGAGTTGTTTCCATATCTGACGATGTGTCATTTGCAGGATACTGAACTGCTGTGAAGTCATAAACATCAAATTCATTTGGCACAACAACCATACCGCCCGGATGCTGACCTGTTGTACGCTTAATGCCCGTACAACCCTTTGTAAGTCTGTCTTCTTCAGCACGAGTTACGACTTTTCCGCGTTCTTCAAGATATTTTTTTACATAACCGTAAGCAGTTTTATCGGCAACAGTAGCAATTGTACCTGCTTTAAACACGTGGTCACGTCCGAAAAGCTCTTCTGTATATCTATGTGCCTTACCCTGATAATCACCTGAGAAATTAAGGTCAATATCAGGAGCTTTGTCACCGTGGAATCCAAGGAAGGTCTGGAACGGAATTTCGTGACCGTCACGAATCATAGGAATATTACAGTGAGGACAATCCTTTGGTGGCATATCAAAGCCTGAACCGTATTCACCGTGCAGGAAAAATTCACTATGCTTACACTTTCCGCAACGATAATGTGCAGCAAGGGGATTAACCTCAGAAATTCCTGCCATCGTAGCAACGAATGATGAACCAACCGAACCTCGTGAGCCTACGTGATAACCGTGAGCCTCAGAGTCCCACACAAGCTTCTGTGCGATAATATAAAGGACAGCAAATCCGTGCTTGATAATAGATTCAAGCTCCATTTCAAGTCGGTCTGCAACATACTCGGGAACAGGGTCACCGTACCATTCCTTTGCCTTCGCCCAGCAGATATCACGAAGCTCTTGCTCTGCACCCGGAATTGTAGGGTTGAACGTTCCCTCGGGAATAGGTCTTACCTGTTCAATCATATCTGCAATTTTATTTGTATTTGTAACAACAACCTCATAAGCAGTATCTTCACCTAAATAAGAAAATTCTTCGAGCATTTCGTCAGTTGTTTTAAAGTAAAGAGGCGCCTGATTATCAGCATCGTCAAAACCCTTACCTGCCATAAGAATTGCACGGAATTTCGCATCCTCAGGGTCCATAAAGTGAACGTCGCCTGTTGCACAAACGAGTTTATTAAGCTTATCACCTAAATGAATAATCTTTCTGTTAATATCACGGATATCCTCAAGATTTTTAATTCTGTTATACTCTTTATTTCTGTCAGGATTTTTCGCATTTGGGTCTGAATGGGAATCAATCATAAACATATTGTTTCCGTCAGGCTGAATTTCAAGATAATCGTAGTAATTTGCAATTTCTATGATTTCTTCTTCGCTCTTCTCTAAGAGAATCGCCTTGATAAGTTCACCTGCTTCACAAGCAGAACCTAAAATAATTCCATCACGATGCTCATTGAGTTTTGAGCGTGGAATACAAGGTCTTGTGTGGAAATATGTAGTGTGTGCCAACGACACAAGCTTATACAAATTCTTAAGACCCACCTTATTCTGTACAAGCAGAATAATATGATATCTCGGCAATTTTTCCCAAGGTGTTTCAGGGTTTGCAATATCATCAATAAGATAACCCTCAACACCGTAAATGAGCTTAATGTCATCCTTGCCTTTACCTTTCATAGCATCAGGATAACCCTGAACATTACCGTGGTCAGTAATTGCAATTGCAGGATGTCCCCAACTAATTGCTCGTTTAACAAGCTTATCAGCAGAAGTCATACCGTCCATATCGGACATATTTGTATGCAAATGTAATTCTACTCGCTTTTTTTCTGCCTTATCCTGCTTCTTTATTTGTGAAACTGTATTGACAGCAGTTGCAGAAATGATATTTTCACCTGAATATTTATCAAATGTTACTCTGCCATAAACAATTACTGTCATACCCTCACTCAAAGCACCTAAGAATGACTTTGATTTTTCACAGGACTCAAAAATCTTTACTGTATATGAGTATGTTTTATCTGTAATGTTAAAGTTAATGATGTTGTTCTTTCCGTCACGGGTTGTTCGCACATCAAGGCTGAAAACCTCGCCCCAGACTGCAACTGCACCACTTTCGATACCAACATCTATAAGTGATTGTAAATTAGCTGTTCTGATAAGATTTCCGTATATTGGTTTCTGAGTTTCAAGATAAAGTGGGAAACCATCTTTGACAACGTGGGGTTTTGGTTCGCCCGGTTCTGTAGGCATTTTAGGTTCAGGAATATTCTTTTCACGACGGATTTCCTCATCAGCCCTTTTCTGCATTGTATCAAGAGCTAATTCTGTATTGAAACTCTCTTCCTGATTAAGAGTTACTGTATAATCGACACCGAAAATACCTTTTATAATTTTTTCAATTTCCTTATCACAATTTGCAGAAAGAAGAATATCCTTACCGCCCTTTTTAAGAGTAATTTTTAATTCACGACCTGAAATTTCATATTCTGCACTGTTAAAATATCCGTTTGCAACAACAACTTTATCTCTTAAAATTTCCACAACCAAATCCATGAATTCAGTACGGAAACCTGTTCATGACTCATCACAAATAATTGCTATATTAACACCAACAGCCCCTGAAATTTTAGTTTCAAGAGCCTTGATTCTATCTTCTTCAATTTTTCTGTATGGCTTAATGGTAAGCTTTGCACTCATTTTCTCCTGCGAAACTGAAAATCCCACAATTTCCGCCTGTGCTATATCCATATTAAGAGTGCAATCAAAATACTCACCAAAAAGAGCTTTTACTATTGCCATATACTTTTCACCGTTATATTTTTTCTATTTCTTTTAATAATTCATCCACTATTTCGTTTTCATTGACTTTTTTAAGTACTTCACCGTGCTTGAAAATAACACCGCAACCGTCGCCGCCTGCAACACCGATGTCAGCCTCTTTTGCTTCACCGGGGCCATTAACCACACAACCCATTACTGCGACTTTAATAGGCTTATCATAATTTGCAAGTGCTTTTTCTACTTTTTCTGCAAGACCTATAAGGTCAATTTTTGTTCTGCCACAAGTAGGACAGGAAACAATCTGTGCACAGTCAGTTTTAATTCCTGCTGCCTTCAAAATGTCGAAACCGGCCTTAACCTCTGTTACAGGGTCAGCTGTCATTGAAACTCTGATTGTGTCACCTATTCCGTCAAGTAAAAGTGAACCGATACCAATACTTGATTTTACAAGAGCCATATTGTGTGTTCCTGCTTCTGTAACACCTAAATGCAAAGGATAATCACACATATTTGCTACAAGACGGTATGCCTTAACCATTTTCTGAACATCTGATGATTTAATAGAAACAACAATATCACTAAAATCAAATTTTTCAAGAAGCCCAATGTGATACACTGCACTTTCAGCCATAGCTTCAGGTGTTGGTGAGCCATATTTCGCAAGAAGATGTTTTTCAAGTGAACCTGAATTTACACCAATACGGATTGGCACATTATGAAGTCTGCAAGCATCTGCAACCGCACGGACTTTTTCATCGTCACCGATATTTCCCGGATTAATTCTGATTTTATCAACACCTGCCGACACACTTTCCAATGCACAACGATAGTCAAAATGAATATCAGCAACAACAGGAATATTAACTGCATTTTTTACTGCATAAAGAGTTTTTACAGCTTCCTTATTGGGAACGGTAAGACGGATAATCTGACAACCTGCTTTTTCTAATTCTACAGCTTGTCTTACATTACCCTCAGCATCCTCAGCCACAACATTAAGCATTGACTGAACAGATATTGGATTGTCGCCACCGATTTTAACATTTCCCGCCGTTACAACACGGCTTTTTCTACGTTCTATCATTTTAACACCGTCTTTAATTCTTTATCAAATTTACTATATCATTAAAAGTGACTACCACCATCAGCAGTAACAAAAGTGCAAGTCCTGCACCGTGAACATAACCCTCATATTTTGGATTAATAGGTTTTCTTCTGATTCCTTCAATAAGAAGGAAGAAGAGTCTGCCACCATCAAGGGCAGGGAAAGGCAAAAGATTAAATATGCCGATATTTATAGAAACAAACGCCATTAAGGTAAGTGCGGAAATTAAATTTTCACGACTTTCTACAGCTGCAGATGTTGCATCCGCAATTATATTGACTGTACCGACAGCTCCGGACAAATCTGTAAGTCCGAATCTTCCTGTAACTAAATCAAACAAACTCAACCATACAAGTCTGCCAATTGATGCTGTCTGCTTGAAGGCATTTCCGATGACATTGAACACCGTTGGTTCTTCACCTAAAATTATGAAGTCATAGGTTATAAGTGTATAACCATCCTGCTTTTGCGTTTCGAAAGTAACACCTGAAAGTTCAACTTTTTCACCATCACGACGGACAGTCATATCAAAAACACCGTCGTCACTACGACTCATTAAAAATGAAATATCCATATCAGAAAAGACTTTTCTTCCGTCAATTTCAATTATTTCATCACCAACAGCAAGTCCTGTTTCCTGGCTTATCGCATTTTCGTGAAAATTCACAATCTGCGTTGTACCAACTAATTCTTCCATTGAAAGACACGTTGCAACAATTACAACCCCTAAAATCAGGTTCATCATAGCTCCGGCAGCAACAATTATAAACTTTTGCCATACCTTTTTGTTTCCGAAAGCATTTTCGTCAGCACTTTCCTCATCCTCGCCCTCCATACTCACATATCCGCCGATAGGAAGAAGTCGGAGTGCATAAGTTGTTTCGCCCTTTTTCTTTTTGAAAATTGCAGGACCCATTCCAAGTGCAAATTCATTTACTTTTACTTTAAATAATTTTGCAAAAGAAAAGTGTCCCAATTCGTGAATTGAGATTAAAAGCCCGAAGAATAAAATTGCTACTAAATAAGGCCATACCTTTGACCAGATTTCCAAAAAATCACTGCTTTCTGATAATTACTGTTTTGCATATTTTATTACAAGCTCTCTTGCGAGAGTGTCTGCATTATAAACATCCTCAACTGAATAAAAATCAACCTTTGGTGCTTCGTTCATAACTCTTTCAACAAGCTCTGCAATCTGTAAAAATCCTATTTCACCTTTACGGAACATAAGATTTGCCTGCTCATTAGCCGAATTTGCATAAGCAGGATAAAGCCCGCCACGGGTAATTGCCTCACGACAAATATCCATACATCTGAAGGTTTCATAATCAGGTTTATAGAATGTAAGTGTACCCAATTTTGTCAAATCCAATTCGCCTGTAAGAGATTCGATTCTTTCAGGATATGTGAGAGCATACTGTATGGGGATTTTCATATCAGGAAGTCCCAATTGTGCTATTACTGCATTATCATCATACTCAACTGCAGAATGAATTATACTTTCTCTGTGAACAACGATTTCAATTTTTGACGGATGAACATTGAAAAGCCAAACAGCCTCAATAAGTTCAAGTCCCTTATTCATCATTGTAGCAGAGTCAATGGTGATTTTCTGTCCCATACTCCAGTTTGGATGCTTTAAGGCATCTGCAACAGTTACTTTGCTTAATTCCTCTTTAGTTTTACCAAAAAATGGTCCACCACTTGCAGTAAGTATAATTTTCTTTAACGCTCTGTTAGTAGGCTGTCCCTGTAAGCATTGGAAAATTGCGGAATGCTCCGAATCAACAGGAAGAATATCCACATTCTTTTTCTTTGCATTTGTTGTGACAAGAAGACCGCCTGCAACGAGAGTTTCTTTATTTGCAAGAGCAATTTTCTTATCTGCCTCAATTGCAGTAAGTGTTGGCTTAAGACCTGCCATACCCACAACTGAATTAATAACTGTATCAGCAGTTTCCACACTTGCACATTCACAGACGCCTTCAATTCCTGAAAGAACCTTTGTGTCAGTATCGGAAACTCGATTTTTAAGCTCTTTTGCGGCATTTTCATCAACCAATGCAGCAACTTCAGGCTTAAATTCACGAATTTGCTCTTCAATTAAATCTACGTTAGAATATGCCGAAAGCGCGGACACAGAGTAGCCGCACTTTCTTGCTGTTTCAAGGCTCTGTGTACCGATTGAACCGGTTGAGCCCAAAATGCTTAAATTTTTAGTCATTATATTGACACCTCGAAAAGGTTGAACACTGCATAGAATGCAGCAGAAACAAACATTATACTGTCAAAACGGTCCATAATTCCACCGTGACCGGGAATAAGGTTTCCAAAATCCTTTATTCCGTAATTACGCTTAATCAGTGATGCTGTAAGGTCACCGCACATACCAACAATTGAAGTTATCACAGATGCAACAACTATTGGAATGTAATTATGAATTGGATTTTCAAAAATAAAGTTTTCGTAAACTGCATATAAAATCACATTTGCAAGAACACATCCCAGCACACCGCCGATTGCACCCTCAACAGTCTTCTTCGGACTGATTTCAGGACAAAGCTTATGCTTTCCTAAAAAGCTACCTACAAAATATGCAAATGTGTCTGTCATACAAGCCGAGAAGAGAATAAAGAGAATTAAAAATATTCCGTGAGCATTTGTGTATCCTTTTTCAGGATAATACTCTGCAATATCTCTGAAATACATAAGTCTTGTAAATGAAAACGGCACAAACAATGACGACATCACAACAAACGAAACGTGTGAGAATTTTGTTTCTTTATGATTATGAAGCATAAGGAAGCAGAGCAAAAGTACATATATTGTAATTAAGTATTCTGCTTTAAGACTTAATCCGTCAATCTGAGTTAAATAATGTCCGTATTCATAATAAACAGGAAATAATGTTGATACAATCAGACTCAACACCATTACAGGTTTGTTTTTAAGACCACAAGAACGATTAAGTTCAAAGGTTGCTGTAAAGCACAAAAACATTGCAAAGAGCAAAAAAATCCACGTGTGCATAAAAACAAGTGCAGAAATTCCGATTGCGGTCCACAAAAGACCAAAAGCTATTCTTTTTGCCATATAAGTTCCTCTTTCTACCCTCAAACACCGCCAAAGCGTCTGTTACGCTTTTCAAAATCTCTTAAAGCCTCACAAAGGTCTTCTTCTGTGAAATCAGGCCACAATACATTTGAAAACCAGAACTCCGAATATGCCGACTGCCAGGTTAAGAAGTTGGACAATCTGTATTCACCGCTTGGTCTGATAATCAGATCAGGGTCAGGAAGATTTTTTGTATAAAGATTTCCTGAAATCATTTCTTCAGTAATATCCTCAGGTGCAAGCTCACCATTTTTAACTTTTTCCGCAATTTTTTGCACACCCTGAGTAATCTCGTGACGACCACCGTAGTTAATGGCAAGATTCAGAATAATCTTTGTTTCATATCGGCTCTCATTTTCAATATGCTCCATAAGTGCCTGAATATCCTCAGGGATACCGCGTCTGTCACCGATAAAACGAAGACTGATTCCTTTTTCTTTATTTTCCTCTTTACGCTCCTCTGCTTCATTAAGGTATTCCCTGAACAGCTGCATTATTGCGTCAACCTCTTCCTGAGGGCGCTTCCAGTTTTCAGTAGAAAAAGCGTAAAAAGTCATACATTTAATGCCAACATCAGCTGCAAACTCACCTATTTTACGGAAAGTTTTCGCACCCTCAATATGGCCCTTATATCTTGGTAAATTTCTCTGTTTTGCCCATCTTCCGTTACCGTCCATAATAATGCCGATATGCTGCGGCACAACAGAAAATTCAGGAATTTTTTTATCTGTCATATTCTTAAAATAAGCAAATCAGGGCGGATTTAACCGCCCACAATTTGTTTATATCTCCATAATTTCTTTTTCTTTCTTATCAGCGATTGCATCGATTTCCTTGATGAACTCATCAGTAATCTTCTGAATCTTTGTTTCAGCATCCTTCTGGTCATCCTCAGTGATTTCGCTGTTCTTCTTCATTGCCTTGATTTTATCAATAGCATCACGACGGATTGAACGGATAGCAACCTTTGATTCCTCTGCTGTCTTGCTGACATCCTTACAAAGCATCTTTCTGCGTTCCTCAGTAAGAGGTGGGAAAGTAAGACGGATAACCTTACCGTCATTCATTGGGTTGATACCGATATCAGAAGCCTGAATAGCCTTTGAAATAGGATTGATTGTGCTTACGTCCCAAGGCTGGATAACAAGAATTCTGCCTTCGCTTACTGAAACAGCAGCCATCTGCTGAATCGGTGTGGGAACTCCGTAATAGTCAACCTGAATTTTATCAAGAACTGCAGGAGTTGCTCTGCCTGCTCTCATAGAAGCAAATTCCTTTTCAAGAACAGAAATTGTCTTATTCATTTTTTCTTTCATTGCGTCAAATACTGTATTCATAATTATTCTCCTTTATGTAAAATTCTTACTTATTTTTCATCAACAACAAGTGTTCCCACAAATTCGCCCTTAACAGCCTTAACCATATTTTCAGGCTGCTGAAGATTGAAAACGAGAAGCGGAATTTTATTATCTCTGCAAAGAGAAGCAGCTGTACTGTCCATAACTGCAAGGCCCTTACTCAAAATATCCTGATGTGTAATGACATCATACTTAATAGCATCATCAAAACGATTAGGGTCCTTGTCATAAACGCCGTCAACATTAGTTGCCTTGAAGATAATATCAGCATCAATTTCTGCTGCACGGAGAGCCGCTGCAGTATCAGTTGAGAAGAACGGGTTACCTGTTCCGCAACCGAAAATTACAACTCTGCCCTTTTCAAGGTGACGCTTTGCACGGTGGCTGATATATGGCTCAGCAATCTTATTCATTTCAATTGCTGTCTGAACTCTTACAATAACACCAAGCTGTTCAAGTGAGTCAGCAAGTGCCAAGGAGTTCATAACAGTTGCAAGCATACCGATATGGTCAGCTCTTGTTCTGTCCATATCACCGCTTGAGCGTCCTCTCCAGAAATTTCCGCCACCAACAACAATCGCAACCTCTGTTCCCAAATCTGCCATTTCCTTAATAGCAGAGCAAACGCTGTTTACTGTATCAAAATCGAAGCCATGCTTTTTGTCCCCGGCAAGAACCTCACCGCTGACCTTTAAGAGTACTCTTTTATATTTTAGTTCCATAATAAAACACCTCCGCGACAATCTCCCTTACAGATTATCATATTTAATATATTTTACATTAAAATCCTTATTATGTAAAGAGTTATTTTAAACAATTCCTGCAGATTTTATTATACAAATTAATGATTGACTATTTTTGCCTTTAGATATATAATATTTTGGTACTCTTATGCGAAATAAGACAATATGAGGTGTATTATATGGCAAGAAAGCCTTTTGATATTGAAGAAATCTGTAAACAATTCTCTATAAAAGGTGTCTTTACCGGATATGAAAAAATTAACAATGGTCACATTAACAGTACATATAACTTGATTTTTGACGACAATAATGTTGTTGCAAAATATGTTCTCCAGAAAATTAACACAAATGTGTTTAAAAATCCTGATGAGCTTATGAGCAATATTGTCGCTGTTACTGAGCATATTCGTAAAAAGTATGAAGAAAATAATGTAGATTGTCCTGAACGCAGAACATTATCATTTTTCCCGTGCTTAGACGGAAAATATTATTATACTGATAAAGACAATCAATGTTGGCGTCTTTACACTTTTGTTGACTATGTTTACAGCTTTAACTCAATTGACAGTGAAGAGATTTTTTATAACGCAGGAGCAGCCTTTGGCGAATTTCAAGATATTCTTTCAGACTTTGACGGTGCCTCGCTTTTTGAAACTATAAAGAACTTCCACCATACTGCTTCCCGTTTTAACGATTTGAAAAAAGCAATTGATGACAACAAAGCAAACAGACTTGATTCTGTTAAAGATGAGGTTGAATTTGCTCTTCAGCGTGAAGCTGATACACATGTTCTCGTTGATATGATTGCGGAGGGCAAATTGCCGCTTCGTGTTACTCACAATGATACAAAGCTCAACAACATTCTTTTTGATAACATCACTAACAAGGGCATCTGCATTATCGACCTTGATACAGTTATGCCTGGACTTTCGCTTTATGACTTTGGTGACAGTATCCGTTTTGGTGCCAATACAGCTGCCGAAGATGAAAAGGATGTTTCCAAGGTCAGCTTGAGCCTTTCTCTTTATGAGGCTTATGTAAACGGTTATCTCAGTAGTGCAAAGGATACGCTCACAGACCTTGAAAAAGAGCTTTTACCGTTTGGTGCAAAGATTATGACTTACGAATGCGGCATTCGTTTCCTTGCCGATTACCTTAACGGTGATGTGTATTTCAAAACTGAGTATCCCGAACATAATCTTGTTCGTTGCCGTACACAGTTTGCTCTTGTTAAGGATATGGAAGACAAGATGGAAAAGATGATGGAAATCACAAAAAAATATTGCTGATAAAAATTAACGCTCCTGACTTCTCGCGAAGTCGGGAGCATTTTTTAGCTTAACTTTCTGAATAATTTCGGGATAAATCTCTTTACAATAAAAATAATTCTTGCCGCTAAAAGACACAGAAAGCTGCTTTTTGTGCGGAGTATTTTCGCAAGTATTCCTATAAATCCGTCACCGTTCAAATATTTTGACAGTTTCAAATATCTTTCACTTTTTATAACCTCTTCAAAAAATACTTTTCGCTGTTTGTGTGACATTTTTGATCGCTTGTCACAATTCCTCTCAAGTGCTGAAAAAAGGTATCTTGTGTATCTTAACGCTAAAAACTCAAAATTTTCATCATTCATCATATTCCAATACTCAAGCTGTAAATAAAGTCGGTCAATCTTCACCATTATGTCCTGATAGTATGTGGGAATAAAGCTGCCTGTTGTGCTTCCCGTGTGCTTAATATAATGATATGGTGAAAAATCAAGAAGATTGCAGGATTCTGCATTCATAAAGAAATCGATATTAAAAATAATATCCTCATTGAACCTCATTCGCGGAAAAACAGCCTTGCTCTTTTTAAGATAAGCAACATTATACATCTTGTTACAAGGATAGCCGTATAAATCCTGAGCTTCAAGTTTCA
>JAFTUP010000255.1 GCA_017466205.1 Clostridia bacterium
CTCGGTTTACCCAGCGACCGAAAGTACCGTTCCATCGTTCGATTTCAAGCACGGCTGTTGCGTCGGGTCTTTGGGCATAAATGAGAAGCTGTTCATCAAATCGGAGCCTGAAATTTCTGCCTGCTGTTTTCAGAAACGATTGCCAGTTTACCGGATTGTCTGTAACCGCAAAGCAGGTTCTTTCATACAGCTCCGAAATCAGGTCAAATTTCCTTGCCACCTCGTCTGCACCTCCTTATCGTGTTTTTTCTTTGTCCTTTGCGGATTTCGTGTTTTCTTTTGCGGCTGGTTCTACGGTATGACCGTTTCTCTCGCAAAGCTCGGCAAATTCGCAGATATGGTAGAGATTTGTGCCGACCTCCAAATGGTAGTCGTCGATATATCTGCAAGTTCTCTCCATTGTTTTGCCGTCGCCGAGCTTGATTGAGATTTTTTCTCCGTCCGCAATGCGAAACTGCTCCTGATAGTGCGGGTTGATAAATCGGATACCTCGCTCAGCGTTTTTCAAGTGGGCATTTAGCCACTCTTTCTGATAGCAATAGCAGTACAGATTGTACTCGCCCCTGTTGGGGTTAAATCTCATAAGATAGCTGTACTTTCCCGTATCAAGACGGATGCCGTAGTGGTTGCAGTCATCATTAAAGGAGCTGTCGGGAGTGGAATAACAGTAAGAGGACATAGCCTTTCTGCCGGACAAAACATCGCCGTCACGCAATCCGTTTATGACTTCATCAAATTCAGCCTTAAATTCATCGGTTTTCAAGTCTTTTCTGAAATCGTTCCAAGTCGTCCAAAACTCGTTCCCGTTAGAACCGAAGTCGGCTCTCAAATATCCGATAAGACCGGTCTGCATAGAGAGCTGCTGACTTTGGCTGAAGGTGTATTTACGCTCTGCTTCGGTCAATACTCTGTAATCCATTTTCATCACCTCGCTTGTTCGTTTGTTTGTCTTTGCTTTGGAATAGGAAAACCATAAACTCCGGCAATGTCATCGCCGAGCCTTTTGGTAACTCGTGTGATGTCGGCTCTTGTGGCTTTTCCGTTATAGATTTTATCTTGCAGATTTTCAATCTGCGTATCGGTAACACCGTCTTTGAATACACGGTAAAGATAATGGTTTGTACCGTCGTGATGAACGGCGTCGGCACGAAGGTCGCCGTACTTATCCACATACCATTCGTTGTAATCGGTATCGGAATAAAGGCAGTCCTTAATGTTGCCGGAATCAATCATCTTGTAGCCCGACACTCTGCCGTTCCATCTGCCGAGGTCGCCGATAACAATAATCGGCTGTGAAAGCTGAATATTGAGATTTACTCGTTCATCATAAAGATTTTCGGCATTGGATTTTACCATAATGTCGTAAAGCTCATCATCGGAATATCCGGGATACAGTTCCTCCAAAGACTCTCGCCAATCATCAAGGTCAAGGCTAATGTCGCTCCAAATGATATGGCGGTCATTCTGTTCCTGCCTGCTCATCAGTGCCACCTCCCAAATAAGAGAACAGCTTATTGGCTTTGGTCTGCTTCTGAAACTCGATAATCAGACTCATATCCGGAATAGTGATACCCGGAATTTTCAAAATGCTCTCCATGTCGAGCTGCTGCAATTTCTTTTCGGTATTGCAGCCTGCGTCAAACAGTTTCGTCAGAAGCTTTGTCTTTTGCTGAAAAGTGAAATTTTCCTTCATTGCTTTGTCCTCCTTATCGTTCTTTGTCTTTATTTCGCTTCTTGTTTGAAAGCTCTTGTGCCTTTTCCTTTGCCCATTCAGGCAGACGCTCAGGCTTTATTTCGCCCATAACATCCATTCTTTCATATCGGGTTGATTTGCCGGTGTGAAGATTGGTACAAAACACGGCACTTCCACGGCTGTTTGCCGACGCACCGAAACCACCTGTAACATAGTAGAGCTGTCTGTCGGCTCTCTGAAATTCAGGCTTTAATACCTTGGGGTCAATGGCTATGATTTTGCCGTTGATGTCTTTGGAATAGTGGTCGGGGATACAGTCGGCTTCTGTTATGAGTGTGATTGGAATATCCAGTTTTTCGACCTGTTCCTTGAAAAGCTCCGCTTCATTTGCCACACGGCTTCCGAAAAGGTGTACGATTTCGATATAGTCATCGCTTACCATACATTCCGAACACAGTTCAAACAGGTCGTTTCGCTCTGCAAAGCCGCACATAAATTTATCGCCGTTTGTACTTTGCTCATTGGAAGCCAAGATAACTTCCTTTTCGCCCACATTGACCGAGCAAAGAACAGTGTATTCACCGATTTTTCTTTTTCCCTCGTTCATATCCACACCTCAGCTTACTTCAATCACAATTCTGATGTTTCCGCAGTCGCAGCCACTGCACTGCCTTGACAGTTCGGGAAATAGGGATTGCACTCTCTGTCTTGCTCTGCGGATAGTCTCAAAGCACGGCAAGCCGTAGCCTTTATAGTTGTTGACTATATCCTCAAGCGGTAAATCTCCGACTCTCATATAGCTGTATCGGTTGTAATAGCAAAGGATAAGCTGCATATCGTCATACCTCGTTTCGGGGCATTCTCTGAGTATTGCAAGCACCTTGCTGTCAACCGTCTTTTGCTTATTCATAATGCACCTCCGTAAAAGAACGGTGGGCGAAGTTTTCACTCCGCCCACACAAGCGTTCCTTATTTCTTTCTGTTCTTAATCTGCAAGAAGATAAAGCCGCCGATAATAAAGGCGACTAATACAACTGCTACGATTGTTTTAGCGTCCATTACTCATTGTCCTCCTTCTTCTTTTTTCTGTACGCAACAACGGCTGTGCCGACAATACCGAGGGCAGAAAGTCCCGCAAGTGCCGTCCACAAGCCCACATTGCTGTTATCTCCGGTCTTTGGTGTATCTCTCAGCTCATTGTGCATTTCCACAACGGTAGTAGAGCCGACCTTTACGGTTGCAATCTTATCCGCAGGAAGCACATAGGAAGCAGAAACACTATCCTGAACCTCGGAAATGGTGTAATCGCCGATACGAAGTCCCTCGATAATGATTTCGCCGTTCTTATCGGTCGTGAAGCTTCGGTCGTAACCGTTTACTCCTGTAACTCTGAAAGTGAAGCCTTCAACCTTACCGTCAGAGGAAGTTTTAACGATTTTCAGGTTTCCTTTCATAGCTGTGTTAATAAAGCCGACGCCGGCTTTGTTTTCTACCTCGTAGGTGGTTTCATCTTTTTCAATGAAAACAGAGTACACACCCTTATCAAGCTCAAAGCCATCCGGTGCTTTGGTTTCTCTTACAAGGTATTTTCCGTAAAGAAGTTCCTTCATCTCGTAAATACCGGTAGAGGTTTCGGAGAGAGTTCCGATAAGCTCGTCGGCGTCATCCAGTTTACCGTCGCCGTTTACATCTTTGTAAACCTCAAAGGTCGCTCCTGTCAGCTTGTTGTCCGGGTAATCTTCATCGACCTTAGTCAACTTGATATTGCCGTGAACATACTCATTGACGATTTCGACCTCAATGACCTGAGCGACCTCGGAGATTTTAACTTCATAAGAAGTTTCATCAAGCACGAAGCCCTCCGGCTGCTCGATTTCTCTTACAAGCCAGTTGCCATACGGTACTTTCTCAAAAGAAAAGCTACCGTCTTTTTGGGAGGTAGCAGTCATCAAAGCATTTTCTTTTGTAAATTCGGTTTCATCAGCCTTAAACAGACCGATTACAGCACCTCCCAGTGCTTCGCCGTTTTCGGTAATCTTCTTACCGGAAACAGAACCGTAAATGAGCTTGTTTTCAATCGGCTTGCCGTCATTGACCGCAATCTCAACATTTGCGGTATCCTGACCGGCATAGCTGAAAGTGAACGGATACTTGGCGTCGGTAAGGATATAATGCTCATCGGTGGCAAGTTCCTTTACATAGTAGCTTCCGAAAGGAAGGTCGGTTTTGATAACAGCCTTGCCGTTCTCGGAAAGTGAGATAATCTCAATCAGTCCGTCTGCCGGAATAGAAGTACCGCTTGCAGAAACAAGTTCTTCTGCGGCGAAAAGTCCGAAGCTGATATTCTTCATTTCATCGCCGTTGCCGATATTGAAGATGTCGTTCTTTTCAATAGTCTTTTCAAGACTTACCGCTACTTTCTGCCTGTCGTTTACAAAGCTTGTGGCGGTTTCGGTTACAGACACTTCCTGACCGGCATAAGTCAGCTCAACATCGTGAGCTTCTTTGTTGATGACCATACCCTCCGGTGCAGTAATTTCAACCACCGTATATTTTCCGAGATAAAGCTCCTTACTCTTGGCAAGTCCGTTTTCATCTGTGGTAACAGTATCTACTACCTCGCCCTTTGCATAACGGAGTGTACCGTCGGGAGTGATAATATCTTCTGCTGCGCTAATCTCATAAACTGCACCTGCAAGACCTTTCACTTCATAGACAGGCTGATAAATCACATCGGCGTTTTCCACGCCGGAGATATTTACCCCTGAAAACACCTCGCCGGTCTTTTCAATGCTGACTGTACCTTTCTGTGCCATATTAGGCTTATCGACCTTAATCACGGTAATACCACCCTCATCGGAAGAATGTTCCTCTGCCACATCAAAGTACACCGGTGTGCTGTCAAGCACATATCCGTAAGGAGCCTGAACTTCTACAAGAGAATATCCCTTGCCGTATTCCAGTTTTTCCGGTGTCACAAGCTGTCCGTTTGCGTCGGTGTAGAAAGTATCAATCGTTGTCGGAGTAGGATAAGTGAAGGTCATTGTTACCTGATTGCCGTCAGGGTCAAAGATTTTGAAGCCTGCACCGGCATAAGGAATGTTTTTACCGCTTTCTGCGTCCACCTTGACAACCTTGATATAGCTTTCAAAGTTTGCGTTGTTGATAAGATAGCGGTAGGTCTGTCCGTCCTGAGCAATGAACACATCAAAGTTCTTCATCAGCTCACGACCTTCCCAACCGGAGGTCTGATGAACGGTATATACGCCGTAAGGCATATCCTTTGTCTGCCCGAAACCGTTTTCATCACAGACAATGACATCTCTTTCATCTTCTTCTGCTGCGTCAAAACTGCCGGAAGATTTGAGATAGATTTCAAAGGTTGCTCCGTTTTCCGGTGTTTCAATCTGAGTTTCGCCGTCATCGGTGTGCTTGATAATGGCGATATTGCCTTTCATAACCTGTTCGGTAACATCATTTGCTGTCTGATTGTGTTCCACCGTATAAAGCTGCGGTTCAGCACCGACCTTGTGAACAGTCGTATCAAGCAGATAACCCTCGGACGGCGTGATTTCACGGATTGTCCAGTCATTATCACAGACATATTCCTTTGTGGTAAACTGCCCGTTCTTATCCGTCACATACTTGTCCACAAGGGTTTCGCCTTTATAGATACCGTAAACTGCTCCGGCAAGGGTAGCGTCGCCCTGCGGTGTGCCTTCCTCTCGGTCGCTCTTTGTTACGGTTACGCTGAACTTTTTGAGAATGTTCGTGAAGTTTCTTGTGGTTACTTCTTTCCAGTTAATCGGTGCGGTCTGATTTGCAGGCACAACATAACGGATTGCGGTATCCACTTCCTCAATGGTGTATGGGGTAGTGCCGCTGATAAGCACATCATCAAAAGAAGCAACACCGTTCTTATCTGTCACGGCATACTCATCGACAGCAATACCGGAAAGAGATGTGCCGTAAAGATGGAAGGTAACGCCCTCAACCAAGTTATCCTCAGAAGATTTGATGACCTGAAGATTACCTCTTTTGAGAACATTATTGAAATTGACCTTTGACACCTGACCGGCAACAACAGTTACTCTGTGAACCTCCTGCGGAACATATTTGTCGATAGACTGTTCTGTTACCGTGTAAACACCGGGCATAAGGTTATCCAGTTGGAATTTACCGCCGTTTGCGGTTGTTACAGTCTGATTGACACCGTTACCGCTTATGGTAAACTGAATGCCGTCAACCTTTCCGTCCTCACTTGTCTTTACAATCTGACAAGAGCCGTAGCTTACCTTCATTTTGACAAAGCCGCTGACAGGGTCACTGACCTCCTGAGCATAAGTGACCACATCCTGAATGCCGTTTCCGTTCTGATGGATACCGTCAGACCATACGACAACACCTCTGCGGACACCGTTCTTTTTTGCGGCTGTGATGGTAAATTCCTTGCTCGGAGCTTTCTCCATCGAAACAGTCAATTTGTTTCCGCTGACAGAGAAAGAAACCCCGTCAATGTTTGCCGAGAAGTTGTAATTGCCAAGCACACCGTTTGTATCGGTGAGAGTAGCAACATACTTGCTTCCGTTCCATTCAAGCTCGTTTACCTTTGCAGAACCGCTTGACCTTGTGCAGAAGCTCGGCACTTTGGTGTGATTCTGAACACTTGTTACCATACTGTTGTAGTACGACAAGATTTTACTGCGGAGTGGGTGTGCAGTGCTTACACATTCAAGCACGGCATTGTATCCGCTGGTAGAAACGTGATTAAAGCCTGCGTCTCTTTCTCCGACAATCGTTTCCCAAATCAAAATCTGAGTGGCATAAGCGTGTGCGATGCAGTTTGCGTCGCTTTCATTCTGCGACTTCCAGCTTGTCGAAATACCTCCACGGTAGCCGTACTGCAAGATACGACCGATAAGCAGGCGAATGTCATCGCCGGAAATCGTTCCGTTCGGGCTGATGTTATTAAAGAAGTTCTCGTCCTTTTCGGTGAGAGTATCTCCAGTCCGCTGACCTGTACCCGGTTCAATACAGTAGGCAATATTGCCCGAATACGAACCCATTGCACGAAGTCCTGTATATTTTGTGGACAAGCCTTTCCAACCGTTCATATAGTTGAGATTGCCGTGTCCCCATTCGCCGTTGTTATTGGTATCTCCGCTTCGGGGATAATCGACGAGGTACACATCGGCTTTTTCTCCTACGGCTGCAAAGGCTGTCGTTGCCCCAATGCCCGTAAAAGCAGTAAGGCTCATAACCGCCGCCAACATAAGCGAGACGGCTTTCTTGAATTTTGTTTTAACCATTGCGTTTTCCTCCTTGAAATGCAAAAACGCACCGATTTTACTCAGTGCGTCCGCTTAAAATTATTTTGTTTTAGCAGTAGCCGATATAGATGTTGTAATCCGTATCGGATAGCTTTTCTGTCCATATCCACACAGCGGTAAAACCCTCGCTGTTCTTGTATCGGTTCAGTCTGCTTTCAATATCAGACTTGATACCGCTTCGGTTAGGATTTGCGGATATGGGGTTGTCCCAACATTCTGTCGCCGTGATGTCAAGAGAAAGCCCTATGCTTACCGCATACTCTTTTGCGTAACTAACATAAGGGCTGACATCGAATGTCTGCTTGTGCGGCTCTGTCGGTTTCGGTTCTGCCGGCTTTTCAGTCGGTTTTTCAACCGGCTTTTGTTCGGCAGTTGTCTGTTCTTTTGGCTGTTCCGTTTGTTTTTCGGGTTCAGCCTGCGTGGTTGTCTGCTTCGGTGGCTCTGCCTTTGGCTTTTCGGTTGCAGGAGTATCAGCCGTTTTTTCTTCCGCCGGTTTTGTCTGAACAGTCGCAACCGTCTGCCTTTCAGCGTTTGATTGGCTTTCTTCTGCCGTAATCGGTGTTTCTTCCTGAACTGTCGTGCTTTCCGGTTCTTCTGCCGTTTCTTCCTGAGAATCTGTTTCGGTATTACCAGCCGGAAAAGAAGTCTCTGTTTTCGTAATCTCCTGTGCAGCTTCTTTGGCTGTGTTACCGTTACAACCTACGAGGAAAATCATCAGGCAGGCAAGAACACAAGGTATCAGCCTGTTTTTCATATCCATCGCTCCTTTCTGCCTTAATCGTAATCAAAACCGGTCAAAACATCAAAGGTGCGATTGGCTGAACTTTTTATCGTAGCAGACATTTTGCTTTTGCTCCAAATGTGCGAACCCTTTTATAGACAGCTATATGTTATTAGAGATAGATATACTCAAGGGAGATAGAGTATATTTTTCAGCAGGTTAATAGCCGGTATATATAGGGGTTAGAGTGTGAGAAAGGGGGAAGGCTATCGGCTGTCACGGTCGGCTCTGCTTCGCAGAAACTTGTTGTAATGCTCCAATGCCTTGCACACAAAATCCTCCGTTTGGCTTATGGGAATATTCTTCGGGATAAGCTGTCGAACCCTATCGCCCCTCAAAACAATTTTCTCCCTTTGGTTTGGTTTTTCCTCCGACATAATCGCTTGGATTGCTTCGGTTGTGAGCTTGCCCTCCTCAAAGAACTTTCGCATACGGATTGTTTGGTCGTGGGACGGGGTTGCGTCGTTCAGGTCGATTTCATCAACCACATCACGCTGACTGTCCTCATCGAGAAAAGACAATTCAACCGCCGGTCGCATTTTAATTCGCCCCTCATCAACATATTCCAAAAGTTCGGGAACAAGGTTTGTAAGGCGAATATATCTGCGAACTTGGGTTTGACTGTCACCCGACTGCTCTCCAATTAGTTGTGCTGTTTCTTTTCCGCTTGACTTCCAACCCACTGGGTCGGAAGTTAGGTCTGTTCTTTTGCCTTGTCTGCTCAATGCTTCCAAACGCATTTTGTAGGCATAGGCTTTTTCCGAGGGAAGTATCTGCGACCTTTGGTAGTTGCTCTCAACCATTAAAATCGTGGCTTCGTCTCGGTTCAGTTCAACGACCTCACAACGGAGAGTATCAAACCCGGCAAGCTCACAGGCTCGCTTTCGTCTGTGTCCCGATATGAGTTCGTATCTGCCGTCCTCTTTCTGCCTTACCGTCGCCGGAGTGATTACCCCTCGTTCCTTAATACTCTCAATGAGCTGTGCCATATCCTCGTCATCACGCACCTTAAAAGGGTGGTCGGGGAAATCGTCAATCTCAGTCAAGGGAATATCTCGGATTTTTGAAAGTTTTTCTTCATCTCTCTGTTCCTGCGTCGAGAATAAGTCATCGAGCTTCGTGAGAGTGAAGTCGCTCTTTCTTCCTGCCATCGGCTAACACCTCCTTTGTAAATTCGGTGTACGCTTTTGACACCGTGCTGCCCGGTTCGTAGGCAAAAATGCTCTTGCCTTTGGAAGAAGTCTCTGCGGCTTTTACGGCAATCGGGATATATGTTCGATACATCTTGATTTGACTACCGAAGTTCTCTCTCAGAGCTTCTACCGTGCTTTTGGCGAGGTTGGTACGGCTATCCACCAAAGTGAGAAGCATACCGTCAATCTTTAAGCCCGGATTGATACGCTTCTTAACTCGTGAAATGGTCTGAACAAGCTGCGTCATACCTTTTGCCGGTAAATACTGAGCCTGAACAGGAATTATTACGCTGTCTGCCGCAGATAGAGCATTGATTGTTACCATTCCGAGGGAAGGCATACAATCTATTAAGATATAGTCGTATTTCTCCTTCACTTCGCTGAGATAGTTTCTCAATGCCGTCTCTCTGCTCATTGCGTTGACAAGGTTAAACTCCATTGCTGAAAGCTCAAGGTTTGCCGGAATAAGGTCAACACCTTCGTCGTGGTGCAGAATACCGACCGTAGGGTCATTCATCGTTTCATTTATGACATCTGTGAGTTTCGTTGCAAGCGTGATACCCAAGTTGTCTGTATCCTGCCAACCGAGACAAGTGGTTAAGTCGCCCTGTGGGTCTGCGTCTATGAGCAGCACTTTCTTTCCCTGCATTGCAAGACCGACGCCGAGGTTTACCGTAGTGGTCGTCTTTCCAACTCCGCCTTTTTGATTGCATATCGCAATCGTTTTGCAGTTCGACACTTTGTGCGTCCTCCTTTCGTGAAATTCATAGCCATCGCAGTATGGCTATGTACTTGACCGGCTCATTTCCTAACCGGTCGGGCAATATTTGTTCTCAACACCCCTTGCCGAGCAATAAGCTCACGGGAAGTCACTAAGGAACAGACTGCTAATCTGTATCATAGGAATTTCACCTCTGCCGGGTACTCCGCCAGCTCCGTAGAGAAGTATCATTATCCTTCTGACTGTCATCGCCGTAACAGGGGCAACCTGTTACCTATACCGGGAGTTCTCGCTGTTCTGCAATGCAGAAGTCACGGCGTACCCGATAAGGTGGCTAAAATCATCAGAATTAAAGTCTTAGTGAATGGTTTATTCAGTTGTCAAAATACAAGTGAAAGGGCTGACCTTTTCGTGGCTCGGAATTAACCCCTTCACTTGTTTGAAATGGGAGAGCGTTTTTGGGGGGTGTTTTTTCAAAATTTCTTGAAAATTTTTTTGCTAACAAAAAAAGCCACCTACTTTCCTCTTAATTGAGGTCAATAGACGGCGGGTAGAAATATTCATAATTTTGGTGTATAATAGGAAATTAAGAGAAAGACAAATTTGAATTTTTTGTGGAGGTGTTTATATGATATTCCTAAAGGTATTGGCTGTAGTTCTGGGATTGGCATTCCTTCTGTTTGGATACTTCATTTACTTTAAAAAGAAATACAATCTTATCAACGGTTTTGAGGCGGATTTCAAAGCCGGTCGGAAGAAAGAAGAATACGCAAAGAAAGTGGGAATGATAGAGTTTGTTGTTGGTATAGTTCTGCTTATCACAGGTGTTGCACTTATTCTGTTTGCCTAATAAATTCTTTAGGTTACAATCAATAGCGGCGTAAACGAAAAAGCAGTCTTAAATTATAGTAAAACTGCCCTTTCGTTTGCGCCGCGTTTGATTTTGCCAAAGTGAACAAAGTAAGCGTCCGTGTAGCCAGTAACTATGGAGTTTCAATTTATTCTTACTTTGGAAAATCCGATAGCACAGAGATGGATGCTGATGAAAAATCTTATGCATTTAGATGTATTTAGGCATCACAAATAGACCTCATTGCTGAGATCATAATAAAATATGAAATATAAAAAGTTTAAATCCTTAATGGCAGACGAAGCTGCGGTTTACCAAGGTGTCCGCCGCAACACCTGCATACAGTGATTTTTATTCCATATAAGGTTTCAAGTATTTCCGGTGTTTCCATGTCTTTGAGCTTTGATAAATACTTCTTACATCCAAGAAGATTTCTGCATAATGTCAGATGTTTGTTTTTGCTGCGAGTACAGAGTAAACCGTAATGCCTTATCCTTACAAAACGTCTCGGTGGAACATGCATAAGAAATCTGCGGATAAATTCAACACCTGAAATGGTATGTTCTTTCCACTTACCGTCTTCTTTGTAATCTTTTACATAGAAAGTAACAGTGCGTTCATCCATACAGATAATGCGGTGATTGCTGATAGCAATGCGGTGAGTATATTTCCCAAGGTAATTGATTACAGACCCGGCACCATTAAAAGTTTTTTTGCAATGAGGAATCCATTCTTTGGAATAACAGATGTCGAGGAGTTCTTTGAAGGCATAGTGGTTACGATATTTTTCGCTAGTTCCATAAAAACATAATTCACTCTGTTCCCAAAGTTCTTTGAGTCTGGAAAGATATTTACCGCGAAAGAGTTTTGATATTACTTTTATGGGCAGGAAGAATTCATCTCCTTTATCACGCCACTGTTTTTTCGCCGTTAAGCCACCGCCTAGAAGAATGACGTGGATATGAGGATGATAATTCATTTCAGAACCCCATGTATGAAGCACGCAGATATATCCAACTTTGGCTCCAAGATGTTTCGTATCTAATGTTAATTCGTTGATTGTTGCGGAAACAGACTGGTATAATGCATCATATAGAAGTTTTTGATTGCTGTAGATTAAAGGATTTAATTCCTGAGGAACAGTGAACACCACATGAAAGTAGGGAGCATCCAACACGTCTTCTCGTCTTTTATCCATCCACTTTTCTTTTGGAAGAGCCTGGCACATAGGACAGCATCTATTACGGCAGGAATTATAATGGATCTGAAGATGTCCGCAGTCTTCGCAGATACTGACATTGGCACCATAAGCGCCAGTTTTACAATTCATAATGCAGTTTGCAACTTTTGCCTGAGTTGCTGAAGGTGTATATTTATCAAGATATTCCGGATAGAATTGTAAAAAGATATCCTGTACAGTAGGTTTACTCATTTGTGTCACCTTCCTTTTTATCAAAAGGACTCTGAACACCCAATAAAGCTTTGTTGCTTATATGAAGATAAATCTCTGTAGATTTAGGCGAACGGTGACCTAATAAGGTTTGTATATATCTGAGATCCACACCATCTTCTAAAAGATGTGTTGCAAAGCTATGTCTCAGGCAATGAGAATGAACATCTTTAGGAAGTCCTGCTCTTTTTACAGACTTTCTCATTTCCAGACCAGTCGCAGAAGGAGTCAGATAATCGCCGGTCCATTGATTAGGGAAAAGAATTCCTCTTGGTCTGCCGCATTTAAACCAATACTCTGTGAGGATATCAAGGGCTCTTTGGGATAAAAGAGCGTAACGGGAAGAGTGTGTTTTTGAGTTATGGATATAAATCTGCATGTTTGTTCTTGAAATATCATCGTAATTAAGATGAATTACTTCTGATACACGTAATCCAGAAGAATACATGATTGCGAACATTGCTTTATATTTTAAGTTTGGGGTCGCATCTAACAGTCTTTCTACTTCAGAACGGGTTAGTATTCGTGGAACAGCATAATCATTTATGGCTCTCGGAACGAGATTATCATCCCAAAGCTTACCTAATACACGTTTATAAAAAAATACCAGAGCTCCATTTTTGTTGTTAAGAGTGGACGATTTATCTCCTTTATTTTTGAGAAAAAGAAGAAAGTCTCTGGCATCTTCACAGGTAAGATCTTCCGGATGTTTATTGATAAAGTCTAAAAACTGAATGATGTTGTTCTGGTATATTCGAATGGTACCAGGTTTGAGATTTCTCAATTTGCCAACATCTTCTATTTTGTTAATATATGATTCGTACATAAAATAACCTCCATGAAAATATAAGTAGTTGATGAATTTCACTACCTATCATGGAGGTGCGTTTGCGAAATAAAACTGCTTGTGAAAGCAGCCTAAAGATGATATTCTTTTCATAGGCAGTGTGTCTTCTTTTGTATTTTGTTTTGTGTGGTAACTTAACAATAAATACTTCTTAAAGAAGAATCAACTGCCTTTTTTAGAAAGACTAAAAAACTGCGCCATAGCCTTGGCAGGCCATCGCGCAGCGATTTTGTTCAATTCCAGTTTGTCTAACTTACTCTAAATTAGCAAAGACCGCTTACAAAAGTGTAGGCGGTCTTTATTCGTGTTCAGATATATTTGATTTTGAACTTTCTTTTCTTGGCTGAAAGCACCTTGCAAAGAATATCATCTGCTGCGTCCGTGTATCTGCCTTGTGCTATCAGGCTGTTCTTCAAACGGATAAGTGATTGCAGCACTTCGCTGTATTCGTCCTTGGAAAGGTATAAATGATATTTTTGTTCTTTCAAAACAACCACCTCCTGTTACCGCAATTATATAATAAGAAATGGCATAGAAGTAGTGTGCGATTGTCGCTTGACCACCCCTAAATGAACGAATTAACAGGGTAACGAACGCCTTATTCATTAGCAGGAATTTTGCTCGAATTTTTCTGCCATTAGCAGAGAGGGCATTTTCATTAGCAAAATAGCGAAAATCCTGCTAATTTTTATTAGCAAGTCGTTCACCTGAAAGGCGGACGACATTCGTCCTAATTTCCATTAGCTGACGGAGATTTTGCTAATGAAAATCTGTGAATTTTACGATTTTTCACTTTTTCCGTAAAAATGAAAAAACGCCGGAAACCCTTGATTTTACTGGGTTTTCCGGCGGAGTTTTTGGCGTTCCCGAGGTGATTCGAACACCCGACCTACCGCTTAGGAGGCGGTCGCTCTATCCAGCTGAGCTACGGAAACATCTTTAAAATCTATTCAATTTTAGTCTTAAACTTACTCAATGTCAATCGCCTTTGCCCGAAAGGCGGTCGTTATAACATATTCTTAGGAGGCGAACGCTCTATCCTGCTGAGCTATAGAGACACACTGCTTATATATTTTACTTTTTTGGGGCGCTTTTGTCAACACAAAAGCGCTTATTCTTCCGGAAGTTCTTTAAGCATATTTATGGTGCGAAAAATTTCGCCGCAGACGGGGCATTTCCATTCGGTGTCGCTCTTTTTTGCCTTTTTATGCAGATGCTCGAGATTTTTGTAACCGCATTTCGGGCAGGGGGTGGGCTGTTCCGTCCAAAGCCTTTTGAGAAAAATAACTTCTTCTTCGCGTGTTTTGAAATACATAAAAGCTCCTTTCAGATTATGGCTTTTCCGTTGAGCACCGCTTCACAAAGATGCTCGCCCTCGTAACGGAGCTTCAGCGAAAAGAAAGGCTCGCCTTTTTGGAGAAGGTCGAGAAAAATCCTGTCACCTTCCCATTTCGGGATGGAATCCAGCTTTTCGGGGCTTATCCATTCAAGAACGCCCTCGTCACATTCGATAAGCTCGCCTTCAAATCCGTCGGCTGTAAAAAGGTGCATATATTCCGTTTCCCATTTATCCGAAACGAAAGTCACTATACCGCGGTATTTATATGAAGTAAGGGTAAGGCCGGTTTCCTCCTTCGCTTCGCGAAGGATACAGTCTTCGGGGCTTTCTTTATCCTCGAACTTTCCGCCGATGCCTATCCATTTATCCCGGTTGGCATCATGCTCTTTTTTGATGCGGTGGAGCATAAGATATCGGCCTTCGTGCTCAATATAGCAAAGGGTGGAATTTATCACTGTGCTCGGCCCCCTTTCAGTTTTTCAACGGTGCTCAAATCCGCCGGGCAATAGTCGAGCGAATCCAGTTCTTCGGGCAAAAGCCAGCGGATCTCGCTGTGAAAAAGCGGATTTATTTCGCCCGAAATTATTTGAGCACGGATGAAATAAAAATAAATATCCTTATCCGGATAGCTGTAAGGATATTCGCAAAAAACGGTGCTCGGCAAAATTTCGATGCAAAGCTCCTCGCGGATTTCCCGGATAAGGGCTTCGTTCGGGGCTTCGCCTTCTTCGATTTTTCCTCCGGGAAATTCCCATAAAAAGGCGCAGTTCCCGCCGGGGCCTCTTTTGCAAAGAAGATATCTGCCGTCTTTTTCGATCACGGCGGCAACGACCTTTATCATGAAAACCGCACCCCCTCTGATATAATAAAACTATTCTAATCCCAATTCTGATTCAAGTCAATAAAAAAGCGGCGGAAAACCCGCCGCAGAAATTTTATCCCAGTGCAATATCGAGTATCATCATAAGCGCAAAGCCGAGGGCAACGCCGACGGTGGCAATGTTGCTGTGTTCGCCGTCCTGGGATTCGGGAATAAGTTCTTCGACCACAACGTAAATCATTGCACCTGCCGCAAAAGAAAGAATGAACGGCAAAATGGGTTCAATAAGCGAAACGAGAAGGATGGTGATTATTGCGCCGGCGGGTTCAACAACACCCGAGAGAAAACCGTATTTAAAAGCTTTGCCTTTTGAAAGGCCGGTGCCGACCAAAGGCATTGAAATAATTGCCCCTTCGGGGAAGTTCTGTATCGCGATACCGAGGGCAAGGGCAAAAGCGCCGGCGGAAGTGATAACGCTTTCTCCCCGAAGCATTCCCGCAAGAACAACGCCCACGGCCATGCCCTCGGGCAGGTTATGAAGCGCAACGGAAAAAACGAGCATGAAGGATTTGCCCAGCTTGCTGGGGCGGCCTTCGGGTTTATCGGAATTCAGATGGAGATGGGGGATAAGGCTGTCGAGAACGAGAAGGAAACCCATTCCCGCAAGAAAACCAAGCGCCGCAGGGAGCCACGCGATCTGGCCCGCGGCCTCGGCCATTTCGATTCCCGGCATGATAAGCGACCATACCGAAGCGGCGATCATAACGCCGGAAGCAAAGCCCAGAAGAGCTTTTTGAAGCTTTGGGTTCATTTCGCCTTTCATAAAGAAAACAGCCGCCGCGCCAAGGGTCGTTCCGAGGAAGGGAAGCAGCACGCCCACCGCGACTTTCATAATATCATTCATAAAGGAAAGCTCCTTTCAAATTTTCTTTTCAGAAGTCATTTTAACACATAATCGCTTTCAAAGCAATGCAGGGGCCGCTTTTTCGCAAATGATTGAAAAGCGCAAAGCGATATGGTAATATTATAAAAAATAAAATTTGAACCGATAAAAAGGAGGTTCACAATGAAAAAGACAGTGTTTGGTTCTGCGCTTATGATATGCGGCATTATTGCCGCCTGTACTGAATACCTGAAGCACCAGATTTTATTCGCGGCGCCGGACGTTGCGGTTATAGGCGAAAACTATCTTTTATCCTGGGGAGGCATAATTGCTTTTGCGGCGGGACTTATTCTTTGCGCCGCCGGTTTGTTTTCGGGAAATGATAACGAAAAGTAAGCGCACCGTAAGTGAATCTTATATATTTTGCTGTAAAAAAACGGCTTCGCCTTTCATCGGCGGAGCCGTTTTTTATGTTCATGCACCGCTTCGGGAAAATAATTTTACGATTGTAAAAATATTTTCGCGAAACCTATTGACATTTGGATTTTACGATTGTAAAATGGAACTGTAATTAGACGGAAGTCGAAAAATGGAGGTGTAAAAATGGAAGAAAGAAAAGAGCTTGTGCATCTTCCGAATTGCGAGCTTGAGATAATGATGATTATCTGGGGATCGAAAAATCCCGTTTCGCGCACGGAAATGGATGAAGAACTTCGGGATAAAAACCTGAAAGCGGCAGCGGTGCTCAAATTCCTTTCGCGCCTTACAGAAAAAGGCTTTATTAAATGCGAACGCCCCGAAGCTTCAGAAACAGATTTTTATACCGCCCTTGTTACAGAAGAGGAATATATCGAATTTGAAAGAGATTCCGTTCTCGGCGAATATTGCGGAAAATCCGTAAGATCCCTTATTGCAAATTTTTATGAAAACAAAAAAATTGATGACAAAGACCTCGATGCGCTTGAAAAAATTATTGCCGGGGCAAGGGGAAGAAAATGAGCGCCGCGAAAAAGTTCGCCGCACTTGCCCTTGCGGTGATGATGATTTTTGCTTCCGGAAGCGATGCCGCCGCATGGGAAAAAGTTTCATCGGCGGTGGTTCAGAATCTTCCCTCCCCGGGGATACGCCTTGAAGGGGGAAGGGTCATCGCGGAACAAAAGGGCTTTTCCGTCGTGCTTTTTGATACCGAAAGCGGAAGAAAAACAGAAATAGAACTTGCCCATAAAGGGAACGAAGCACCGGGTGAATGTGTTTTTTCAAATGAAAGGATTTTTATGAAATCCGAGAATATGACCATAGAGAAAATCGGCGGGGAATGGAAGCTTTTCGGCGGAACCGTTTATGATTTCAGCGGAAGACCTATTTGCGAGCTTCCCCCAAGGGAAAATGAAAAAGAAAGACCCGCGCCGGTCGGTATTTCCGCAAAAAATCTTCCGGATGAGGAAGAAAAGATAGAAAACCTTCGGGTGCGGTGGCTCGGCGAAAAAACCGTTGCCATCACAAACGGTGAAAGGCTTTTTTATTACTGTATCGAAAGCGGAACCCTTACAGAAAGAAATTCCGCGAACCGCGAGGTTCAAAGCATATAAATACTCCTTACAAAAGCAGATGCGGGCAAAAAATTTGCCCGCATCTGCAACAAAAGACTGAAAAAACAACACTATATTTATATATAGTCCGATATAAAGAGGTAGCACAAATGACAAAAATCATATCAGTTCTTTTAATTTTGATTTTGCTCTGTTCATGCACAGTTGAAATAAGAAATCCGAAGGAAGAAAATATTTCTTCGGGGGATGCGGCTGTTTCGGAAGATGCTTCGCTTCCCGAAAAGGAAGAACCCGCGGAAGAAAAGCTTTCTTCCGATGCTCCCCGTTATGAAGCGTATCAGGAAGAAATAATATTGGAGTATATAGAAAACGACGCCGTTTCATATAACACCCGTTACGAAATCCTTGAAGAAAAGGGCCTTTCGGCTTATATCAGAAATGCGGAGCTTCGGGACGGCTGGTATTTTGGTGCAGAAATGGTCATCACCCGCGACGGCGACAAGATAGCCTTTCCCATCGAGGGATTTTATCATTATTATGACGGAATTTCCGTTCCGGGAACGGTTTTCGGAACCTTTGCGGAATTCGGCGAAGAGAGCATCGCTTTTATCGGCCATAAAACCGTGGTTGTTATAGATACAGAAAATTTTGAACGAATCGAATTCAGCCCGGAGCTTCCGGATTACGGCACCGATGAACTTTGGGTGAACATGGTATCTCACAGTGAAATAACCAAGGAGTGGCATCTTGCGGTAACGCCCCTTGATGAAAAGAATCCGCAGGAAACAGCGCCAGCTTCACATTTTCTTGTTTTTGACGAAGACGGAAAACTCATTTTTGATAAAGAAATAAGAAAGAGCCTTTGCGGCATTTTTTCTCTTAAAGACCAAAATGTTCTTGTTTCTTCGCCGAATTTCTTTTCGCATATTGAGTTCCAGAAGATTCTCGGGAAAGGCCTTGTTATAATCGAAAGGTTCAGCAACGGCGGATATTTCTTTGATGTGGAAACCGGTGATTATTATACCTATATCGACGGAATTGAAGTTAAAAAAGGCGCAGAAACCCTTAAAACCTATAATTTCCATGCTTCCGAAAACGGATATGAGGATACGAAAACTGCGTTTTTCCTCCTTGAAAACGGCGAAATAAAAGACGGATTTATCACGGATTCCGATATTCTCGGTGATTTTTCTTACAGCTATGATGAAAGGAATATAAACGTTGATTTTTCTTCCGACGGAAAGACCGTTACCGTAAGCGATAACTTTTTCGGAAGCTTTTTCAAAGCGGATTTTGAATACGAAACCTGTGAAGTCTGGTATGGGATAGAAGAAAAGCATCTTAAAGAAAAGCTTGCAGAAAGCCCCGACGGAAGAACTTCTCTCTATAATATCGGCTATACCGAGGGCATGGATGCCGCCGTTTTCAACGTTATTCAAAAGGATAACGAAACCGGAAGGCTCACCTATCTTACCGATAACGGAAGCATCTTCGGCGAAATAGGCTATCTTAAAAACGGCGACTGCTACGTTATGACCGGCGAAAGCCTTGAGATTTTCAGCCCCGAGGGCGAAAAGATATTTGACCTCGGCGAAAAACTGCCTCTCGGCTATTACGAAAACGAAACGCAGGTGAGAGAGCTGCTTACCTTCCGCCGTGATCCGGAGGATATGAGCTTTATCATAGTCTATTACGAAGGCCCGAAGGATATGGAACAAAAGGACGTTTCCGACGAATACGGAAGCCGCCTTGGCCTTGGATACACCTATCGCTTCGGTTTTCTTGATGCAGAGGGCAATCTTCTCGAAAGCTATGACACCGGGTGGGAAGTCTGGTCGGAATTTTATACCGATGCGGAAATCAATATGCGTTACAGCGAAAAGGAACTTAAAATTTTCGTTAAAACCGAAGCAAAATTCCGCGGCGGCTTTATCGGAACTTTTGATATGGAAACCCACGAATTTACCGTGGAACCGCTTGAAGAATAAGAGGTGATTTTATGAAAAAGATTTTATCCGTTCTTTTGATTTTGCTTTTGTTTTGTTCCTGCGGCGCTGAAATAAAAAATCCGGAGGAAGAAAATATTTCTTCCGGGGATGCGGTTCTTTCGGAAGAGGAAGAAGGGCAGAAAGAGATTTTGCCGCTTGAAGGGGATTGCATCACACTCGAAGATTCCGAAGGCCTTTTGTGGGCAAAAGCGATGGAATTCGGCAAAACGATTGTTTTTGTGAATGATGACGGAACGATAAATGCATATAACGCTGAAAGCGGAGAAAAGCTTTATACGGCTTTGGCTTCAACCGGAGAAGAAAATATCTTCCGTATTGAAAAATATGAAGAAAAAGATGGCTTCGATTATCGAATACTTCTTGGAAATGGCGTTCTTTACAGAAACAGCGCCGAGCCGGAAAAGGAATTTTTTACTGCCCTTCCGGGTGGAACGGTTTTTTCAAAAGGTATGTTCGGCAACGACGACCAAAGCTGCTATGACATAAACGAAAAAGCTTTTGTCTATGCCTGTGAAGATGGGATAATGCTTGTGGACGTAAACGGTAACAATGCAAAGCTTGTTCTTGATAACAAAATTCTTGAAAACTTCAAAGAAATTATGACAAATTGTGAATACGACGTTTCGGCTCTTGCGCCTTTTGAATTCAGAAGCCCTCGCTTTATCCTTGGCGGGACGAAAATCGCTGCAACTGTTGTGACATGGGAGAATATAGACAACGGTTTCGTTGTTTACGATATCGAAAGCGAAAGCATTGATATCGGGCGCTGGATACCCGAACCCTGGTCGCCTTATTATACCGTTTGCGACAGATACGTTGTTGAATGCGGTTCATGGGTTTATACGGGAATTTATGATGCCGAAGCAAAGACGTTTACGCAATACAAAGAAGGCTTCAACAGCGGTTTTTCCTATAACTACGCAACCTATGATTTTCAAAACGTCATAGTGGTTGATTACGACAACGGAAACGATGACCCAATGGATTACACTATGATGCGCGCATATCTTTGTACGGCGAAAAACCTTGACGACAGAAGCAGACCGTTTATATCCGTAACAGATGATACCACAGAATGTTGGGTTGAAGCCATCGGGGAAAAATACGCAGTAATAGTTCTTGGCGGAAAAGAGGATAAATGGATCCCGAAAGCGGTTTGCGCTGTAAAATACAGCGAATAATTTTTCAGGGGGTGATCTTATGAAAAAACTGATATCTGTTCTTCTGATTCTGGCTTTGTTTTGTTCCTGCGGCGATGAAATAAAAAATCCGGAGGAAGAAAATATTTCTTCCGGGGATGCGATTCTTTCGGAAGAGGATCCCGCGCCGGATTTTGAGCAAAACCCCGGAGAAAACGGCACCCTTCCGGAAGGCGGCGAAAGTTCCGCCGAAAGACCGGAATATGATGATTTTTATTCTGCCCTTGTTGAACGAAAGGAAGAGATCCTTCCTATGGTGCAGGATGCAGTTGCGGAATATATCGAACTGGGCGAAGAAGAACTTTGGGAGCGCTTTTATATAAGGCCCGAAGAAATACAAAAAGTAAACAGCACCGATGATTTTACTGTTCGTAAAGTTTATGAAGGAATTTCGGAAAATATGTATTATGCGGCGGTGGCGGTAGGGAATAATGCCGAAATAAGAATTTCCATAACTGAA
>JAFTUP010000256.1 GCA_017466205.1 Clostridia bacterium
ATATGCCGTGCGGTAGGAGTGATATAAATGTTAATATCTTTCATACGCTTTTTTAGAAACAGACACAGGAAAGCACATCACAATAGGACAAGCTATAAATCGCAAACTGATGATGCTCACGGAGGTCGCTCTGACCGTACAGCCAAAGCTAACCCGATAAGAAGGGTAGTTTTTGGCTGTTTTCTTTTTATAGGAGCAGAGCATACATATCGTTGCCGTTCACCGCCTTCTGGCAAATCAAATTTTTTCGGCTTAATTTGATTTGGAGGAAACGGTAATGAAAAAAATTTTAAAAACTTTTTTGAATATGAAAATTTCTGTCAGGTTCGCCCTGTATCATAGTCCACAAGGAAGAAGGTGTCGGCTATGAAAGATAACCTGACAGCTTATGAACGCAGAGAAAGCATAAAGGCTCTTTTAATTAAGAACCGATTTGCTACTGCACAAGAATTGGCATACAGGTATGGAGTATCTCAACGGACAATATTCCGAGATATTATGTATCTTAGCAGTCGGCTACCTATCATAACCAAAGTCGGCGGTGGCGGCGGTATCTTCCTCGACTCGGATTTTGAAAACCCGAAGCAGTATCTTAATGCGGAAGAAGAAAATTTGTTATTGAGATTATCAGAAACACTTTCAAAAAAAGACAAGCTGATAATACATAACATCATAAATAAGTTTTCCGTGCATCAGGGTAAGTAAAAATCCATTTGATCCTTGACAACTGAATAGATTGTTGTCTGCACATAGCCTATGGCGGTGAAAGCCAAAGCGACACATCAGAACACGCTTGCGATAATGTTTGTGATGATTACCTCTTATGGTGAGAGGAATTGCAATGATTCCATAGGCTTTATAATGATACTTCTGCTAAGTCCTAACCTCAAGTCTGGATAGCAGCCCAACAAGGCGATTGGGGGAACGCCCGCCGTATTTGCGAAAGAATACGGAGTGGATTCCATGATACCTGTCTAACCAACAGGATGCAGGGAATGAGAGAAAATTGGCAGAAGATTTGCAATATTACGCGCGGCGGTTTGGTCCCTCCTAAAAGAACAGACCGCCGCTTTTGTCTAAAAAAGCCGAAGGAGATAAAAGCTATGATTGATTTATGTGTATGCGATGCCGAAAACAAATTATATGAAAATAAATTGATAGGAAAAAATGATACAGTAAAATTTGTAATAGAAAACTGCGCTGTTACAGAAAATTATGATAATGGATTTTTCACTTATTATGCAGTAAACCTTAATTCATTTAAAAAGAAATATTTATCTAAAAGAAAAAATCCGATTTTGGAAGAATTTTATGAGCAGCTTGCTCAAAGAGTAAAAGAACTTGACATAAATAAAAATGATATGACGATGAAAACTACAAGATATGACCGTGCAAATAATCTGCTCCGTCATATCTTTTCTTATATATTACCGACAGAGGGATTTTCATTCAGAAAAAATCAACTTGACTTGGCTCTTGAAATGTTTAACGGTCTTGAAACAAAAAATGTAGCTCTGATGGAGGCCGAAGTCGGAACGGGTAAAACTCACGCATATATTATTGCCGTGATTATTTACAATCTTTTTCACGATATAAACAGTACAACTTTGATTTCCACATCAACAATAGCACTTCAAAAGGCTATTACCGAAGAATATATACCGCAAATCAGCGATATTTTATTAAAATACAGAATAATCAGAAAACCGCTTGATTTTGCAGTACGCAAGGGTAAATCACATTATATATGTGACATTAAACTTAAAACATATCTTTCATCACTTGAAAAGAATAAATCGGAAAGAGATGAAGCCCTTGTAAAGACACTACGAAGATTATCGGGTGTGAACGAACAGGAGATTGATTTAGATTCCTACCCGTTGACAAGATATGTTAAAGACAGAATTTGCGTAACCAATAAATGTAATGAGTTATGCAGCCGTTATGATACATGCAGATTTATACGATTTACAAACAGTTGCTTGTATCATAAATATTATTTTCAGATTGCAAATCATAACTATGTATTTGCTGACCTTATGAGCTATAGGCCCCTGTTACCTAAATATAAGGTTATAATTTTTGATGAAGCTCACAAACTGTATGATGTAGCAAAGCAGATGTACGGATGTTATTTATCAACTTCCGAATTTACAGAGCTTATAACCTACATTGAAGATTGCGGAGCAGAACCGCTAAAGGGCTTTTGTGATTCCATAAATAACAGTTATCCAAAGCTCTTTGGCAGAATAACAGGAACACTTGAAGAAAATGAACGAACCCCGGAACGCAGGGATGCAGATATTGATGCGTATTGTATCAGCTATATGAAGAGCATAATTGAAATGCTTGAATGTATAAGCGAAACCGTATATAGCTGTGATGAGATTAAAATTCACATTAAGAAGCGAAGAATACGGAAAATGTCTGAAAGTATAAAAAATAAACTGCAAACCTTTCTTGCCCCGGAACAGCTTGTGTGCTGGTATGAATACAATAATAATGCTTGTAATTTGTGTTCTATCCCTAAAGATTTAAGCAAGCAGATATATACGAACCTCTGGAACAGAGAGGTTTTGTCTATTCTGACATCAGGTACATTATCTGCAAACGGTGATTTTAACCTGATGAAAAACAAATTGGGTATAGAATATCTGCAAGCTGATAAAATTGCAGAAACAAGTAAAAAATCACCTTTTAACTATAAAGAAAATGCTCTCATATATATTCCTGAATATATACCGTTTCCGAATGTGAAGCGTGAGGGATATATTAGAGCAGTAACAAACGAGATTGACAGGCTTTTGAAAGCTACATACGGTCATTCGCTTGTTTTATTTACTTCTTATCGGCTTATGGAGATAGTTTTCAATACTATCAGCAAAAACAACTATGATTATCCGATTTTCATAATGGGCAGAGGGCGCATTGATGCCTTGAAGGATTTCAAGATAAGCGGTAACGGTGTCTTGTTTGCGAGTGATGCTGCCGGAGAAGGTGTTGATATTGTTGGCGATACATTATCTAATCTGATAATTGTTAAATTGCCTTTTGCAGTACCCGATCCTATATCAAAATATGAGCAGTCTGTTCTTGGCGGTCTTGAT
>JAFTUP010000257.1 GCA_017466205.1 Clostridia bacterium
AAGACACTGATTTGTATGAGGATTACAAGAAAGGTCTTGTAAGGCCTTTGGGTATAGAAGAATATATGGATATTCTTTTTGATTGTATCGAAAGAATACCTGAAAATATTGTAATTCATCGAATAACAGGTGATGCACCGAAAAAATATCTTGTTGAACCACTATGGAGCGGTGACAAGAAAAATGTGCTTAACACAATAAACAGAGAAATAGAAAAAAGAAATGTAATTCAAGGGAAGTGTTTAATTTGAGTTGGGAATTTTCTTTGCCTGTAAAAATATATTTTGGAACAGACAAAATTCAGGAATTACCAAAAATCATAAATGAATACGGATATGAAAAGGGTGTGCTTGTCTGCTCAAATACTCTTAAAAAGAATGGTGTAGCAGACGAAATCATTAAAAACTGTAATGGTAAAATCGTTGCAGTATTTTCTGACATCCGACCAAATCCTACAACAGATAATGTAAATGAATGTGTAAATGTTCTTAGGGAGAATAACGCTGATTTTGCAGTTGCACTCGGTGGTGGCTCACCGATGGATTGTTGTAAGGCTGCTTGTGCAATCGCAAAGGGAAATGATATTATCGAAAGCTATCACACAGGCGGAAAACCAATCGACAGCCGGGAAGTTATCCCAATGATTGCAGTTGCCACAACGAGTGGTACAGGCAGTGAGATTACAAATATTTCAGTTCTTACTGATTTAAGTAAGAATGTGAAATCAACAATGAATGACCCTCTTATGTACCCGAAAGCAGCAATTGTTGACCCAAGACTGACTTTGAGCGTACCGCCAAAGGTTACTGCTTCCACTGGTCTTGATGTGTTAAGTCACGCACTTGAAAGTGTGTGGAGTGTTCTTCATCAGCCAATATGTGAAAGCTGTTCAGTTCATGCAACAAAACTCGTATTTGAATGGTTATATAAAGCATATTGTGAACCCGACAATCTCTTGGCAAGAGAGAAAATGGCGGAGGCATCAATTGTGGCCGGTGTGGCATTTTCAAATCCGAGAACGGCAGGAAGTCACGCATGTTCGTTCCCGCTTACAAATCTTTACGGTGTGCCTCACGGTGAGGCTTGTGCCATGACACTTGATTTCTTCACAAGATATAATGCAGAGGCAGAAGACGGAAGACTCAGTAAGTTTGCACAGAATTGTGGTTTCAAAGACGCTTACGAAATGGCAGATACAATTACTGAACTTAAAAAGAAAATGGGGATGGCTTGTACTTTATCTGAAATCGGTGTTAAAACAAACGAGGAAATTGAAACTCTCACAAAAATGAGTATGACACCGCTTATGGAAAGAAATATGATTCCGCTGTCTTATGACGACATTAAAAATATGTACATTTCAATCAAAGGTGATTTTAAATGATTATCTTGTTCATTGTTTTTGTTTTAGTATTAGTTTTGATTGCGGCTTTGACTGTAAATACATTAAATGCATCACGAAAAGCAAGAAAATTAAGCGAATTTAAACCATTTTATAATGATGACGAAATAAAATATTATGTGACTCGACTTCAGAAAATGATTCAATGCAAAACTGTTTCAGTAAAGGACAGTTACGATGATACAGAATTTGCAAAGCTTCGTGATGTTATGGTAGAATTATTTCCTACCGTACATAGTGTCGCCGAAAAAATGACATTTTCCGATGACTGTTGGATTTACAAAATCAAAGGTCAGGATGAAAAACGGAACATAATGCTTATGTCTCACCACGATGTTGTGGAAGTAAGCGGTGAATGGGAATACGACGGTTTTTCAGGTGAAATTGCTGAAGGAAAAATCTGGGGTAGGGGAACTGTTGATACAAAAACTCCACTGTTTGCAGAATTTTCTGCACTTGAAGAACTCCTGAACGAAGGCTACAATCCACCTTGTAATGTTTGGATTGGTTCTTCTCACAATGAAGAGCTTGGTGGTGACGGAATTCCTACTGCACTTAAATATTTCCAAGAGAATAACATTGAATTTGAAGTAATTCTTGATGAAGGCGGAGCGTTAATCGAGCCACCATTGGGCGGAATGAAATGTGATAAATGCGGTATGGTAGCAGTTCACGAAAAAGGTCGTATAAGCCTTATCTGTACTGCAACTGCTGACAACGGTCACGCAAGTCTTACAGCAGGAGCAAAGGCAACACCTGTTGAGAGAATGTCAGCATTTATAAATGAGATTACAACAAATGATATTTTCATCCGTCGTCTTAATCCACAGGTTGAAGCAATGTTCAGGCATTTAGGCCCTTATTGTGGTTTTCCTATGAATATGCTTTTTGCAAATCTCTGGCTTTTCGGTGGAATTATCAAAAAGGTAATGCCTAAAATCAACGCTCAGGCAGGCGGACTTATAGGTACGACTTGTACATTCAATAATATTGAGGGTAGCTCTGCTACAAAAAAGTGTACTGCAAAAGCATTTGTCCGACCTGTAGATGAAAAAGATTTTGAGGAAGATTTAAAGAAATTTAAGGAAATTGCTGAAAAATATGATATAATGGTTGAAATGACAGAGGACAGCGAGTATCACGGTCCTGCAGATATGTCAAAACCACAGTTTAAATATACAATGGACTGTATTGGTGAGGTTTTTTCACAGTATCCTGCTTCTCCTTTTATTCTTCCTGCAGGTACGGATGCAAGAACACTTACTGGTGTGTGCGAATGTGTACTCAGATTTGCACCGATTAAGCTTTCTGCACAGCAGTTGGCTTCAGTTCATGCTGAAAATGAAAATATTGACGTTGACTCAGTTGCAAACTGTGTTGCGTTTTATAAACACTTTATAAAAAATTATAAATAAGGAGATATTATTATGGGACAGTGTTGGATTGACAACAAAACAGTAATTATTACAGGCGCATCAGCAGGTATCGGTAAAGGCGTTGCAGAGGCACTTATCAAAAAGCATAACTGCAAGGTTATCGGTATTGCAAGAAGCAAGGAAAAGACAGAAAAATTTGTTGAAGAATTAGGGGACTATGCAAAGAATTTCTCATACAAGCTCTTTGATGTTTCTTCTAAAGAGAATTGGTTTGAGTTTGCAGAGTACCTTAAGGAAAATGACATTCATCCTGATGTTCTTATTAATAATGCGGGTATTTTGCCAAAGTTCAATAAGACACAGAATTACTCAATTGAAGAAATTGAAAGTGTTATGAACATCAATTTCTATTCAGCAGTTTATTCAATCAATGCTTTGTTACCAATGCTTCTTGAATCAAGCACTCCTGCTGTGATTAATGTTGCTTCATCAGCAGCTCTTATGTCACTTGCAGGTACTTCTACATATTCAGCAAGTAAAGGTGCGTTAAAATCATTTACAGAGTCATTAAGAGAGGAATTAAGAGGTAAGTGCTATGTCACAGTTATCTGCCCGGGCTTTACAAAGACAGATATTTTCCGTAATCAGGAAAACACAGGCAAAGGCGAAAAGATGATTAATGCCATCAGCACAGATTGTGACAGAATGGTTAATATGATTGTAAACGGAATTGAAAATAAGAAAGAGCTTATGGTATTCGGTTTCGATGCACAGTTTATGAAGATTTTCGGAAGAATTACACCTGTAACAGTCGGTCGTCTTTTCAGTGCAGTAATGAAAGCATCAAAACTTCCGTTATTCGATAATGTTTTTAAAGATTAATAATTAACAAAAATGTAAATTGGGCTCCATCCTTGAGGGGGGAGCTGTCTGCGAAGCAGACTGAAGGGGGAATAATTTGAATCCCCCTTTCCGTCACTCGCTTTGCTCGTGCCACCTTCCCCTCGTAGGGGGAAGGCTAATGTACCCCCCCCTGAAACGAGGTCAAAATATGAAAAAACTTATTTCACTTATTCTTGCAATCGTTATGGCATTCAGTTGCTGTATTATCGCTTTTGCAACAGAAGATATTGATTACACAATAAACAACCCATATTCCACAGTTGATTTTGAAAATTGGGATCAGTATAAGGCTGACCTTCATTGTCATACAACAGCATCTGACGGTGATGTTGATATGGATGTTATGATTGAGGAGCATTATGCACAGGATTATGATGTTCTGGCATTAACTGACCACGGTATTGTTTCAAGAGGCTGGACTCAGGTCAATACAAGAAATTATTTCAAAATTGTATCAGCTGTTAAGGAAGGAAGAAAACAGGTCGTAACTCCGTTGACAGAAGAAAGATATAATGAAATCATAAATGGTGTCGGTCGTAACGGCAGAGGAATGGTTGAGGTGCCGTTAGGTAATGAACAGAATCCCACCTCACTTAACAATGCTCATGTGAACAGCTGGTTTGCTGATTATGGTGACGGTCTTCTTGGCGGTACAAGCAACTATGAAGAAGTAGTAAGAAATGTTGAGTCTGCAGGCGGACTTACTGTAATCAATCATCCCGGTGAATATACAGGTGCAAAAGAGGAAAGCTGTCAGGCAGATGCTTATGATGAGGATGATTTATGGTATGGTTACGTAATTGATAAGTTTACAAACATCCTTACAAATTACGAGTCCTGCATTGGTATTGACATTAACTCTAAAAAGGACGGCAGAACAAAATATGACAGAAAGCTTTGGGACATTCTTCTTCAGAAAGTTGTTCCCACAGGCAGAAATGTATTTGCAATAGCAACAACAGATGCTCATCAGCTTGATAAAGTTGGTTGTGCCTGGACAGATTTGTGTATGCCTGAAAATAACGCAGCAAATATCCGTACTTGCTTGCAGAACGGTGCATTTTTCGCTGTCAGCAGATATATCAAAAATGCAGAGGAGTTAGCACAGTTCTCACTTGAAACAGGTGTTGATTGGGGAACAGAGTTTGAGCAGGAGGACAGAGACGGTACGATTCCTGCACCAAAGGCTACAAATGTGATAGTCGATGAAAAGAATGATACAATCACTCTTTCAGTTGATAATGCATTGACAGTTCACTGGATTGCAGACGGACAGGTTATTGCTGTTGGTAACACAATTGACCTTGACGATTATTCAGATAAAATCGGTTCTTATGTCCGTGCAGAAGCATTTGGCGAGGGTGGCGTTCTTTATACTCAGGCATTCACTTTAAATTATGACGGTGCTCCTGAAACAGAAAAGGCAATTTTCTTTGATTTTGGTAATATAATCACAAAAATTAAATATATGCTTATTGATATGGGTACTTCAGGCCCCATTGGCAAATTCGTTTACGAATATCTTACTAAGCAAGTGACTGAATAAATAAAATAACGTAGTCGATTGTACATGGTATAAAAAACACCTCTCTCGAATGAACTAAGTGTTCAAACGAGAGAGGTTTTCTCTTGTATGAAATTAATGTAGGAATGTCGTTTATAGTTATAGTATCATTTAGTATCAAACGACTTTCTCAAAATCCTGAAACCCTTGATATATAAGGGCTTATAAGGCTTTCGTTGATTGCCCACCGAAAATATTGTCGCAATGCTCGCTTGGAGCGCGTCACATTGTTCTGTATTTTCGCATAATAATCAACTTCGCTTCATCTGCCACAGGCAGCGCTCGTTGATTGTTCCCACTCGCTCCCGAAAACTGCGACTTAAACAATTTTGCTTGGGTATGTTTACTTGTGGGATTTATATTATCTGTATTATCCATAAAATATGGACTATCAGATTTTTTGTTGTCATAGTGTTGCCACGCTGACAATGGTATTATAACGAATTGTAGAATAAAATTCCCATAGCTTTAAAAATTACGATTTCTGTACGCTTATCTGTTCAATATATTGGAATTTATTTTATAATGCCAATATACGCCACCGTATATGTGGGCACTGTCAGTATATCGTTAACAGCAAATGTATCAAAAATCACATTGATCTCTTTCAAGTACTCCGCATACCTTTCGTCACTTTCACGCAGAGAGTACGATGATGATAGCACACGGTTGATATAACCCTGTCTGTCGTAGTTCTGACTGTTATCTGCACGGAAGATATCGCAGTTGCCACTAAAGAAAGCACGACATTTTTCATCACTGATACCGTTTGAAAATCCATGAAATTCGGAATTAAACTTACGGCGCAAATCAGCAAGAGCTTTTGTACAAGCTGCTTGCTCATCACGGGAGTTATAGACAATGATCACCTTACCGTTTGGATTTAAGATA
>JAFTUP010000025.1 GCA_017466205.1 Clostridia bacterium
TGCAACCTTCACTGTTTTAATAGTTACTCTTGCAGTTGCCTGTGCTGTTTGCTTTGTTCTCTTTGCAACTTCAGCAGTTTTCTTTGTTGTTGATGCAGTTTTTTTCACAGTTCTCTTTGCTGCCTTTGCCGTCTTATCAGCCTTTTTGATAGTTTTTGCAGTATTATCAAGACTTCTCTTTGACGGCTTTATTTTATGAGCATCTTTATTAACAGTTTTTACAGTTTGCTTTTCAGCACCAACTTTTTTAATATCTGCTTTACATTTTGTTTTAGGAGCAGTTTGCTTTCTTTGACGAGGTTTCTTTATTTCGTCAATATTTGCTTCTGTTTGTGCTTTTGCTTTAGGCGGTGCTTGAGTTTTTTCTTTAACAACTTTAGCATCGCCTTTATCTGTTCTCGTCTGAGTAGTCTTTTTATTGCTCTGCATTTTTGTAGGCTCAGTTGTTTTTTCAGTATTATCCGAAGATTTAGTTTTTGCAGTTTTCTCTTTTGCTGAAGCTGAATTACCGGAATTATTAGAACCGACTTCATCAGTTTTGGGTTCTGTTGACTTTTCTTTAGGAGCTGTGGAATTGCTATCATCCTTTGAAGTTTCATTGTCAGCTTTTTCTTCTGTTACATTTTCCTCTGTTGAAGTTTCTTCGGACTGCTTTTTCGCTTCCTCTTGTGCTTTTTTCTCAGCTTTCTTTTCTTGGATTTTTTCTTTTGCTTTGCTTACACCTTTACGAACTGCTTTTTCAGTGCCGACAGCAACAGTTTCACTACCTGTTCGCATAGATTCTGATACCTTGTCAGTAGCATATTGTTCAGGTGATACATTATCCGCCTGATTGATATTTTCATTTACGGTGTCTTTTGTTTTGACACCGATGTTTTTCATTCTGTCACCGACATTTACAGCAGTATCGTGAACTTTAATTTCTTTAACTACTTCACAAGTCTTAATACCTTTACCCATTTGCACCTCCTATATTATTTTTTGTTTTTTGATTAGTTAATTGTGATAAAAGGCATAGCCTTATCAACGGGAGCAAGAAGAACTCTGCCCGTTCCTCTGTAAACATTTACAAGACCTTCACCGGATGCAGCAGAACCCACAAGGGTTTTGCCTGAACGCTCAACCGTGAAATCAAGTGATTTACTCCAAGCAAGAGCAAGATTACCGTCAACCTTGAGAATATCGTTGTTGAGCTCAATTTCAATAAGTTCCTCTTTAGGACATCTTGATTCAATGGCAAAGATACCGTTACCCGTAAGACCGAGATTGAAAAGTCCCTCACCACCGAGAGCCGCAGATGAAATATTTGTACGCATTACCGCTCTCTGTTCAAGTGCAGAATCACAAGCAAGAAAAAGACCATCATCAAGAACAACAGCGCCGTTCCAATCGGCTGTGTTCATAAGAATAATGTGTTTATAGGTCGGTTCAAGAACAAGTGTACCGTTACCTGTGTATTCAGGCTTGATTGCACTTTCTCCCGTAACCTTTCCACGGAGTGCTTTTCCGAAAAGATCTCCGACACCCTTAATACCTGTGGTTGCGTTTACATTACCGACAGACCACTGCATAGCTCCTGCCTGAAGCGTAATATCTGCATTTTTAAGGTCACAGATTAGCTGACGCTTTCTTACATTCATCTCATTACAATAAAAAGAGAGCATTGCCGTTGAAGGTGTAACACTCAAATCTTTCTTGTATTCGATAATTGTAAAGGGTCCTTTTTCATCAAGAACCCTTACATCGTCATTATTCTGAAAATTCTTTATTTCGTACATAAATTAATACCTCTTTCTTTTTATTCGCCCATCTTTGTGGACATAAGTTTATACAGTTCCGTATTCTTAGGGAACTTTCTTTCAAACGGTACAAATGATGAACCAACCTTAACAAGACCGTGACCAACTTCAACATTTGTAATGTGTGTCATCTGTGTTTCACTAATCTGTAAAAGATTAGCAAGTTCTTCTCTGTCCGTTGAACCCTGATTAAGCATTATAATAAACTCTGAGTTTGCAAGCATTGTTCTTGCTGTATGGCTCTGTAACAGGTCATCAACATTCTGTGTAATGCCGGTGCAATAGGCTCCGTATTTTCTTACTCTTTTCCACAAGGTGAAAAGGAAGTTTGCAGAGTATTCGTGTTGGAAAAGAAGATATATCTCGTCAATAAAGATATATGTTTCTCTGCCCTCAGCTCTGTTCTTTGTGATTCGGTTGAGAATACTGTCAAGAACTACAAGCATACCGATAGGCATAAGCTGACTACCAAGTTCAAGAATGTCATAACAGATAAGTCTGTTTTCAATGTTTACATTGGTTTTCTGTGCAAAGGTACTCTGTGAACCTGAAGCAAAAAGTTCCATAGCTGTTGCAAGTTCCGTAGCTTCGGGTTCAGGCTGCTTTCTTAAATCATTACAAAGGTCAACGAGAGTAGGAACCTTGCCTGTATAACCTCGTTTGATATAGTTCTTGTAAACATTAGTAAGGCAACGGTCAACAATAGATTTCTGAATGGCATCAATACCGTCTTTGCCCATAACCTGTTCAAAGAGTGAAAGTACAAACTCAGCCTTAAACGCAATAGGACTTGCACCATCTGCATACTCCTTGTTTATATCAAGACAGTTGATATGATTTTTACTTTTTGCAGAAAGCTCGATAACCTGACCGCCCATAGCTTCAACAAGAGCCGAATACTCACGTTCAGGGTCAATAATCATAATGTCTGCATCCGTTGAAAGTAATAACTGTACCAATTCTTCCTTTGCCGTAAAACTTTTACCTGAACCCGAAACACCGAGAATGAAACAGTTACCGTTAAGCAAAAACTTACGGTTTACAATAATCATATTTTTAGAGATAACATTAACCCCTTGGAATACACCGCCATCGTGCTGAATTTCCTGAACTTTAAAGGGCATAAAAACAGCAAGGCTTTCTGTTGTAAGAGTACGCCTTGCTTCAATCTTATTTATTCCTATCGGTAATGTGGCATTAAAGCCATCCAACTGCTGATATTTAAGAACTCCGAGCTGACACATGTGCTTTCTGCATGTTGCCTGAATTGCTTCCGTGTCGCTGTTGAGTTCTTCAAGAGTATCGGCTGTGTGCATAACTGTAATTACAACCTTAAACATCTTTTGGTCACGGGTTGTAAGGTCATCAAGGAATTCTCTGATTTCCTTTCTCTGCTGTTCCATATCATAAGGAATTACAGAGGTATAGTTGTTATTGGCATTTTGCTTTCGTTGATAGTTCGCTATATTTGTTTCAATACCGAGAGCCTGCATTTCACCAAACTTCTGTGCTTCTTCCGTTGATACCGGGACAATATCAAAGTTAAAAATCATATTTCTGTTTGTGTCCGTAAGCTCCCACACAACACTATCTTTGATATATGAGGGATAATCACGGATAAAAAGAACTCTTCCGAATCTGTCACCGATTTTGAAATAATCCGACTTAAATTCAAAGCCGTCAGGTGTAATATAGTCTTTAAAATTCTGTCCCTTCTGCATTGTATCTCTCAAATCGAAATTATAATCTGCTGATTCTTTAGGTCTGCAGAAATCGTGAATTATACGAAGTCTTTCCGTTAAATCAAGTTCGGTACACTTTGAACCAAGTCTTGAAAAGTGTGCAATCAAGTCTGCACCTACACGATTAAAATGACTTTGTGCTTCTTCAACTGTCTTTTTCTGAATTGTGAGCGTTACATATTTGTCCTGAACAATAGCATTTGCTCCGTTTGCCAACATTGTGAGCATATCATTGATTTCTTTACGGTATTTATCCTTATCATCATTTGCCTTTTCAAGAAGTGCAATTTCTCTAAGCTCTGCTTTTTTAAGTTTTCTGTTGATGATGGTAATCTGACTTGAAATCCCGTTTTCAAGTGAGTTCAAAATCTCACTATATCGAAGGAAGTTTGCTTCTTTATCTTCCTTACTTGATACCGCATAA
>JAFTUP010000026.1 GCA_017466205.1 Clostridia bacterium
AAAAATAAACAGCCGCACGAGAGCGGCTGCTTGAAATAGTAATGCGTTGCTAAACTTCAATGCCCCTTTCAGGGGCTAAGCCAGTATTAACCCCTTATAGGGGTAGTGCAAACCACCGGTTCAACCGGTGGTTTTGATTGCCTCAATCTTCAGAAAGTGCTTCAAATAAAAAGCGAGCAGTAAACTTAACACCTTTAATAAAAGCCATTTTTTCTGTTAAACCGTTTAATGTTGATAATGATTGGTCATATTTTTCCAATAATTCTTTTTGTTGGTTATTCAATGTTTCTATTAAAGTATTATTATCTGTTGAAAATTGCTTAATCAATTCTTTTTCTTTGTCGCTTTTCTTTAATACGGACTCGATTAAATATGAATACCATAAATTGTCTAACTCTTTTTTCATAAATTACCTCCAAATTCTACTTAAAGTAGGATGGTAACAATTATATACTACTATTTGTAGGATTTCAATACACCAAACTACTTTTTGTAGTAATATACAAAAGAGGGAGGTAAATATTATGGATTACAGACAAAAATTTAAAGACTACAGAATAGATAATAATTTAACACAACAGGATGTGGCAAAAATATGCAATGTGAGTGATGCAACGGTGGGACATTGGGAAAATCTGAAAAGACACATGCACATTGATTGTATTGTAACTTTGTGTAAATATTATAAAGTATCATCTGATTATATTTTAGGTCTGAAAGATAGACCGTAATGTCGATGAGGTGAAAAAATGTATTTCAAAAAAAGAATGAGAGATTTAAGAGAAGACAGAGACTTAAAACAAGAAGATGTAGCAAAAATATTAAACATAACAAGACAACAGTATCAATTATATGAAAGTGGAAAAAGAAAACTTCCAATAGATTTGTTAATAGCATTGTGTGAGTTTTATAATGTGTCATCTGATTATATGTTAGGTTTTACTGATACTTTAAAATAATTTTTTAGATGAAAAACATAGGTAAATATTATGGATTACAGACAAAAATTTAAAGATTACAGAATAGATAATAATTTAACACAACAGGATGTGGCAAAAATATGCAATGTGAGTGATGCAACGGTGGGACATTGGGGAAATCTGAAAAGACACATGCACATTGATTGTATTGTAACTTTGTGTAAATATTATAAAGTATCATCTGATTATATTTTGGGTTTAAAAGACAGACCATAGTTTTTCATATTGTTTATTTGGAAAAATCTTTATTTTTTATAAAAAAACACTTGACAATTCCGAATCATTCATATATAATTATTTTTGCTCGTTGGGGAATAGTGTAACGGTAGCACGACAGACTCTGACTCTGTTTGTTGGGGTTCGAATCCCTATTCCCCAGCCAAAAAATAAAGCATCTGCAATAGCAGGTGCTTTATTTTTTATCCAATCCGAAGGATTGGTATGTAATCACGCGTCAGCGTGCATGTAATCGCCGTCAGGCGTATGGCATCACATTAGTGCATTTTTCCTTCGGACTGATTACATACCTTTTCGTGAAAGGATTACATACCGTCTTACTACGGATTACATACAAGTCTTCGCCTTGATTTTATTGTAGTCGGTTCGGTTATAAAACCTACAACGACCATCATAATTTCGATGGTCTTATTTTTTTGTGTATGTATGATTGTTTAGGATTCGAACCCTACAAATTATAAATTGTGGGGATAAATTGAGTTAATATGTGACCGGTAGGGCGGGGTCTTGACCCCGCCGAAAAACAACGTATAAACCGACCACGGCGGGGTCAAGACCCCGCCCTACCATGACATTAATAAATTCTGTATCATCCCTACAACCTCCAATTTATTTTCTTGTTTACATATTTGATTTCAATTGGTATAATTAAGTAAACTTTTCATAAAAGTGGGGATTGTTATGAAAATAGATTTGAGAGAAGCAAAAAAACTACAAACGCTTAAAGGCTGGGGAACATCCGCTTGCTGGTGGAGTCAGTATTGTGCCGATGAAAAAACTGCTGAAGAAATTGCAGAGCTTTTATACGGTGATACAGGGCTTGGTCTTAACATTTACCGTTACAATATCGGTGGCGGAACTGACCCTGACAATTGCCGTGTTAAAAATCCCTGGCGTGTAACTGAAAGCTTTTATAAATATGACCGTGAAAAAGAAGAAGGAGAATATGATTTTTCTGCTGATAAAACTGCTGTCAGTATGATGAAACGTTGTCTTGACAAGGGCAATGTGGATACTCTTATTGTCTTTGCAAATTCACCTCATTATTCACACACCTCAACAGGACAAGCATCAGGCAGTTTGCTTTATCACACCTGCAATCTGCCGATGTCAAATTACAGAAAATTTGCAGATTATTTCTTAACCTGCACACAAGCACTTATTGATATGGGATTTCCTGTTAAATATGTAAGTCCAATCAACGAGCCTCAATGGAAATGGGGCGGAAGTTATGTGTGGCAGGAGGGCTGTCACTATGAAACAGAAGAAATGATTGCAGTTTATCATATTTTTGCCGAAGAAATTCTCAAAAGGAGAATGGATGTTAAGCTTTACGGTCCTGAAAGTGGCGAAATGATGGGCTTGACACCTGAATATATAAAGGCAATTACTGCTGACGAGACCATTATGAAAGTAATGGATATTTTCGCTTATCATTCGTATCACGACGACAATAATCCAAATATTCGCCTTGATTTCAAAAAGGAAATTGTAGAGAAGTATCCACAGTTCCGTTTTGATATGAGTGAATGGTGCGAATTACCCAATAAGAGTCATACGAAGAATTTCAAGGGTGCATTGATTACGGCACGTGTCATTGGTCAGGATTTAATCTATGCAGGTGCAGAGAGCTGGACATCCTGGGTGGCTGTTAATCAGTTTTCAATAAATAAGGAAGACGGAAATGACTATTCTGATGCTACAATTACTGCAACAAATGATTTTAGTGAGTGGTATGTTGCTCGTCGTTACTGGGGATTTGCTCATTTTGCAAAGTATATTCCTGTAAACTCAATTTGCCTTGATAATGGCTATTTCCCTGACAAAAACAATGATTTTAATGTATTTTCATTCTTAACACCAAATGGCGAAACAGTAACTGTTGTTGTCAATGAGGGCGAGGAAAGAGCATTTACAATTGACGGAAACTTTACTGAAATGAAAATCATTCAGTCGGTTGATGAAGACTTTCTTAGTGAAGTATATAAGGGTGACTATAAAAGTGAAATAACGACACCTTCAAACAGCATTTTAACCGTGATTGCAAAATAAGGGGAAGTTATTATGAGTATAGTATCAAAAATTCTGAAAATCAAAGAGTATTTTTCAGAGGATGCAATGAGAGTTACAAATGTCAAAAAAAATGCACAAGCACCTTTTTATGAACTTCTTAACAATGGAAAAGCACACGTTTACGCAATAGTAGTTTTAAACAGAGTTGTTGGAAGAATTATCCTTTTCACTGAATTAGAGGACAAAGACCTTGCTGACGGCAAGGATGTGTGTTATTTTTCAAACCTCTGGGTTCATCCGAAATTAAGAGGTAAAAAAATCGGCACAAAGTTAGTGGATTATGTTATGGAAGAAGCCGGAAAAAAAGGCTTTAAATATTTAACATTGGGTGTTGTGACAGATAACGAAAAGAATAAAAGTATATACAGCCATTTGGGATTTAATGACGTTGTAAAAAACAAGACCTGTGATGTGGTTGTAAAAGACGAAAACGGTGAATTTATACCGATAAAAGAAAACATTGTCTTAAAGAAAAAAATATAGTGGAGAGAAACAATTATGAACTATCCTGATCCTTTTATACCCCAGCGTGCAGACCCTTATGTTACCAAGGGTCCTGACGGGTGCTATTATTTTACTGCAAGCTATCCTGCGTATCTCAATGTTGACGCAGGTTATGACAGAATAATTCTCCGAAAAAGTGAAACTGTAACAGGGCTTAGCACAGCAGAAGAAATTACAATATGGAATGCACATAATGAGGGTGTTATGTCAAAGCACATCTGGGCACCTGAAATTCATTATATCAGTGGGAAATGGTATATTTTCTTTGCTGCAGGTGAAAAAGAAGCAATATGGAATATCCGTCCTTTTGTACTTATGTGTCAGGGACAAGACCCTATCAATGACAAGTGGATTGAGAAGGGTAAAATGCAAGCAAGTGAGGGTGACGACAAGTCATTTAGTGAATTTTCACTTGATATGACATACTTTGAAAATAACGG
>JAFTUP010000258.1 GCA_017466205.1 Clostridia bacterium
CTATATTAAAGTTTCTTCAAACGGTGACTTGGGACGTCGAGTAGAAACAGTTGAATACAATATACACGGTCAAGTTATTAGAGATAGGGTAGAAGACTTTGTTGTAAAAAAAGGTGTAAATATATTCGCGAACCTACCTTCTCCATATGACAATTTGATAGATGTTACAAAGGGATATTATGATATTACTAAAAAACAATTAAAAGTTGCTGATATCAAAAAACAAATAATGGAAATGGATATTTCTGATAGTGAAAAAGAAGAAAGACTTGAGGCACTTCAGAAGATGAATGAAAATGCAACAACAATTAAATTGCTTAGTATGCTTTCAACAGAGGTTTGTTTGATTACAACCTTGGTTTGTCCTCCGGCAGGAATTATTCTTGACTTTGCTACTGGAATTTTCTGGTCATATCTTAATGCAAATATGGATATCTTGTTTAATGACTTAACAACAAATCTCTTAAATGTTCTCTTCCGTTTTGCAGTTGACCCTTCCGGATTTATTTATGAAGCAATTACAGGCAATCGCTTAAGTAACGTTAAAGCAACTGCATTCTTTAAAACTACTGAAACTGAAGAAGCAACTTTATGGGATGCAACAGAATACGAACAGATGAATCCTCTTTATACTGATGCTAATGGTTGTTATGCATGGGATGTGCCAGAGGGATTGTGGCAGGTTAAATTTGAAAAAGAAGGTTATGAAACAACTTATAGCGAATGGCTTCCTGTTCCTCCACCACAACTTGAAGTCAATATTGGTATGAATTCTCTTTCTGCTCCAGAAGTGGAATATGTAAATGTCTATAACGATGGAGTTGAAATCAGATTCACTCAATATATGAATATTGACAGTATCAATTCAACTAATATTGTAATCACAAGTAACGGCACTACTATTTCAGGTGATTTTGAGGCTATTGATTCAGGATTTAATTATGAAGAAACAGAAGAATATGCAAAAACATTCTATTTCACACCAACAAAAGACATTAATGGCACAGCAAATGTTAAAATAAATAATGTGGAAAACTATTGTTCTGCTAAGATTTTGAATGAATATAATCAATCACATAATGTGACACTCAGAATAGACTCAATGTCTGTTGAAGAAAATGAGACTGCCGAATATAAAGCTAACAAAAATATCGTTGTTCAAGCTTATCCGGTAGAAGCTGCTGCGGGTAAAATTGTAAATGTAGTTTTGAGTAATGCATATATTGCAGAAGCAGAAAGTACAACACTCACATTTGATGAAAATGGTAGAGCAACACTTAAACTCTCAACTTTGTTACCAGGAGAAGTTGATATTACATTTGAAATTGCTGAAACAAGTATTTCAGCAAAAACAAAACTTTTTGTGTCAGCTGTAGAACATATTTCTGTTACAGGAGTTTCTATTAATTATTCATCAATTACATTAACTAACGGAGAAACCAAGCAACTTGTAGCAACAGTTACACCAGAAGATGCAACAAATAAAGCGCTTTTATGGAACTCAAACAATGAAAATGTTGTTAAAGTTGATGAAAATGGATTGATTACTGCCATGAGTGAGGGGGTTGCAGTTGTTAGTGTAACAACGAGTGATGGTACATATCAGGCAACTTGTGAAGTTGAGGTGGTTGCTTCTGGTCATAATTATACTACAGTCATAACTGTACCAACATGTACAGAAAACGGCTATACAACATATACTTGTTCTATTTGTGGCGATTCATATGTATCTGATGAAGTTTCTGCAACCGGACATAATTATGACAATGGTAATTGTTCAGTTTGCGGTGACTTTGACCCGAATTACACTCCTGACGACCCTGAATATAACTACACATTCAGCATTCAGACACCTTCAACAACTACAATTCGTCACAAGGATGGAATTAAGCTTCATGCAAATGTTGAAGGTAATGCACCTGCAGGCAGTTATGTTGAATGGACAGCAAGTAACGGTAAGTTCAAGACAGAAGAAACCAACAATGGCAACTCATTGAAGATTGTTTCTGACAAGAATGGTTACACAACATTTACAGCAACACTTTATAGTGCTGATGGTGAAGTTCTTGCAACAGATTCAATCGAAATGAAGTCCAAAGCAGGTTTCTTCGATAAGTTTGGCAGTTTCTTCCGTTCACTTTTCGGTACAACAAAGATTTATGAAAATTAAAATTATTTCAACTTAATAACTACATAAAAATTGAGGCTGACTCACCAAAAAATGAGCCGGCCTCTTTTTCGTTTGTATGCGACTTTTAATTTAATGGTCAGACGTTAAATTACTGATTCTTCTGCATTTCTTCGTCTGTAAGTGCGAGAATTTGTGGTGCGATTTTTGCTCTTTCAGTTCTTAAAATATATTTATAAAGAGAAGGAGTAGATGCCATACCGAAAATGCCTAACAGCCCAACAAAAATTCCGAGTACAAAAAGTTGCGTCCAGACCATACAACAACACATTCCCACGCCTAATACAAGTGCACTGATTACACCAAAAACGAGGGAGATGGCGGTCGCTTTATCAGTAACGCTGTTATCAAGTTTCTTTACTTTTTCAAGAATTGATTCTTCTTCTGAAATGTATTTTCTGCGGATTCTTGCAAGTTCTTCTTTTGTATCAGCAGAATAAGTATATGAAAATTTGTTGTTATCCATTGTTGTCATCCTTATTTATTTTGAGTAATTTATTTGCACGGCGAATCATATAAATTGCAAGACCGAAGACAAGTATAAATACTGCACAACCGGTTGCAATATTCATCTGTTTACGAAAAACTTCGTCATTACCGAAAACGGAAATCATAGATGATTGTAAAGTAAATATTGACATAAGTGCACAGGCAAAATTAAGCATTTTCGCTGCAGAATGAATAGGTTGCTCTGTTTTTCTGTATTTTTGCAAGTTAATAATTGCTGTGGTGAGATAGTAAAAAGTAAATGTGGCAATCGCAATAGTCATAATTTCTGAATGGACCGAACCGCTGTTCTGCCAAATCATCTGAACAGCCATAACTGACATTGCAATGTTTACAAGGAACATAATCACACCAACTGCACGATAGATTTTTAATTCATATTGTATTCGTTGGTCAGGTGCTTTTTTACTTGCTTTTTCTACCTTTTTTAATATGAAAAATCTTATAAGGCACAAAAGCAGATAATATCCACCTACTGAAAGAAACCAAGGTGAATCGTTTATCCAACCTACAAAAAAATTAAAAATAGCATAAGCAGTATTTATAAAAGCACTTATGAGAATGGAATTTTGTGGAGTGAATATTGCTTTAATGTTTTCTATGCGTTTTTTCATATTAATTTCTCCACAATGTTACGGTGAAAGTACTACCTACACCTACTTCACTCTGAACTGAAATCTGTGCTTTTAAAATGTCAATAACACGCTTTACGAGAGGAAGTCCCAAGCCATTCCCTTGGGTGGAATGAGAGGTTTCTCCCTGATAGAATTTATCAAAAATATGCTCACCTGTGTTTTTTGTCATTCCACAACCGGTATCTTTAATCGAAACGGATATTTTTTTCTCATCAGCCGTAAGTGAAACGAAAACTTTTCCGCCTTCGTCAGTAAACTTAAAAGCATTTGAGAGGAGATTATTCCACGCAAGAGAAAGCAGTTCAGGGTCAGAATGAACCATTACGTCTTCTGCAATATCTGTTTCGATTTCGATATTTTTTTGTTCCCAGATATTCTCAAAATTTAAAAGACATTCGCAAAGCTGTTCGCCAAGGTTATAGTCTTTAAATTCAGGGAAAATCTGTTGATTTTCAAGCTTGTTGAGTTTTAAAATATTTGTTATTAAATCTGACAGTCTTTTTGTTGATGTCATAATCGCATCCGCATACTCAAAACGCTTTTCCTCTGTTAAATCAGGTGATTTTAAAAGAGTTGCATAGTTCTGCATTGTGGCAAGAGGAGTTTTGAGTTCGTGAGAAACATTTGAAATAAAGTCGGTACGGAAAGTTTCAATGCCGGAGAGCTCCTTTACCATTTTGTTAAGATTGTCTATAATAGCGTCAAACTCATTCTGTTGAGAGAAACCTTGTCTTTTGGGGATTCTTACTGAAAAATCACCTTCAGTAATTTTTTCTGTAGCATCAAGGATTTTTTTTACAGGTCGTTCAACGGTAATCTTTTTTCTTATGGCATCACCAACAGTTAAGGTGAAACACAAGAAAAGTACATTGCCAAAGGTATAAATAGCACCATTACGGATATTACGCATATCAATTTGTGCAGTATTCAAGAATAAAAGCATTGTACAGCTTACCACGAACGCAACTAATATAAAGATAGAAATATATCGTTTTACTGAAAACAGACTTCGTTTTACTTTATTCTTGCCTTTCATTTCAGCACCGCCTTATAGCCTAAGCCATGAACGGTAACAATCTCAAAATCATCACAATCGGAAAGCTTGTCACGAATTTTTGTCATATAAACATCAACTGTTCTTGGACTTGAGGTGGTTTCGCTATCCCAGAATTCATCCATGAGCTGTGAACGGGTAAATGTCTTTTTTGGATATGAGAGCAATTTGTAAAGCAAGTTGAATTCACGGACAGTAAGTGAAATTTCTTTACCTTTAAGTGTCGCAGTATATGCTTCCGCGTCCATTGAAAATTCACCGATAGCGAGTCTTTTACTATTTGCGATTTTTGCCCTGCGTAAAAGTGCACCGATACGAAGTAAGAGCTCATCCAGATCGACAGGCTTTACCATATAGTCATCAATACCCATTCTGAAGCCTCTCTGTTTTGATGCTATGTCATCACGTGCAGTCATAAAAAGTATGGGAATTTCTTTATCAAGACGACGAATACTTCTTGCGAACTCAAATCCGTCTATTTCAGGCATCATAATATCTGAAATGATTAAATCAAACACATCATCATACATTGCATCATAGGCTGAATCTGCATTTAGACAACCAACAGCAGCGTAACCGTTTTCTTTTAAAAATGCACAAACGGTATGATTCAATTCTTTTTCATCTTCTAAAACTAATATTTTAAACAAGGAAAAAACCTCCCTTTATCCCATAATATAAACACATTATAACACAGATTTGTTAAAGTTTTGTTTATAAAATTGGAAAAGGGAGATTTTTCTTTATTATTCTTCAGAATTATTTTCTCCTCTGAGTCTTGCCTTTGCTTCTTCTACTGTTTCTCCATCTTTCGCAAAGAGTTTTTCTACGCAGGTATCTTCAACCTTTTTATATGTGTTTACTGCACCATCCTCTATTTTTTTGTAAGCACCCACAACACCATCTTCAATTTTCTTGTATGCACCTACAACCTTTTCTGCAATTTTTTCATTTGCTTCAACAAATTTTGACATAAAATATTCCTCCTATTAAATTATTTTTTAAAGCCTATACACATTGGTACAAGGCAGATAAGTAATACAATACCAACAATACCTACA
>JAFTUP010000259.1 GCA_017466205.1 Clostridia bacterium
AAGGAAAGGTCTTGTTGTCTTTTCCCAACGAACAACTGAAACCCACTGATTATAAAGCTTTGGCAAATCACGGTAAGATTGGATAATGTTAGCATAATGCTCACAGAAAAGCGTTTCGGAAGTAGGTCGAACACAAAGACGCTCCTCGAGCTTTTCACTACCACCGTGAGTTACCCAGGCAACTTCGGGAGCAAAGCCCTCAACGTGGTCCTTTTCCTTATTCAAAAGACTTTCAGGGATAAACATAGGCATACAAACATTTTCATGTCCTGTTTCCTTAAACATCTCATCAAGTGTTTTCTGAATATTTTCCCAGATTGCATAGCCATAAGGTCGGATAACCATACATCCCTTAACGCTTGTATATTCAACTAATTCTGCTTTTTTTACAACGTCTGTGTACCATTTGGCAAAATCCACGTCCATTGAGGTAATTTCCTCAACCATCTTTTTTTGTTCAGCCATTTTTTCTTCCTTACTTTCTATAAAAGATACAGGGACAAAGAATTTCTGTCCCTGTTAATATAAATTAAATTAAAATTGTTAATTAGTTTTCTTCAATAAACTTAACAATATCAGCAACAGTTCTAATATTTTCAAGCTCTTCGTCTGAGATTTCCATATCAAACTCATCCTCAAGAGTCATAACAAGGTCTGCAAGGTCAATACTGTCAGCACCAAGGTCTTCAAGAAGAACAGAATCTAATGTTACAACATCTTCATCCAATTCAAGCTGGTCACAAATAATTGCGCGCACCTTTTCGAATACCATATTCACACCTCCGTTCAAGTTGTCGATAATTACACATTATCTTTTTTCTCATAATATAGTAAGTTTTTTTATTCGATTTGTCAACACTTTTATGACAATTTTGTAAAATCTTCAAGTGTTGTAAAGCCAATTCCCTTTACATTTTTAACTATTTCATAGAATGTTTTGCATATTTCAATACATCCGTTTTCAGAATTACTTTCAGTATTGAATGGCATTACAGGGTCGTGAACTGACAAGCGAAGTAAAAACCAACCATTTCTCTTTTCATCCTTGAAAGAAACTCTGACACCCTCATAATTATCAGGTGCTAAAATCATTTCATCATCATTTTCAGCAATAGTCTTTATATCTTCAATGAGTTTCTCGCCGATTTCTCTGAAATTCTCTTCGGTAATATTAAAACGAAGTTCTTTTTCTTCAAGTGGTTTTTTCAGTGCTGAAATACAATCACCGATTTTTTTGTTTTTCCTGCGAAGCACAGCTGCTTTTATAATAATTTTTGTAACAAGATATGCACCGTCGTCAAGATAATAATTTTCCTTGAATGCAGCGTGACCTGAGGTTTCAATAGCGAGTGGTGTATTTTCGCCAAGCTCTGTACGGCGAATTGCCTCATCAATTACATTTTTATAACCACGCTTGAAACGGATATGCTTACCGCCAAGTATATCTTCAATAAATTCACGAAGTCCGTCACTTGTAACAGAGTCAGTAACAATACTGCCACCGGGATTGTTTTCAAGTGCAATAACAGATGCCAATGCAACAATAGCGTTCCTGTTGATTTCCTCGCCTTTTTCGTCAACACAAGATGCTCGGTCAACGTCAGTATCAAAAATCACACCTAAATCACAATTATTTTCAACAGTTGCTTTGCGGATAAACTCCATAGCAACCTTATTTTCAGGATTTGGAATATGATTGGGGAACATTCCGTCAGGCTCTAAAAACTGACTTGCAGAAACGTCCGCCCCCAATGGTTCTAACACTTGAGTTGCGTAAAATCCACCAACACCATTACCTGCATCAACTGCTATTTTAAATCCATTGAGAGGTTTTTCGTAAACATCTGCATTTACACCCTGCTTTATCATATTGCGAAGGAGCTCTGCATATTCACGAATATAATCAATTTCTGTAATAGCCCCTGATTTATCTGCTGCTTCGCAAGGTCCTGTTTCGGCAAATCCAAGAATTTCTTTCAACTCTTCACCTGACAAGCCACCATCACGAGTAAAGAATTTCAGTCCGTTTCTGTCAAAGGGGTGATGACTTGCAGTAATCTGAATTGCACCGTCACAGTTTCTTGTAACAGTTGTCATAAACATAGCAGGAGTTGAACAGTATGAGCAATTAAGCACATTTACACCCATACCGCTTACAACGGAAATTACTGCTTCTCTGATTCTGTCAGCAGAAATTCGTGAATCGTGACCAACCGAAACAGTTAAATCATTATATTGTTTACCTGTTTTATCACTTAAAAACTTAATAAATGCTGTTGAAATAAACTTTACAACTTCATCCGTTAATTGAATTTCAGGATATTTTTCAGTTGCAACTGCAACACCACGAACGTCAGTACCGCTTTTTAAATGCATAAGTTTCATTTTATAAGACCTCTTTTCAAAAGTTCTTCCGTTGCAAGCATTACACCAATTTTACCACTGTGGAAATTAAGTCCGCCTTGCATCCATACTGCATAAGGCTCACGAAGTGGTGCATCAGCAGAAAGTTCAATTGATGAGCCTGATGTAAATGCACCCGCTGACATAATAACCTGATTGTCATATCCCGGCATATCCCAAGGTTCAGGTGTTACATAAGAATCCACAGGAGCACCTTTCTGAAGTCCTTGGCAGAATGCAATAAGGTTTTCTGAATTTTCAAGACAAATTGCCTGAATAATATCGTGACGATCTTCTTCCACAGTTGGAGTAACCTTAAATCCTAATTCTGTATATACAGAGGCAGCGAAAACTGCAGTTTTGAGTGCTTCACCAACAACGTGAGGAGCATTGAAAAGCCCCATAAAAACACTTCTGTTCTGTCCGAGAGTTGCACCAACCTCAGTACCAAGTCCCGGAGTTGTAAGTCTGTATCCGCAAAGTTCAACCAAATCCTTGCGACCTGCAATATACCCACCACAAGCAGCAATTCCACCACCTGCATTTTTAATAAGTGAACCTGCCATTAAATCTGCACCAACTTCTGTTGGCTCAAGTTTTTCTGTAAATTCACCATAGCAGTTATCAACCATAACGATTGCTCGTTTATTAACTCTATGTACAATTTCACAAACCTTTCTGATTTCCTCAACGGAAATTGTATGACGAAGTGAATATCCACGAGAACGCTGAATATATACCATTCTTACATCCTTATCTTTTGCACATTCTTCAATGGATTCATAATCAAGTTCATCATTTTCTGTCATATCAACCTGAGCATAATGAACCCCAAAATCAGCAAGTGTACCGTCACCCATATTCTTACCACCAAGACCAATTGTTGAATGGAGTGTATCATAAGGTGCTCCTGTAACACAAAGCATCACATCATTTGGTCTTAAAATTCCGTAAAGGCAAACTGCAAGAGTATGAGTGCCACTTGCCAAAGCACCTGCACGAATAATAGCACTTTCTGCACCAAAAATATCGGCTGTAAGCACATCAAGTTTTTCTCTTCCTTTGTCACCATAGCCATAGCCGGTAGATGTGTTGAAATCTGTTTCGTCAACTCTGTTTCTGATAAATGCAGAAAGGACTTTTTGCTGATTATATTCAGTTAATTCATCAATTCTTCCAAAAACTGTTTCTGCCTTTTTAAGAGCTGTTGCAGAAAGGTCTTTTATTCTTTCACTAATTTCAAAAAACATTTCAAACTATCCTTTGTAATCATATATTTCTTTTACGATTTCGAAACCGCATTTTTTATAAAATTTTAAATTATGCTCCTTGGAAACAAGGTAAACATTTTCATTCTTTGAGAGGTTTAGTAATTTTTCAACTATTTGTTTTCCATATCCTTTATTTCGATGTTTTTCATCAGTATAAATATCAGTAATTAAAGATATTTTTTGACTAAAAGTGATAAATCCACCACTAATAACCTCGTTTTTATCGTTGATTACTGCACCTTCGCACTTACCCATACTGTTAAGTAATGATTTGAACGCTACAATATCATTATGCTTGTCCTTATCATCATTATTAAGGCTCTTGATTTTCATATAATCTGCTCTATTGATACCTTTTTGAGGATTGTCACACATCACAGATTTTCTCAATAGATATTTTTTATCTATTTGTGTACTGTCGTTTTCTCGAATTATGAAATCAAGCTCAGTTTTATCACTTTTATCATCTGCAAAAACAAGACTTTTTCCATTTTTACTTGTGGCAATAACTGCAGTAATATCATTATTATCGTCGTATTGTACCCAAACTACACCGTCATTAAGTCTTATTCCGTCACAAAGTCCCGTCAATGCAATAAAGGTTGCGTAATTGTCCTCACCAAGATAGTTAAAAATTGACTCGCCAATATAATCAACTGATTTAACCATTGGCAAATTCCTCAAGCAAAGCCTCACAAAGCAATTTTACTGATTCCATATCTTTTTTGCTGCCAACAGAAGAAGCAGAATGGATATATCTGCAAGGTAAAGAAACCGCAACAGTTTTAACACCACCTGCAGCCTTATGAATAGCTGCAGCATCATTTCCGCCTGCAACAACAGTTTTTGTCTGATTTGCAATACCCTTTTTGTCAGCAATTTCTCTTGCCTTTTTATACAAATCTTTATTATACACTGTACCTCTGTCCATAAAAGATACAACTGCACCATTGCCTACTTTGCAAACCTTTTTGTTTTCTGGTGTATCGGGAATATCCGATGCTGTTGTTGTTTCGATTACGATAGCGTAATCAGGTTTTACTGTGTATGCAGATGCGATAGCACCACGAGTTCCAACCTCTTCCTGAACAGTAAAAACACAAGTATAGTCAAATTTTGACTTTAACTGTAAAAGTTCAAGCATAATAGCACAGCCAAGACGGTCATCAAGTGCTTTTGACTTAATCATATCATTACCGAATTCGATAAAATCTGATTTAAAATATCCGTAATCACCAAGACTTAGACAATTTTCTGCTATTTCCTTGTTTTCAAATCCAAAGTCAACATAAACATCACTGATGTCAGGCACTTTTTTTGACTCATCAGCAGAGCATTGATGAATTGCTTTTCCACCCACTACACCAATATTGCCATTCACAGTTATTTTTTTACCAAACAGAGCTGAATTGTCAATTCCACCTACATTTGCCACATTCACAAAACCATTCTCGTGAATATAAGTTACGATAAAACCAACTTCGTCCAGATGTGCAAAAAAAGCAACTTTATTTTCAGGCTTGAGTTCACCTTTTTTATCTACGATTAAATTTCCAATAGGGTCAACTGTGTATTCACAATCTTCAGGCAACTGTGAGATTATGAAATCTCTTACCTGTTTTTCATCACCTGATGTACCGTTAAGCTCACATAGAGTTTTCAAAAGCTCAAAATTCATATTCTCACACCCTTTCTAAAAACTCCGCAATAAGCTTTGCACAAGATTCAATATCACGAACATCAACTGTTTCAACAGGTGTGTGCATATATCTCAATGGAAGCGACACCAATACTGACGGAATTCCGCCTTTGGATATAGTAATATGGTCAGCATTTGTGCCAGTTCTTCCGTTCATAATTTCCTTTTGATAAGGAATTTCCTTTTCTTTTGCAATAGCCACAAGCATTTCTGTATATGCTCTGTCAAGAATAGGTGCATAACCTATCATTGCACCACCATTCATTTTTCCACATTCGCTTTCCTTTGAGTCAGGAGTTGTGGCAAAGCTTACATCAACAGAAACAGACAAATCAGCTTGTACATTGAATGATGCACACGTAGCACCTGTACCACCTGTTTCTTCCTGTGCTGAGCAAACAAGAGTGATTTCATTTTCTGTTTTTGTATATTCAAGTGCTTTAAGAAGCACAGCAATTCCGCCACGGTCATCAACATAAGGTGAAGATACTCTATTCTCATTCAGAACAGAAAAGCTGCTCTTAAAAGATGCTCTGTCACCAATCGAAATAACTTTTTCTGCATCTTCTTTATTCATACCGATGTCAACAACTGCTGTTCCATCAGTAGAAACCTTATTTTCACCGTCAGAAAGATGTGGCGGTACAGTACAAACCACACCATAAATATCCCTTTCACCGTGGAGAGTCAATTCCATACCCTCTACGGTACGCATATCAACTCCACCGACTTTTTGCACACGGATAAAACCATCATCAGTAATTCCTGTCACAATAAAGCCTATTGTATCAAGATGTGCATCAAGGAGAATGTGTTTGCCCTTACCGTCACGATGGATAATTATATTTCCTGCATCATCACAAGAAACATCACCATAAAGTGAAAAAAGCCCCTTTAAAGCCTCAAAGGAGCTTGATTCTTCTCCTGCAACACCCGCAGGAGAAGTCAATTTTTTTAAAAGTTCGATAGTTGTCATTTAAATCAACCTTATATTTTATTTTGTTTTTTAGCAAACTCTATAAAAATAACATACCTAATATTGTTGAGGATATTTTTCGCAAGACAAGGCACCGAACCGATGCTGTATGTGATATACCGCGAGGTAAGGTAACGAAGTATTGCGGGAAATAGACCAACAAGATTATATTTCAACGCCACCAACCGGACGAATAATGAGTACATAGCAACTGCCTTCACCAAAAATGCTTTCCATTGCATTCTTGTAATCCGCAAGGATATCGTTTGGTACAAATGCCTGAATTGTACCTGCAAATCCACCACCGTGAACTCGCCAAGCACCCTTGCCTTTAAGAATGCTTTCACTGATTGCAAGTGCCAATGAGACAGGCTGTTCAAGAGGTTTTTTAACAGAAAATACATTCTGATTATACTTATATGAAGAATCTCCACTTTCAAGTATGTAAGACTTAAATGTTTCGAAGTCACCATTTTTAAGAGCGTCAACTTCTTTTAACACTCGTGCATTATCTGCAAAGAAATGCATTGCACGAAGAACTGCTCTGTCGCCAACCTTCTGTCGAACTGTTGGAATATTCTTCTTAAATTCCTCTTCATCAACCTCACGAAGAACCTTTTTGCCAAATACACCTGCAACTGATTCCATTTCACTACGGATTGCTGCATAGTCATCTGTTAAATCAGAATGGCTACCCTTTGTATCAACGATACAAAGAGAATGACCTGATGATGCAAAGTCAAACTTAACCTCATTTACGATTGGCTCTGCCGGATTGTTAAAATCGATTGTTACAAAACCACCTACTGAACAAGCCATCTGGTCCATAAGTCCGCAAGGCTTGTCAAAATAAACGTTTTCAGCATACTGAGCGATTTTTGCAATAGTAATTGCATCAACCTGACCGTCGTTATAAAGGTAGTTAAGCATTGTACCTACAAGCACTTCATAAGCTGCAGAAGAAGAAAGTCCTGAGCCTGAAAGAACACTTGACATTGTAACAGCATCAAATCCACCAATTTTATAACCATATTTAAGGAAGCCTGCACACATACCTCTTACCAAAGCAGGAGAATGGCCTTTCTCTTCCTCTTTGATTTCAAGGTCAGTAATGTCACAAACATCCATTTTGTATCCGCGGGATTTTACACGAACGATATTTTCATTATTCTTTGATGCAACAGCAATAGCATCAAGGTTGATACCTGCTGCAAGAACACGACCGTGATTGTGGTCAGTATGATTACCGCCAACCTCTGTTCTGCCGGGAGCTGAAAAGAGTCTTACATCTCTGTCTTCGCTGAAAATCTCTGCAAAATCATTTGCAAGACTTACATATCTTTCGTGTTGTGCTTTAACAGCTTCTTCAGTAACATATACTCTCTTAAAACGAGCGTCATACTCGCCATTCATAATTGCATTTTTAAGCATCTGAATCTTTGACATTTTTATTATCTCCTTTTCTTTCCTCTAATGCAAAATTGACAATCAGGGTTGCAACACCCGATAATACTAACAAGAATATAATTGGTCCCATAAACTTCCATGTAAATGGTTGTGCAATATTTCCACCCATTACGGAGTAAACCCAGATTTTCGGAAAAAATCCTAAAAGAGAAGCGACTATAAAGCCATCCAAAGGGAACTTCATCCCACCATAAGCCTTGCTGACCATATTCATTGGTACTGACGGAATAAGTCGTAATGACACGAGAACTCCCAATTTCGCCTTTCCGTGATGGCTCATCATTTCTCGGACATTATCATATTTTTCGAGTTTTTTAATTGCTACTCCACCATTGGTAATTCTTCCCCAATAGTATGTTATTAAAAGAACTATTGCTGTTCCTATTGTGTTTATAATGATGGCGTTTACGGGTCTGAACATAACACCTGTCATCATCAATATAAACGGAAACGGTATCGGTAAAACACCTCTGAGTACATACACACCTAAAATTGCAATAACAATGAGATACTTATTTTCAAGCCCCATAATAAAGTCCTGCAATCTGTCAAGAGTGTGCAGAAACTCTGCCCATCCGCCTTCTGCTACCTTGGTACTCATAACCACCGTAATAACACCTATTACTATAGCGGCCACAAAAAACCCTATTGATGTAAGGTTTAACGCTTTCTTTCTGTTAAGATTTTTCTTTTCCATTAAATTCCCCATTCAGAAAATTTCCATACATTGTAATTTTATAATATTTCTTAAAAAAGGTCAATGTTTTTGTTGTTATATTATATTAAAATATGATAGAATAATATGAAAAGTAAAAATTATTAAAGCAGGTGATCGATTTGAAAATAGTTGTTCTTGATTCTTATGCATTAAATCCCGGTGACCTTTCTTGGGACTGGCTTGAAGCTTTAGGTGATTGTGAAATATATCATCGTACTCCTCAGGATAAAATTCTCGAGAGATGTAAGGATGCACAAATTATTCTTACCAACAAAACGCCACTTACAAAAGAAACTCTTTCAAAACTTCCAAATCTTAAATATATCGCATTACTTTCAACAGGCTATAACATTGTTGATTGGGAATATGCAAAGGAAATCGGTGTTCCCGTTTCAAACATACCTGCTTATTCAACAAATGCAGTTGCACAGCTTACATTTTCGTTGGTTCTCGAAATCACAAATGCTGTCGGATTACACAGTGAAAGTGTCAGGAACGGAGAATGGACAGCTTGTCCTGATTTCTGCTATTGGAAAACTCCATTGACAGAGTTGTGCGGTAAAACCATTGGAATTGTGGGTTTTGGTCAGATTGGTCAGGCTGTTGCTGATATTGCAGAAGCATTCAAAATGAATGTAATTGCTGTTTCAGGTCACGAAACAGACCAGAGTCACAGAAAGAATTTCCGTTGGGTTAATATGGAAACTCTTGCGAAGGAAAGTGATATTATTTCATTTCACTGTCCTTTGACTGAAAAGACAACAGGACTTGTAAATAAAGATTTTATTGAAAACTGCAAAGACGGTGCGATTATAATAAATACAAGTCGTGGTCCTGTCGTAAATGATAAGGACTTGGCTTATGCTTTAAATAACGGAAAGCTTCGTGGTGCGGGACTTGATGTGCTGACAGTTGAGCCTCCAAAAGCAGATAATCCTTTACTCACAGCGAAAAATTGTTTTATAACTCCTCATATTGCCTGGGCTGGATTTGAAACAAGAGAAAGGCTTATGAAGATCCTTAAAGAAAATATCACAGCATATTTAAACGGTAATCCTCAAAATGTGGTAAATAAATAAAAAATTAAAGGGAAAGGCACAAAAATGTCTTTCCCTTTTGTATTCAAATCGCAGTTTACACAATCATTTCATTCATTCTCTGCTTTGCACGTCGCATTGTTTTGCTCAGATAAATTGAGCTTAATATAAGTGAAACACATTCTGCTATCGGGAATGCAAACCACACAAGCTCAAGTCGTCCTGTCAGAGAAAGCAGCCATGCCACCGGTAAAAGCACCACTAACTGACGACAAACTGAAACAATAAGACTGTGTACAGGCTTACCTATTGCCTGACATACTGAACCTGCAATAATACAAAATCCTGCAAGCAAATAATGTGTACCGATTATTCTCAATGCAGGAACACCGATTTCTAACATTCCTTCAGATGCATTGAAGAAAGACAATAGAACATGAGGAATTAACTCAAAAGCCATAAAGCCTATAAACATAATTACCATTGCTGAAATTACAGAAAGCGTTATGGTCTTTTTCACACGGTCATATCTTCTCGCACCATAGTTATATGCGATAATCGGCACCATACCGTTATTTAAACCGAAAATCGGCATAAATACGAAGCTCTGGAGTTTAAAATAGCTTCCGAAAACAGCAGTTGCTGTTGTCGTAAATGCAATGAGAATTTTATTCATTGTAAAGGTCATAACGGAACCAATTGACTGCATTATGATTGACGGCAAACCAATCTTGTAAATTTCCTTGGCAATATCCTTATCCCAACGAATAAGTCTTGTTGTAATATGAATTTCTTTATTGCATTTTATATTGAACATTACTGCAACAATTGCTGCTACAATCTGTCCTGCAACTGTTGCGATTGCAGCACCAAGAACTTCTAATTTTGGCATACCGAGAAGTCCGAAAATGAGAATAGGGTCAAGGATAATATTTATGACCGCACCGATTAACTGTGCAATCATCGAATGTGTTGTTTTACCCGTTGACTGCAGGAGCTTTTCAAAGCAGAACTGACTGCAGACACCAATTGAGCATCCAAGACAAACTGAAGCATAATCAGTTCCGTAATCTACAATCTGCTCCACATCTGTCTGTGCTAAGAAAAACGGTCTTGAAAGAAATATGCCTATCAAAGTAAACACAACTGAACTACACAAAAACAAGAAAACACCTGAATTTGCGATTTTGTTTGCTTTATCAAAATTCTTTTCACCTAAAGACCGTGAAAGTAGAGCATTCATACCTACTGCAGTACCACCGCAAACAGCAATCATAAGCTGCTGTAGCGGGAAAGCAAGTGAAACTGCATTAAGTGCATCTTCACCTAACTGTGATACAAAAACACTGTCAACAACATTGTAGAATGCCTGAACAAGCATTGAAATCATCATAGGTGTTGCCATAGATGCTAAAAGTCTGCCTATTGGCATTGTGCCCATTTTATTTTCTTGTGGTGGAATATTTTTTGCCTCTGTCATTGTTTAAATTCCTTCTATATACACAAATTTTGCTCACAGAATTTCTGCGAGCAATTTTTTATCAGTTAATTTTCTGAAACAGTTCCGTTTGCAACAGTAATTATTCTGTCGCAATCCTCCAATACCATTTCGCGATGAGTAATGAAAACAACTGTAATATCCTTATTTTCCTTAAGCTTTTTCATTACTGTTTTTTCAGTTTCGCTGTCAAGTGCACTTGTAGCCTCATCCATTAAAAGCACCTTACCTTTACCAAGAAGTGCTCGTGCAACAGCAAGACGCTGTGCCTGCCCCTGAGAAACACCTGCACCTGACTCGCCAAGAACAAAATCAAGTCCTCCGTCAAGGTCATAGGCAAATTCTGCTGCTGAATTTTCAAGTGCCTTTCTGATTTCATCATCTGTGGCATCAGGATTAAGAATTGTAATATTCTCTTTGACAGTACCGCTGAAAAGCATATTATCCTGAGGCACAAATGAAAACAGTCTCTTTGTATATTTACAATCCACATCACCGTTGACGGTCTCAACAACCGCACTTCCGTCATTCAACGGATATAAACCTGTAATCAGCTTGAAAAGCGTACTTTTACCTGCACCTGAAGGACCCTTGATACCAATAAATTCACCTTTGTTGATTGTAAAGCTTGCATTGTTGATAACCTTTTCATCCCTATAGCCAAAGGTTGCATCCTGAACCTTGATTTTTACAAATTCATCGTAACTCATTTCAGGATAATCAAGCTCTTCACTTTCTGTGCCTGAAATTTCAATCAGTCTTTGTGCAGATGCAATCATTCCGTAAAACGACGGAATAATACCTGTAATACCCACAGCAGGCGCTCTTAATTGATTAACAAGCTGAATAATTGCAACAACTGAACCAAATGTCATTGTACCGTTAAGGACACCGTAAGAGCCATAAGCCACTGCAATTAAAAAGCCGATTGCAAATGCCATTGAAAAAGCGATACCTGCCAGAATAGAGAAACCCTTTTTCTTAACCTTCTCGCGATAAAAGCTCTTTTGCTGTTTTAATGACATACTTATAATCTTATCTTCTATGCCAAAAACCTTAACAGCGAAGAGATTTTCCAGCATCTCCTGCATAAAAGAACGGACTTTTGAGTCTTTTTCGCGGACCTTTCGATGTAAATCCTTAATATATCTTCTTGAAAAACCAATTATGAATGGTACTAACACACCGCATACAAGAATCATTAGGAAAAATCTTTTATCAATTGTATATAAAGCAACTACAGTTACAGCCAATCTTAATACCATAGAAACGGCATTAGGCAAAATATGTACATACTGTTCGCTTACAAGCAAAACATCAGAAGTAAGCCTCGACATAAGGTCACCGCTATGCTTTTCAACTGATTCTGCATATTTTCCGTGAATAATTCTTGAGAACACCATTGATTTAAGCGAAATTTCAGCCTTTCCCTGACTGACAGCTTCAATAAAAGATGCTGAAATCCTTGAAATAAGCTGAATTGCAATCAACGCAAAGAGAATAATAACATTCCTGATAAGCTCGTCCTTGTTTCCGCTCTGTGCGTTATCCATAACCGTCTTTGATGACAACGCAAACATAGTTGTGCACACAGCAGCAAGAGCGTTAAGCACAATCAGTGCCGCACACTCTTTATTGAGCTTCCCACAGCTTTTATATATCCATTTTAAAACGGATGTATCCTTCATAAAGATATCCTCTTATTCCTCTATGAGATTATGTGCTTTCATTTTTTCAATAAGCTTGTTTACATCCGCCTCAACGGTTTCAAATGGTGCTTCATACTCCTTTGAAATTGCGTGAACGATTTCGTCAACAGAGTTTGTACCGTCAAGCATATTAAATACAGCTGCACCAACCTCATTGAACATCATAATGCCACGAAAATCTATTCGTTCATCACCTGTTGCAATAACAACATTGTTACCTGCAACCTCTTTCATAATGTATCCGTCTTTAATTTTCATCATTAATCAACCTTTCTATACCATTATATGATACTATTGCTGCTTCATCATCCATATTACAATGCAACAAGAAAACAGGAACACGACAAAGAAGCAAATCCACCTTTTCCAGCATTTTATATGCAAGGGACATATCAACAGGTCTTATTGTTTGCTTTATTAATCTCTTTGTTGCTTCTGCAACAGAAATTCTTTCAACATAGTTTGTTTCTGACCGTTCAACAAAAACAATCGCTCTCACAGGAATTTTAACATTGCGACTTTTATCGTGTTTACCTGAAAACGGTGTTCCGCAAGCATACCATTTGTCATCATCTAAAATGAGAGCCGGCTTATCATCATTAATAAGGCTTGTTCCCGAAAGATTTTTGAGCCAGAGGTGAGTATGTGTTGACTTGCCCGTTCCGCTGTCCGCTGAAAAAAGATAAGCCTTTCCGTCCTTTTCAACACAAGATGAATGTACCATCATTCCGTTATGTTCAAGCAGAGTTCTGTTAAACAGCTGTCCTGTCCAGACATATTCATGCTTATCAATATCTAACAGAGGAGCTTGTTCATATTTACTCTTGAGCATTTCATCTGTTACATCTATAATCATTTCTGCTTCTTCGTCATTAAAATCTGCTTTATACGCTTCTGAACGTTTACGCAGAAAATCATATCTTACATGATACTTTGTTTTTAGCCCTGCAATTATAAATTTTTCCATATTGCACCTCTTTTACAAATACAATGCCGGATTGACATTCTTACCGTTTATTTTCACTTCAAAATGAAGATGCGGACCTGTTACATAACCTGTAGCACCGATGTTTCCGATTGCCTGTCCTCTTGCAACCTTCTGACCTGAACGGACTTTAAGAGTATTCTGCATGTGGCAATACATTGTTGTCATACCGTTTCCGTGGTCAATCATAACTGTATAACCGCCCGAATTGTACCAGCCTGCATAGGTTACGGTTCCTGCAGCTGCTGCAACAACAGTACAGCCCATACTTCCGCCTGGACGGACAATATCAATACCTGCATGCCAGCCATCACCAAAATCACGCTTACCGTAAGGTGACGAAACAGATGTTGCACCGATAGCCGGCCATCTGAGCTTTCCTTTTGATGAGCTTGACGAGCTTGAAGTTGTCTGGTTTTTCTTTGTACCAACCTGTATTTTTTCACTGACAGCTTCTTTAATAGTTACTCTCGAAACCTCTTTTGAGGAAAATCTTTCACCGCCGATATATGTTACAAGCTCAGTAATTCTTTCAAGTCCGTTTTCACCTTTTGTTACAGTCTTCTTATCACCCACATAAAGATTGCTTGTGTTGATTGTAATCGTATCATAAGGAACTTCAACTTCCTTGTATTCAGTTTTAGTTGTCTGAACGTGAATAAAGTCATTAGCCTTTGCTATGAGGATTTTCTGACCTGCACGGATAATCTCGGAGAGCTCAGGATTAAGCTTATAAAGCTGTGCTGTACTGATACCGCATTTCTGCACAATTCCTAAAATTGTATCGCCATCCTGAACGGTATAATATTTATCTTCAGTAATGTTTGAATTAAGCTTGTTCTGCAAATACTCAGCATCCTTGATAATACTGTCACTGTCAAGATACAAGCCTTGAACATAGTCAATATTCTCTACAAAGCTTACAACAACATTTTCCTCGCCTGTTTCGTGTTCAGCAAGAATTGAATCAAAAACGCTGAGTGCATCAGTTTCATTCTTGACAGCACAGATGAACTTATCATCAACATAAACACCGCAGGCATTTGTAATCTTGTTATCAGATTTTTCAATAAGATTATCACAAATTTCAGAAGCATCATTTATCTGACCGCGTTTAACAAGCTTAATGTTGTATTCAGCATCGTCAATCAGCTTAAATTCCTCTTCATCTTCCTTTGAAACAGTAACAGAAGCTGTGTTAATATCAAGTCTTTCATAAGCCATTTCGCGAGCTTCCTTATATACAGCTTCATCCTGAACATAACCAATCACTTCATCATTGTAATTTATTTCAAGAGCAAAAGCAGCATCATTCCAAAAACCCACAACATTCAAAAGGAAAACAAAGGAAAAAGCCGGTAAAGCAAAGTTTAAAACATAAACAAATGCACCCTTATATCTTCGCAAAGCCACGCCAATATAATGAACAAAGCTGCCAATTGACTTTTTCTCTTTCTTATCTTCGTTAGATTTTTTTGAAACGGATTTAGCATCACGAAAAAGTGCTTTCAATTCATCAAGACTCTTGTGAAATGTGCCCAGAGCGTGCTTATCAATAACAATAAACAGTGTGAAAATCAGTGTGCCGATTGCCTTGACAGGTTTAAGAAGCAACGCAACCAGCCATCTGAAAAAGCGTTTTCCGTAACGGAGCGTCTGCACACCGATAAAATATATCTGATTGTAAAGAAAATCAAGTATTTCCACAGACAAATGCACACTCCTCTCTGAAAAACTCCATATTTTCTCATAATAATCCAATATATAATCGCATTATACCACAGCTCATAAAAAAACGCAATATTATAAATATAAAATGAAAATCACAACAAATCGGAGTTTATCTATTTCTTTTGAGAATATGGTAGGGCGGGGTCTTGACCCCGCCGTTGTTGGTTCGCATGTTACTTATCGGCGGGGTCAAGACCCCGCCCTACCAA
>JAFTUP010000260.1 GCA_017466205.1 Clostridia bacterium
ATTTACATAGCTTAAAGATTTTATCACAACAAAATTAAAAAATCAAGTATTTTTTTAAACTTTTAAGGAAATTTCTTTTGAAAGATGGAAAGAATAGAGAGTTATTGTAACATTTCGGAGTCCGAAGCACTCCTCTGCTGCGCTCTTATACATTTTCATCTGTTCACTGTATCTTTCCAAAAGCTCCCGTTCAGTTGAAACTCTGTCAGTTTTATAGTCAACGATTTCACCTGTATCACCATTGATTATAAGTCCGTCAATTACACCCTGAACAATAACCTTTTCGTTACTTACGCTTTCAGGCAGATTTTCATTTACAAGTGACACAGGCATTACCATACTGAATTCCTGCTCACGTACATATTTTTCGGCACTTGTAATCCTTTTATAAAGACTGCTGTCAAAAAATGCTTTCAGGCTGCCTACATTAATTGACTCTGCTTCTTTTGAAGTAAAAGCGTTGTTTCGGACAAGTCTTCTGATTTCATCATTTATATCAGAGCAATTGTAAATATCGCAAATTTCCATAAATCTGTGGACAAGAGTACCACGCTGAGCAGGTGTCAAATCCCCTGCTCCTGAAAATGCCGGTGCTTCACTTGCAAGATACTGAAGCTTAACATCCTTTTCCATAGCTGAAGCAGCGTATTTAACGGGAATATCAGTAAGCACGGCATAAGGATATTTATAAGAAAGTCGATTGTTCAGAATTTCAAGAATATCCTTGTCAACATTATATTCAGGCTTTTCCTTTTCCACAACATCTGTTTCCTGACACTTCTCATAAATAGCAAAGTAAAGCTCAGGACTGTCAGGATTTTTACAGCAGGACAAAAGCTCAGGAAAATCAAATGCAGGATGAGTCATAAGTGCCAATAAAATCCACTGCATATAGCTTGAACATAAAGAAAGAGGAACTGCAGTATCCGTAAAATTACCGAAATAATTATAATAAAGCTCTGCTATTTTCTTCTGAGGATTGAACATTGAGCCGATAAGATAAAGCTTTTCCTCTGCTCGTGTCATAGCAACATAGAGCACTCTTATCTACTCGGCAACCTCCTCCTGTTTTTCAAAAAGCTTCACTGTATTTGATTGAAGTGTAGGAAAATCCTTATGCAAATCAGGAAAATATCGTGGTGTGGCAATACCTGCTTTTCTGTTTACCCGCACCTTATTTTTGTCATTTCCGCCGATTGATGATGCACAGTTTGCCACGAAAACAACAGGAAATTCAAGTCCCTTACTCTTATGAATTGACATAATCCGCACAACATCATCATTTTCTGATATTTCATTTGCACTTTCCAAATCCTTATTGTTTTTACGGATTTTATCGAGATAACGAATGAAGCCTGAAAGTCCCGAGCCACCGTTTGCTTCATAATTTTCAGCATAGGAAATCAGCAATTCAAGGTTAAGGATACGCTTTTCACCGTTATCCATAGCACCAACTATACTGTCATAAGAGGTTTCTTCAAAAATTCTGCGGATAAGACTGCCGATATCCATTGTAACAGACAAGGTTCTCAATAATGAAAGCAAGTCCATAAAGTCCTTTACCTTTTTGTCACTGTCATAATGACTTTTCACCACATTGTAGAAGTTGCCCTTTCTGTTGTCACAACGGTATTTCGCCAAATCATCCTCAGTAAACGGGAACAAAGGTGAAAGCATAACTGAAGCTAACGGTACATCCTGAACAGGATTGTCAATAATTTTCAACATTGAGATGACGGTTACAACCTCTCGACTGTCGAAAAAGCCGCCTTGCTTTGTAAAGTGAACAGGAATATTCATATTTTCAAGCTCACGTGCAACTACTTCAGCTTTATCCTTAATTGCTCTCATAAGAATACAGATGTCACTGTATTTAATGGGTCTTTCCTCACCTTTTTTACCCACAAGAGTACCTGATGAAACAAGTCTTCTTATTTCATTACCAATGTGACGAGCCTCTGCAACAAGGTCAGAACCGCGGGAATTGTCAGACTCAACAATGTGAACACACACATCAGCACCCTGAGACTCATCATAATTTCCGCCAAACCGCAGCTGCTCACCGTTTTTATAATCAACGGAGCAAAGCTTTCTTGTCATTATGTAATCGAAAATAAAGTTTATACCTTCGAGAATACCACTTCGGCTACGGAAATTTTTATCAAGATTAATTGTTGCAGGATAATTGTCTCCTAAGAATTCAGGAAACGAGTCCTTATAGCCCATAAATATTTCAGGCATTGCCTGACGGAAGCGATAGATACTCTGTTTTACATCACCAACCATAAATTTGTTGGAATTATCCTTTGAAATTACCGTAAAAAGAGTGTCCTGAGCCTCATTTGTATCCTGAAACTCGTCAATTAAAATTTCAGCAAAGGAGTCTGACAGCTCATTTGAAAGCTGAGTTTTTGTGTATGTACCGTCATCATTGAAATTCACAAGGATTTTCAATGCAAAATGAAGAATATCTGAAAAATAATATGTATTGCTCTCCTGCTTTTTCTGCTGCAGAAGAGTGATAAAGTCAACAACAATATCCTTTAACAGCATCATTATGGGACGAAGATACTCCATATCGCTTTGATATTCCGCTTCTGTACATACGAATATTGAGCTCATAACAGAAAAATACTTTTTAATTCCGTCACGACGACCCTTAATGTCTTCATAATAACAGTCCTTTTCCTCTTTCGGAATACTCGGAAATCTGCCGAATTTCAAGGAACAGATATGAGTCATAATCTCATCCCATTTTTCAGGACTTTCATCAATAAGCTTTAAAATTGCTCCAAGCTCTGACTGAACAGGAGCTAAATCATTTATAATTGCACCCTTGAGGTTACTGTTTTCAGGTGCATCGTCTATTATATCCTCGGCTTTAAGCTGAACATACAAGATCAATTCCTTTAAGCGCTCAAGGCAATATTTACCGCACCCTGTTTTATGGATTGGCAAATCCTCAAAGTAATCAGAAAAAGTGTTTTCAACCCATTGCAGAGGGTTTTGTGATGCCATTGCAAAATCATATAATGAGAGAATTGACTCAGTAAGGCTGTAATCACTTCTGCCGTTTGAAAAAAGCTTTAAAAAGTCCTCAGTTTCACTTTCAGGTCGTGAATAGAGCTTTTCAAGAACCTCACTCAAAACTTCTCTTTTGAGCAAATCATGCTCCACATCAGAAAGCATTCCGTAATCAGGAGCTATACCTGCTTTTTCAAAATTCTCTTTAACAAGCTTTCCACAGAAGCTGTCCATTGTGGAAATCTGTGCATTGAAAAGATACATTTTTTGTCTTTTTAAAAATTGGTTACGCGGTTGTTCACGAATAAGCTCTGAAAGTCGCTTTGCAATACGCTCCTTCATCTCAGCAGCCGCAGCCTTTGTAAAGGTAACAACAAGCAAATCTTCAACATTTACAGGATTTTGAGTATCAGTAATACGCTGAATGACACGTTCAACCAGGACAGCAGTTTTACCTGAACCTGCAGCAGCAGACACAAGAACAGTACCGTTTCTCGAATCAATCGCACGTTTTTGTGCTTCAGTCCAGTTTCTCGCCATTGTCCTCACTCCTTAACACCTGTATTGCATCGTCAAATTTCAGAACATTCATCTCTCTGATTTTGTCATCAGCTTCACGCTTACACACGTCTTTATAGCTGCACCAGGTACAGCCATCTTCCACAGGAAGGGCAGATATATAACCACTCTGCAGGTCCTCTGCCATTTTTTTAATTGAAGCATCCACAACTTTTTTTAGGTTTTCAAGAGACTTCAATGAAATGACCTTGCCCTTTAACGAGCCTGATTTCTCGTCATAGGAGGCCGGTAAAAATGTACCTGTAAAGCTTTTATCCATAGCCTCAAAAACCTGTAGGTTATTAAGAATCATTCCGTCCATAGCGTGCTGTGACGAAATATAGGACAAAGCTTCTTTTTTCTCTGAATTTCTGTCTATTTTATCACCTGTAAGCTTTGAATTTTTAGCCTGAAAATACAGCACACCTGCAGGAATAATGTTGTTATTATAATACTCCCTACCGTTTTCCCATATTGCAAAAAGATAAATGAGCATCTGCATATTAAGTCCGTAAAAGACCTCACCAAGCTGAAAATCCTTGCCGCCGGTTTTATAATCTACAACACGCAAGAATGTGTTGTCAGGTGTTTTGTAAGCATCAACTCTATCTACACTACCCACGATTTTTACAAACCCACCGTCGGGAAGATTTATTTCATAAGGCGGAACATCACCGTCAGGACCGATTTTCAATTCAAAGTCAACAGGTGTGAACTCACATAGTGAAAATTCAGAAACAAGTCGAAGAACAATGCTGAATGCAGTATCCTTAATCATACGGATTGTTCGCATAAATGAGGCATTTTTATTTTCGTAACCACCCATTTCACTCTCGATATATCCGTCGATAATTTCGTTATTTTTTTCTCTGATGTGAGCCTCACTCATTTTGCTTACATCAGCTTTTTTATTGTTATATAAAAATTGCTCTAAAGCATAGTGAATTACAGTTCCGTAGAGTGCAGCATCAACCTCTGCTTCACGTCGAGGCTTGATTTTAATACCGTATTCACAAAAATAGCTGAAAGGACATTTATAGAATTTTTCAATTCTTGAAGCAGACATATACATATTCCTGCCGAAAAATTCAGTTGCAAGCTCCTTATCTGAAATACAGAAGTCCTTTTCAGTTGCTTTTAAGATTTTAAGCACCTCATCTGCACCCTGATTTTCATTGAAATATGTCTTCAGAGTTTCGCATAAATCAGAACCGCTGACAGACTCACCTGCCATAACTGAAAATGCTGAATTTCTACTTTCAATCAAATCAAGCTTTGTGTTTTCTTTTCTTACATTACAATGAGGAAACAGCTTCAAAACCTCGGTAACCAATTCTGACGGTGTCAATGAGGATGAATCGCTACCCAGTGCAGAGTATGTTAAATAAAGCTTATCAGTTGCAAGAGTTGAAGCGTGATACGCAATAAAGGTTTCGCTGACACTGTTATATTCAAGGTTACTGATAATAGGAAGTCCTTTTTTTATAAGTTCACAGCGTTCAGTATCGTTAAAAATAACACCTGATGAGCTTTCTCCCGGGAACACGCCTGTGTTTACACCCATAAGGAAAACTGCCTTTGGTGCTGATGCACGGATTCTGTCAGCACTGCCGATAATAACCTCATCCATACCGTTAGGAATTACACCAATGTCCTTTGATAAAACAAGTATGTTGAAAAGCTCTGCATAGCGTTCAAGTGAGATTTCCGTGTCACCGAGAGCAAAATACAGTCCGTCAAATATTTCAGTAAGAAGCTTCCAGATTCGACCCTGCTCAAGTGCTAAATCCACCTCACCGCTTTCATTTAAAAATGACGTGAATTTCTTTAAGTTTTCGTCAATGCCTGCTCTTCTTAAAAAGCTGAATAATTCCTCTGAAATTGTCTTACCGTCTGCGTTTATGATTTTGCCTTTTAATGATAAAATCGGTGCTGCAACGCGTTCTCGCAACGAATTGAGGCTTTTCAGCTGTTCTTCTGCATCCTCATTGAAATCCTCACCAAGTCCCTTAGGATTTTCTGTCCATTCATTTTTCCAGCCTGACTTCCACATAAGGCAATAGTCCTCTAAGGCTCCGATTTCCTCAACCGTAAAGCCATAAAGCTGTGTTTTAAGAAGTCTTAAAACAGTTTCGGTGTCAAAGCCTTTAACGAGAATTTGAAGAAGGCATTTTAAAAATACAACAAGAGGCTGACTGTCCACAGGCTGACGGTTATCGTGAAAGCAGTCAATATCATACTTTCTGAATGCTGATGCCAAGTCTTTTTTATATGTTTCTTCATTACGGACAATAACTGCAATATCACGATAACGAAGATTTTCTGTTCTTACTAACTTTTTAATTTCCGCAGCTACAACCTGACATTCCTCTGTTTTTGTTCTACAAGGAATAACCGTAATTGCATCTGCGTTTTCTTCAAAAATCTTGCTGTCAGTTGAAAAAATATTTTCCTCAAGGAAATTAAGCTCGCCTTTTTTGTACTCTTTCTTTGAATACAATACCTTTTCAGGTGCAATTTTCACGTTCATTTTATTCGCAATTGCTTTAAGTTTTTTAATTTCAGCATTTGCATTATAAAACAATTCATATCGGTCATTATTTTTTGATGTATCGCAACAAAATGTGACAAATACATCATCAGCCTGTCGCATAATCTGTTCGATTATCTTATATTCCTGACCTGAAAAGCCTGAAAATGCATCAAGAAAAACAGTCTTACCCTTAAAATATTCTGCATCAAAAAGCAAATCGTAAAGCATATTCAAGTGGTCGCTGCTGTCATTAAAGCTCTGTGAAAGCATAGCATCATAGCAATTGAAAATAAGTGAAAGTTCATTAAGCTTTGATGAAAATGATGACTTTTTTACAGCAGCTGAAAGCTCACCTAATTTGTCATTAGCAATACCGCATTTTTTTATCTCACGGTGAAAATCAAGAATTTCGCTGATTAGCTGAGGATGCTTTTTATATCTGCTGAAAACTGACAGCTTATCTTCAAGTGCTTCAATGGTACGACTCATTAAAACTGCACGGATACCGTCATCAGCAGTTCGTTTATTTAATTTGCCGTATTGGGACAAAAGCCTTTCCGCAAAACGAGAAAAGCTTAAGACTTCAACATTATTTATTTTTTCATTTCCAAGAAGCTCTAACATTCCTTTTTCAGTTTCAAATGAAAACTGTTCAGGCACGATAATTACTGCTTTGTTGGCATCATTTACAGCAATATCTCTTGCCATTGACCTGATAAGTCGAGTTTTTCCGCTTCCTGTTCGCCCCGTTATAATGTTGAGCATTGTTTTTAGCCACTTATATTTATTCGGCGGGAGCAAGCCCCCGCCCTACATTTTATATTAGTTTAAAAAGTTTTGCTCCGTGAGAATTCACTGTGCAAGTAAATGTATCTTTGATTTGAGCAACATCTTCTTTTTTCCATAAATCACGAAGAGTATATTCACCTGACAAATCATATTTTGTCAAATCAACTGTAAATTCTTTGTCTTCAGCAGAAACATTAAAAACTGCAACGAGCGGCTTATTATCAGAAGAAACTGCAGTCCAGATAACTATGTTTTCGTCACGTTCAACCTGCTTACCACCGTGAGAATTCTGATTCACATCAATAACTTCTTCATTTGTCATAAGCGAGAGTGTCCACTCGTCGTTATTTCTCATTTCACCACCAAACATAAGCGGAGAACGGAAAATTGACCAGAGTGTCATCAATGTGATTTGTTCGTCTTTAGTGAATTGAGTATATCTGTCCTGTGGTCCGTGACAAGTACCGTTTCTTGATAAATTACCAAGAGGTAACATATCACAGTCAGGCCAACAGCCCTCACCTACATAAGGAGCCCATTTTTCACATTTATTGAACATTTCATAGAGCTTGTCCCACTGATCCCAGAAATCCCCTGTAAGACGCCACATATTAGCATATTCACAAAGGTGGTCAGCAACAGATAATTCAGCAGGTCCCGGTGAAAGACTTAAAACTATATCTCTGCCTGTTTTGTCGATTGCTTTTCTAATCATTTCAACCTCTTCGCGAGCTGAATAAGGATTGTCCCATTTCCTGAATTCTGTTACACAGATGTCATCAACCTTAACAAAGTCAATTCCCCATTCTGCATACATCTGAAAAATCGAATCATAGTAAGCCTGTGCTCCTTCGCAAGTGTACATACCATACATATCAGTATTCCAAGGGCAAACTGAAAAATGGTGAACAACCTGACGTGCAGTTTTGTCACTTCCTAAAATAGGAGTATTCTGATGCACTGCCTGACGAGGAATGCCTCGCATAATATGAATGCCGAATTTAAGTCCCATTGCGTGGATTTTATCTGCAATCGGCTTAAATCCTGCACCGTTTGCTGATGATGGGAAACGATTTTCTGCCGGAATAAGACGAGAATACTCATCCATACAAAGCTCAGTAAAGTTGTTGTAGTTGTTATCCTTTGCCTTCGGCTCATACCATTGAATATCGCAGACAACATACTGCCAACCATAGTCCTTAAGATACTTTGCCATATATTCAGCATTTCCCATAAGCTGTTCTTCGTTTACTGCTGCACCGTAACAGTCCCAGCTGTTCCAGCCCATTGGCGGTGTTTTTGCTAATCTATTTTTGTTCATAATAATTCTCCTGGAAAGATAAAATCAGATTGCGTATATTTTATCATTTAATATTAATTTTGTAAATATAATAGTGAGTAAAATAACGGACTGAAACAACAAAAAAATAATTCAGGAAATATTGAAATAAAGCATAAAAAGTTCTTGACAAAGGTATCTCATTGTGCTAAAATAATCAAGCATTTGAAATGCGGGTGTAGTTCAATGGTAGAATCCCAGCCTTCCAAGCTGGTCGTGTGGGTTCGATTCCCATCACCCGCTCCAGCGCTGATAGCTCAGTTGGATAGAGCATCTGCCTTCTAAGCAGAGGGTCGGGGGTTCGAATCCCTTTCAGCGTGCCACAGCGCATAAAGTTAATATTTTGTTTATTGGCC
>JAFTUP010000261.1 GCA_017466205.1 Clostridia bacterium
AACATTTTGATTCTGCTCATATTTTCACTGCCAAAGCCTTTTGGTGCAACGGTCAACTTGATTTTATCACCGTCAACAATTCTTGTGTGGATAATTGCAGGAGTGTTATCGTTTGTGTTCACTCTCTCCATCGGGTCAGCAACGACTGACTTTCGCAAAAGTCCGTCACAATACCCTTGACGAACACCTTCATTTACTGCTTTTTCAAAGCTACCGTCAACGATATGCACATCCTGACCGATTTCAGCAAACACAACCGCCATACCCGTATCCTGACAGATTGGAATATCAAGCTCTTTTGCACATTTCAGGTTTTCAAGCAAATCATTCATTACGGATTTCGGTAATTCCTGTTCCTCATTTTCATAGCCACAGGAAATGCATTTTACCAAATCGTCAGGAAGAATTTTGTTAGCAGAAATACAAAGCTCTTTTACAGCCTCAACAATCTGAACACAACTGATTTCTCTCATAATCTCACCAAATATATAAAGGGCAGTATTCCTGCCCCCTGATAATTATTGCTTAGGACCTCTGCGATAACCGGTATTTCCGCCACGTTTGTCAGAGCTTCTCTTAAGGTCGCTCATTTTATCCTCACTCTGAGCCTTGAACTTCGCCATCATATCTTCAAAAGACATTGGAGCTGAAGAATCCTGCTGAGGAGTTCCTTTCCAGCCACGATTATTGTGATTTTCTCTTTTAGGCTTTTGTACCTTTGGTTTTTCGGGCTGTGGTAATGCCTTTTTAATAGAAAGGCCGATTTTACCCTTTTCGTTAATCTCAATAACCTTAACTTTAACCTTGTCGCCCTCTGAAAGATGCTCCGAGATTTCACTTACATACTCATTTGAAACCTCAGAAATATGTACCATACCTGATGCACCGTTCTCAAGCTTTACAAAAGCTCCGAACTTTGTTAAACCGGTAACTGTACCCTCGTGGACTGAACCGATGTCAATTTGCATAAACCCGCATATCCTCCTAAATTACACTCCGGGAGTTACGTCATAGAACACTTTTTCGTTAGGCTTGATGAAGCCGAGCTTCTCGCGAGCAATCTGCTCCATATATTCGCTCTTATCCTCATTGTCAACAATAGCCTGAAGACGTTCGTTCTGCTCAAGCTGTTCCTCATAAGCAGATTTTTTCTGTTCCAGAACATCCTGACGTTCCTTGATAGAAAGCTGAAGTCCAACAATAGTAATTACAAAATAGCCCACTAACAAAACGAGAGCTAAAGTAAGGATAAAGCTTTTTGTCTGTTTACGCTTTGGTGCCTTTGTTTTTGAATTAGCCATTGGAATCACTCCTTCTCTTTCTCAGAACCGCCATTTACCCGAAATCGCTTTTTAACATTTAAATTATACAACAAGTGTCTGTTCAGTTTCAAGAGGGTTTTTGATTTATTTTTAAGTTTTTTGGTTATTTTTCGACTTTTTTCAAGTTTTTTGTCGATAAGACTTTTCATTCTACTAAAAATCCACCTGAAAGGAAAAAGTAAAACAGCAAAAAATCTTTTAGTCCACTTTTTTATAAAATCCGTTAGCATCCTGCTGAAAGAGAAAATTATCGCGCCAACAGAAAAATAGTATATTGCAAATCCGATTCCTGTTCCGAGAAGCAGATAGAAACGGAATTGTCCTTCATTAACTGTTATAAGAAAAATGAAAAAGCATAGGCAAAAGATTATTGAAAAGAGAATGTCTGTAATTATAATTGCAATTTTTTTATCCGAAACAGACAGTCGGATTATTCTGAAAGCATCATAAACAAGCCCCATTATAAAACCAAGTCCTAAAGAGAGCAGAAAGCTTTTGGTTTGTGTTGCAAGACTCAGACCGTATAGGTAATCAGTCATCGCAGCACCTTTGCGAAAAAGCCTTTAGCCTGAGGTCGCACATCAGTATATGTAAGTGAGGAAATTTCACCGTCAACCATAAGCTCGGTCTGTTCAAGGTTAAGCCGTGTTATATGAAGATTCCAACCGCGGATTGTCAGCTCCCCCATATCAGTTTCTGCGATTATTGTCTGCTCGTCAAAGGACTGAATATCCGTAACTCCTGAAACTGAAAGCTTTTTTCTGTCCTCCATAATTATGCTGTGAGGCAATTTGATAACCTTTTTATCGTCTGTCATAAACAAACCTCCTTTGCATAATTTATATGATACAAAAAGCATATTTATGCGTAGCAGGTCATCCTGTTAACAAATCGGAGTTTATCGATGAAGTGTAAAATGGAAAACGGAAAGTGTAAAATGAAGGGGTGCGGGCATCCAGTGGATGCCGAATTAGCACTGTCTGAGCCGGTAGGCGAGTATCTGCGACGCTGATTTTATTACAATTGCAACGCAGTTCCGACGTTTTCCGTTTTCAACTTTCAACTTTCAATTACGATTAT
>JAFTUP010000262.1 GCA_017466205.1 Clostridia bacterium
TTATCTCTCATAAGGTATTCGTAAATTCTTTTATAGTCACCAATGTATTCTGCATTATTTATAACCTCTTCGCTGTCCCATTCACGAATCCTTTCCATATAATCATCAAATTCTCGTTTTATTCTGTCGTAAAAAAATTCTTCTCTGGTCAACTGTTACACCTCCTACATCATTGTCATTCCTGCAGACTCTGTCGGTTCATTTTCTGTGATATCCTTTTCCTCTGCATTTTCGTATTCATCAATCATACCGTAGTTGCATCTTTTCTCCTGTGCTACTTCCTTAATGCATTCGCTGAACTCTTTGACGAATTGGTTATCATCTGCTGAAAAAGAATTGCATATTGTTTCTAAAGGTCTTCTTATTGTCACAAGATATTCCATATCTTCAAGAGACACTGAGTCGAGATTTTTGATGTTTTCGTATGCCTTTTTCATATTGGCAATCTGTTCTGCATCGTCAATGATATCAAAGTCCTCACTGAACTGTTTGACATCGTATACAAAGTCTTTATAGTCCTTTTCTAACAGCAAACGGAATTGCTGTTTTTTATACTCTGCATAATACTGATCAATGTATCCTTTGACAAACTGCTCGACACTCTCTTCGGAGCTTTCAATTTCGTGTCCGTATGCTCCTATAAAGTCATCTATTTGAATGCCGTAATCGGAGTCGGCATACAATCGAAACCATATACCATCACACTTTTCTGAGCCTGTCTCGGTCGGTCTTAGGACATCTGTTGTTTCAGTTTCATCTATGTAGAAACCTCTGTATTTCACTGGTTACACCTCCTAAAACATCACTCCGACTGATCTGATTACCTGATATGCAATTACTATCAGATATGTAGCAAGGAAGCACATCAACATTATGATTGAGAATACCCTTATCTTTCCGGGTACCTTCTGTGCTTTTGCTTTCAGCTTACGAAGTTCTATTTGTTTAAAATCATGAGAGAGCATCTGGAAATACATCGTTCCGTTATCTCCTCGGATTACGGATATAAGCCCTCTCACAACATCCGAAAGCTGAGGCGAATTGACTCTTGCTTCCATTCGCATGAGTGCTACCTCATAACCGCCTGAACGCATATCAGCACAAGTGATTCCAAGTTCATCCGCAAATGCCGGAGTTGTGTTCTTTTTGAATTTCTCCAAAATTGAAAGCACATCTCTTGTTGACAGAAGCTCTTGTTCTATTGTTGAAACAAATCTTAGAAGCTCGGTTTCAATTTCCTCTCTTCTTGTTTCCATATGCTTTTCGGCTTTTTGTATCTCCTTGAAGTAAACTAACACTGCAAGAATTAACACCGCTGCAGACATAAGCGGAAATATTAAAAGGCATGGCAGTATTAAAAGTCCTACTGCCAATGCCTTAATAATCGCATGTGCCTGATAGCATTCTGGTGTCATACTTATTCCTGCTGCTTTGAGCGTTGCCGACAGTCTGTTTTTTCTGTATCTGTCCATAGGAATAAATCTTGACAGTTTAATGCTTAAATCCATTATCACTGCCTCAATGACCGTTGTGAGTTTTCGGTCCGTTCTTCCCATATTCATTATGGCCTTTGATGCCTTAAGATACGGAATTTTAAGTCTGTCTGCAATTATGAAATACAGACCGAATGCAAATCCTAACAAAAGGATTATATATCTCATTTTGAAACACCTCCTGCTAATGGTTTATATCCGGCACATCCGTTTCCACTATGAAGGTGAAAGAAAGGACAGAAAGGCTCGCGCGGATCAAGCTTTACGGAGTTCATTCCCGTAAGGCAAGTCGGGCAAAGTTGTTCTTTTTTCTTTTCCATTATCATCACCTCTTGAATTCTATTGGTTTTGTAAGTTTCACCACAAAGGCTGTGGATATAAAGATTGCGGCTATATCAACCGAAAGTATTATCTTGCCGACTGCGGTGTGCATCAGTACATCGTACCAGTCTTTATTCAGGAAGTACATTATCGGTATATTCGCAATTACCAGAAGTGCCATTATGATGAACTCCTTACGAGGCTCTGCCAACATCAGTTCAAGCTCTGAATTAACAACACGGATATCTGACAGTTTTGTAACTATCGGTGTCAGTGTAGTCTTTAAGCTTCGGTCCTGCTGACAAAGCATAAGTGCATCGCACCATTCATGGAACACATCGTTGTCCACCTTGTCTTTAAGACCTGCTATTGCTTTATTCACATCTGAATCGATCAGTTTAAGCTGTACAAGAAAGTCGGTGAAGACATCTTTTATCGGCGGATTAAGGTATGCGATATTTTCCTCAACCGCAGTTACGATATCTTCATTTCTGATATATGCAGTAGTTATAATCGACAAGGCTGTTTCAAGTTCTTCCGATACATCCTTCTTAAAATGACTGGCTGTGAGTTTTACATACCACACAGGCACAAACATCATGCCGATTGCAAGAGGTGGTATCATGTAGACATTGTTGAACATCGAGGCAATGACCGCACCTGCTATGGCAAATACACCGCAGGCAATAAAAATAACAGGGATTTTATCTTCCCTGCCTGTCATTCTCATTATCTCGGTTATTTCTTCAACCTCTCGTCTTAAGAAGTTTTTCTTTTTCTTATTGGTTACTTCGTTTACCTGATCTCTGATTGATTTCGGTCTGTCAAATACGGATTTGAATAAATCCAGAAGCCTTATATCAAGCAGTTTCAGAACGCCTGTAACCATCGCAATAAATGCAAATAATCTTAATGTCAGCACTCTACCGCCTCCCCTCTGCAAATTCTATCGAGCCAATCCTGCGGCATACCGTTTTCAATAAGTCGCTTTTTAAGTCCTTCGGATATTTCGCCTACAAACTCATGCTCACCCTTGATAACAAGTTTGCCGTTTTCATCGTAATAGTTTTCTTTGATGTTATACCTGTAAATGGTTCTGTACACCCTTTCTCCATCCGGTTTGATTTCACACTCCATAATCTCCATAATCTTTCGCTCTCCGTTTTCAAGCTGTTTTTCATAAGCTATAATCGGGAAAGCTTCAGTTACAAGGTCATACAGCGTTTTGTCTGCTGCATCAAACATTCTCTTACAAAGTGTTACCATTCTGAGATAGGTTGCTTCACAGGAGTTTGAATGGATAGTGGTTAATACAGGAGTACCTGTTCGGCTAGCTTCCTGTGCAACAAATGCTTCTGCATCTCTAATCTCGCCTACAAATATCAGGCTTGGATGGAAACGCATCGCAATATCCAAAAGCTTTACCTGTGTGATGTTCTGCAATTCGTTTTCTGACGGCCTGGTCTGTGTATGCACAATACTGTTTGTGACCTTACCGTCTTTCTCTTTAACGAGCGATACCTCTCGGCTTCCGCTTTCGATTGTAAACACTCGTTTATCTTCAGGATAAGTTGAAAGCATCCATCCTGAAACTGTGGTTTTACCACTGCCTGTTGCTCCGGCTACACAGACGCTGACACCGTATCTTATAAGTAAAGACAAGAAGTCAAGCATCGGTGCTGTTGCCGTTCCGTAGTCTATCAAATCCTGCTTTGTAAAGTTCATAGGATTTACAATACGGATAGAAGCACTTACACCTGCATCTTCATCTACAACCGGTGCTTTAAGAACCGCAATACGAATGTTTTTTGTAAGTGTTCCAAGGACAGCAGGTGCCGCATTATCGAGAACCATCCCGGATGCATGAAGCATTCTTCTCACAACATTTACTGCATGTTGCGGAGAGTCAAAGTGTTCGTCAAGCTTCTCTTTCTTACCTCCTGAATAGTACACTTCAATATCATTCCAGGCATTTATGTTTATTTCCTCAATGCCTTTGCTGAATATGTACTTTGTAAGGAATGAGTATTCTGCCATTTCGGTATACAACCTGTCGACAAGCTCATCCTCTGACATTCCGTCAGCACTGAGTCTTTTATCTGCAAGATACTTTTTTATCTGGAACTTTATCTGTTCCTTTGCGGCATGTTTATCTGTTTCAAGAAGAAGCGAAGCATAATTTTGAGATATATGCTCCTGTACCTCTTCAAGCACACTTGGGAAGTCGCTTATCTTAGTCGGTGCGAAGAATAAATCGTGGGAAGTATTCTGATTAATCAAGGTCGAACACCTCCTCTGCGATATCTTCTATCATCACACGGAACTCTTTGCTTTCTCTTTTCTCCGGTGTATTCTTCAGCAGTTCTCCTTCAAGGTACTGCTTTTCTACTAAATCGCTATGCGGAATGGTGAACGATACACCGCCTATAATCTGCTCAATGTTCTCCCTTGAATGTATGCTCTTCACATCGTTTGCAACCTTAAGCTGTCTATCGCTCCTGAACTTGCTGTCTGCAAGCAGGGGTAATTGCGAGGAAAGATAGGAGATTGATTTCAAATCGCAGTTTATAAGTCTTAGTACACAATCTGCCTCAATGAGCGACATCGTTGAAAGGATGTCATCGGACAGATGGCAAGAGCAGTCTATCACGACAAAGTCTGCTATGTCCTTTAATACATCAATCAGTTCTTTTGCCTGAACCTGAGTATATTTCGGATATGAAAAGCTATTTTCACCTTTCATAAGACCAAGTGCCATGATATGCTTATTCTTCTTGAATGTGATACAGTTTTGCATCACCAAGCTCTCTGTTATTTTCGCTGCAGCTAATATACTGCCGAGAGATTTTTCTGTTTCAATCTCTGATGGCGGAACTAAAAGAGGAAGCGGCGGAGCATCTGTGTCGCATAATAAAAGTGCTACATCAAAGCCTTTATTAGCAATATAATTTGCCACCTTTGCGGCTATAGTTGTCTTACCGCACGAGGGCGATCCCCATACTGCAAGGACACGGTTATCACTGTGTCTCATCTCCTACCGCCTCACTTTCTCCTGTCTGTTCAGCATTTTCGCCTTCAGGATTTGCTGTGCCTTCTGCTTCGGCTTTTAGCTGTTCGTTCAGTTCCTTTTGTTTCTTAAGGAATTCTTCTGCGGTTTTTCTGTCACCACGATATACGAGCGACATGTGAATAGTGCCTGTCTTTTCAAGGTCAGCAAGCATTTTTGACTGATCCTCAGACACTAAAAGTGTTACTGTGCTTGGGAGTTCTGATTCTTCATTAAACTCCTCATCAACATCGCTTCCGGTTTTTGTTGTTGCGGCAATTACCTCAACAAACTGTAATTCAAGAGGGATTTCAGTTATGCCTGTCTTCTTATAGTCAGGTGCTATTACCGATACAATATCTCCTGATTTCAGTTTTCCCGAAAGACCGTTTGCAAAGGATTTGATGGTAACTGACATTGCTCTGTTTGTTCCGTCAAGACCTGCAAGATATGTGTTCTCCACATAGGGAGTATCTGCAATCTTGTTTTTCAGAACATAATCGCCTTTGGTCATATCCATCGTTGCATATTTTCCTATTACGGATTTTGCATCTTCAATGACATTTTCAGGCTGATTGGTGCTTGTCATTTTAACCTCTGTTACCATTTCCTTTGTAATCTCATCTCCGCTTTTTATATCTGCCGTAACTCTTACCACATCTATTGTCTTGTTGCTTGTTCTGCTTATAAGCGGAGAAACTACAAAGCACATTATCAAGGCCAGAACAATGCAGGTAATTCCGAGTACGGTTCTGTTTTTAAACACTTCAAGAAATTTCAAATTAACACCTCCAAAACTGTGTTTACAATATATCCGATTGTCAGTGCAGGAACGAAGGGAAAGAGTTGTTTCCCCTTTCCCTTCTTAATCTCTGAAACGAGACCTGCTATTATAAAAACAATGCACCCTATTATCACGGCAACGAGGGTTGGCGCTAAACCCAAAGAAAAGCCAAGAGCAGCGACTATTAAAACATCACCGCCGCCCATACATCTGCCCTCGTTTTGGGCAAAATAAAACGGCACTGATAAAAGACAACCGAGCATATTTGATGCTCTAAAGTCTATCAGTGCCGTTAGTATCAACAATATGATGTATATGTATGGGACCACCCTTTTCTTGTAATCAGTTACCGATGCGAATAACAGGATGCATAGTACGGCGAAGTATTTCATCAGTTCGAGTAATTGAACATTTCCTGAATCTTCTGTGTCAGAGTAGGAAGCACCGTGTCATCCATAAGTGCATAAAGTCCTGCAAGGAGCAAAGCACCAAGAACCACGGAAAGAAGCACGATGATTGCTGTATCAACTGCACCCTGACCGCTTTTGTCACGAAACCTCTTCTTGAGGTTTTCTTTTGCGAGTATAATTTTGTTTTTAAACTTCATCATATCACATTTCCTCCAATTTCTTAGAATACGCATCTAAAACCGCCTTTTCGAGTTCTTCACGGACTTCTTTCTTCACGGGGAAGCATACATCCTTAAACTCTCCTGTGCGAGTTTTTCTGCTCGGCATTGCGACAAATCTGCCGTGAATACCGTCTACAACCTTAATGCCTTTAATCAGGAAGGCATCATCAATGCACACACTTGCGTATGCTTTCAGTTTCTCATCAGCAATAATTGCCGAGATTCTGGCTTCCAATTTCATCTGTCTCACCTCCCTTCAATCTCATGCTGCTACATTGTGATTTTGAAGGTTTCGACTTGAAAGCTTTCTTCCTTTTCGGAAGGTGTATTGTTTTCTTCAGCCTCGTTTGCAGGTTTTTGTTCGGGTTCTGCCATATCAATCTTCATAGTTTCAGGTTCTGTGGCTTTAACAGCCTCAAATTGCCTGTTTTGAAGTCTTTCGGGCATACTTTCCTTCGGCTTGTCAATCTTTTGTTCTGCGGTCATTTTCGGTTCATCAAAGTGCATAAGCTTTTCAAAGCTCGTAGGGTTAACATAGTAGAACTCACTTGAGTTATCATCATAGAGTTCAATGACATCGGAAATATATATACCGCCCTCGGTAAAGCCTTCGGGTTTGTTTGGTCCGTCAAATCGGTCATATATTCCTTCAAGGTCGTTTGTTCCGACATTGCCATCATAAACAACCTTGTAATCTGCCACATTCGGTTCTCTGAATCCCCTCTCTTTGAGTTCTTTATATCCTATGAACCGCATTCGGACATTTGTGGTTGACTTTAACTGATACAGACGGCAGTTTTTGAGTGCTATCTGCTCCGGGTTCGTTATTTCGCCCTTAATCAACCTGTCGTAAATATCCTTTTGCCACTCGATCTTAAAACCGTTTTCTTTTCCAAGAAAATCTGCAATATCTGCCTTTTTAAACATTTCGTCTACGAAGGCAGTATCATTCTTTACATAACCTACTCTGTTGCCGTAATACTCTAATATACCCTCCTTTGTTATATTAATAGATTTCATGTCCACACCTCCTCATTTTGTATTACACCTTCTCATCATGAGTAAATGTATCTTTCTTGTCTGCCTTATCCTTAATAACTCCGTATTCGGTAACTGCTACCTTTTCGGTGTTCATCAGTTCAACGGAGTATGAGGCAAAGTTAAAATGCTTTGAGAAAGATTCAGGGACTATTCCTCCAAAGGTTTCATCATATATATCCTTTGCATATTCAATTGCGGAAGATGATTCGGGATATAAGACAAAATCCTGCATTCTGTTTGCATAGGCTATGGCTTCGTCAAGGGCAGCACATCCAAAGCCCTCAATAACTGCTTTGTATTTTGCAAGCTCGCCTGTTCTTTCCATATCTCTCATTCTGTGAGCGAGAGAATTCAAAAGTCCAAGTTGAGACAGGTCCTTTATACACATAGGAATTGTTGATTCCATGCTCTGAACTGCCATAAGCATACAGTCATCAAAGGAATCTGCACCGAGCTGTTTTAAGAAATTCGCCTTGCTTTCCTTCGATGCAGGAAGCACAAGCCAATCTTTAACCTCGCCATCCTTTGATTCGATAAGCAGTTTGAATATGTACTTGTCATCCTCAAAGGTTTCAGGGAAATGCTCTCCGTCATAGACTTCGGCATATTCCTTATCATTGCAGGTAAAGTATCCGTCTTCGGTGAATAATCCACCTTCAGTTGCTCTGATCTTTTCGCCTATTGCTTTATAGTCAAGAAAATTCCATGCTTCTTTTGGCAAGGAAATCATCCAATCAAGCATTCCGTTATCAACATACATTCTTCCAAGTGATTCAGCATCGTATATTCCGTCAACGATTTCACACTTGTCCAGATTGTATGCATTATTGATAAGACTGTTAATATCCAAAAGAGAAAGACCTTTCTTTTCCATGTATCCTCTGAACTGCTTATGCTCATAGATGGAGAATCTGCTCATTACCTTTGCAAGATAGTTGAGCTTTGAAAGGTCTATAGTTTCTGCCTTCAAATCTACAGCAAGGTCAAATCCGTATAACCTGCACTCTTTCATTGTGTAGTGCTGATTCTCGTTATTGATTCTTGCTCTTTCGAAGGCATCTTTGATTTCATTTTCTGTTGCCGGGAGCTGCAATTCTGCTCCTATATATTGTGATTTTCTTTCTGCAAGGTCATCTCTTGAAAGAATAATTGTAATCTTGAAATCATCATCCTTTTTTCGAGACTGAACAATGTTGTTTTTGAATTTCTTTTCCTCAATCAAGTATGTATTAAAGAGTTCTCCGTCAACATAAACATCGACCTCTTTCGGAGTTCTGATCGTCACCTTAATATCATTGCTTGTATCGGCATATCCCTGCAGTAATCTTTGTATATTCTTCGAAATTTCTTCTCTGTTAATCACATCTGCATTCCTCCAAATTCCATATCTTCGTTTTCTTCCTGTATTTGTTCTTCCGACTCAGAATAAAGGAATTTCATTTTTTCGTATTCCATACTCTGCATCAGTCTGTGTTTAGGCTGAATGTCCATAACCTCCGGAAACAGCGGTGCAGCATTGTCTGATGAACAGAACTGTGTCTCAAGTCTTATGGAAAGGTTCTCGTCTACTATTGAAAGATTTCCGTCAAAAACAAAAGGGATTTCTTTTATCCCTTCCATAAATTCTTTAACCGTTGCATCAAGCATTTCTCTTCTGTATTGAGTTACCTCACCATCTTCGAACCTGTATCCGCTTACATATATTCTCTGGTCGTGACCTGAATTTCTTCCGTCAAGATATGATATATGCATACTGTCTATAACAGTGTATCCTTCTTTAAGTTCTGTTTGCTCATAGATTCTTTGCATCACGGGATCGTGAACGTTCTTCTTGAATGTCATCAGAGCGTCTTGATTTATAAGCTCTTCTTTCACATCTGCATTCCTCCCATTTCCTGTTCCGGCTCTTCAGCTTGGACTACTGTCTGATCCTCTTCTGCTTCGGGGGTTACGATTGCAAATATCTGACCATTCTCTTTGGATATAATTCCGTAGTCGGTCAGCTTACAATCCAGCCTGTCGCAAAGTCTTCTTCCGAGATTTGCTAAGTTACATCCTTCAAGGATGCTTATGTCGAAATCTGTCGGCAGGTTTATTTGCATATACACTTTAGCATAGGTTTCATAGCATGGTGTGTAGTGAGATATCTGATACTTGTCCAGGTTATTGATTATTTCTTTTGCAACATCCAAGTCTCTGCATTGCAGACCTTCTGTTACTGCCTTGAACTTAAGCTTGTCATCCGCACTCAGTGTTTCGTATACGAATGCAAGGTTATTAAGTTTGTCGAATAACTCATTACTAGTGTAGACCTCATCTGTCAGCCACGAAAGCGGCGATTGAAAGTCGAAGTATACAGTATCTTCAATTCGCCCTTCACCTACTGCCTGTGCTATTGTGTTTGCAGTTTCTGTGTCTATCGGAA
>JAFTUP010000263.1 GCA_017466205.1 Clostridia bacterium
CAGCTCCCCATCAAGTGGGGAGCCCAAATTGGCCTTCCCCCTGGAGGGGAAGGTGGCACGAGCATAGCGAGTGACGGAAGGGGGGATTAATTCGACAAACTCCGATTTGCCAGTATCCTATTGCGGACAGAGGACATCTGTCCCTACGCGTTCAGAATGACCTGCCCGAATTAATTACATATTAACCAACAACGGCGGGGTCAAGACCCCGCCCTACCACACGAAAGCAGGTATGAAAAACCCCTCAGTCATTTTTGACAAAATGACAGCTCCATTACTCGCCTGCCGGCTCAGACAGCGCTAATTCGGCATCCACCGGATGCCCGCGCCCTTTCAGGGGAGCCAAGAATAAGATTATTCTAATGCAAATACGGCTTCGTCAAGGCACATTCTTAATGACTTTGCTTTTGTGCATTTTATAAACGTCTTATAGTCCTTTTCATCTTTACAGCTCTTTAATCTTGTACTTGTAAGGACCTTTTTCATATTATTACCGTTAAGGTGAATAATGCACTCAAGAGCTCGTTCTTTAACGGGCTTATTTTTCTTTACAACAACGCCAGAAAGAGTTACTTCAATTTCATCAGCAACATTCACATTATGGATAGTTAAATAGTTTTTGCTTGCAGTTACAGGAGTATATAATCCATTTATCATTACTGATACTTCGCTGAATGACTCTACATCTTTAAATTCAAGAGTATATTTTCTCTTTTCAGGAATAAAGTCATATTGCTTACCACCGCTGATTGTGAAAGTGATTGTATCCCCTGCTTCTTTTACTGACATTTTTGTAATTGAATAGTCACCATTCTTATATTTACCTGTTTCACCATCGTCTTCGTAGAAATCAATAGTGTTATTACCACGATAAATATTAAATTTAAGATGTTCGGGACAACCCCAACCATTACCTGCATCCTCTGACATAGGAATGATTGCACCTTCCTTTGCAAGAGCAGGAATTGTATTAATCGGACTATTGATTACAACCTCTTGACCGCCTTTATAAATCTTACCGTCGAAAATGTTAGTCCATCTGCCCTCAGGCAACCACATTTTAGTTGCTGCAGTTTTTGTCTTTTCATCAAGCTTTGTGGTAACAGGACAAACAAGAATTTCTGAACCAAAAAAGTATTCATTGCCATATTTGAAGCTGACTTTTTCATCAGGATATGTATAATAAAGAGGTTCACAAAGTGCTCTGCCATCCTTAAATGAACGATAATTCATTGAATAGATATATGGAATCATCTTGTGGCGAAGCTGTAAATACTCTGTACCAAGAGTTTCCGCTTCCCAAGAGAAATTCCAAGGTTCTTTACCAAGAACATCAAGATTTGTTGAATGAAGTCGTAAAACAGGCAAGAAAACAGCCATCTGTAACCAACGGATATAAAGTTCATCATCGTGGTCACCCATCATGTGTCCGCCAATGTCGTGACTCCACCAGGTATAACCACAGTTTGATGCATTTGCAGTAAAGTATGGTTGGAAATTGAGAACACTCCAATTAATTCCTGTATCACCTGAAAAGCCCAAAGGATAACGATGTGAACCAATACCTGCATAACGAGACAAAATCATTGGTCGTCTGTCTTCACGGTCTGTATCAAGATAATGATAATGATTAAGAAGCCACAATGGGTCAAGACCTGCTTTTTTGCTCTTTGTCCCCTGTTGCCAGTCAATCCACCAGAAGTCAACACCGTCTTTCTCATAAGGATGATGAAGAATATCAAAATAAGCATTGATAAACTTCTTGTTTGTAAGGTCAAACTCGATTGACTCTTCCTTTGATTTATCAACACCCATAGCATCTGCCATTTCTTCGTACATATCTTCAAAAGCACGTACACCGTCTGCAGGATGAAGATTAAGAGTAACTTGAAGTCCCATATCGTGAAGCGTTTTAAGGAAGCCTTTATAATCAGGGAAAAGCTCTGTATTCCAGCTGTAGCCTGTCCAACCACTGCTCAAAATATTACTTGACTTATATTTCTTGTTGAACTGCTTTTTAAGGTCAACCCAATGCCAGTCCATATCAACGGTTGCAACTGTAAGAGGAATATCACGATGAGCAAATTCGTTCATCAAATCAAGATATTCCTTCTGTGTATATGCTCTGTAACGACTCCACCAGTTACCTAAAACATATCGAGGCACAAGTGGTGGCATACCTGTGATTTTATAGAATTCGTTTATACCTGCAATATAATTATTGCCATAGACAAAAATATAGTAATCCTTTGTGTCCTTTTCACGGGATGACAACATACCATCCTCATTGAGAAGTAATGTCTTACTGTCATTGTAAATCGAAACACCGTCTGTAGAAATAATTCCGTCATCAAGCTCAGTCGGTCCGTAAGTCTGGTCAAGAGTACGGGTTGTACCTTTAAGGTTATTGGACTTTGAATATGTAAGCTTTTTACCATTATAAATTACATACTGAAAAGCACCCGAATGGCAATTGACATAAAACTCAGCTGCAGATGTTTTTACTGTAACAACATCAATCTTAGTGCTGTGGGCAAACTCAACCTTACCAAAATTTCTGTACCAAACGCTTTGTGAAGGTAAATCTGTGAATTTATTTTCAGTTGAATATTCAACACGGAGCATTTCAGGTGTCAGAACAGTAATTTTCACATTATCAAGTTTAATTACATTATCCGGAACCGGCTTTGCATCAGTTTTTGCTAAAAGCTGTTTATTTAATTCCATTATTATCACTCCCGGTATTGAATTTCTTTAAATGACAAGGCTCTTGTAATAACCTTAATACCGTCAATATTGTCAGTTGTTTCGATATTGTATGATGTAAGGCTTTCAGGCAATTCAGCATTATAGGATGAGCTGCTCAAATCACCATTGACATAAAGCTTTGCAAGACCGTTTGGCTCAAACACTACTGTAAGTAAATCACCACAAGAAAGACTTATGTCACCTCGGCTTGCTTTTTCGCCAAAACGGATTACACCATAATTCTCGCTGTTTGAAACGCTGAAGAAATCACCAATTGATATAAGCTTACCGTTCTCAAGGTTTTTGAGTATAAACTGAATTGTCGTATCTCTCAATCTTGGCACAATATTTTCATTGCAGATATAATCAGGATAGTTTTCACCCGTAAATTCAGCTTTTCCCGTTGAACCAAAGGCATTAGCTACATTTAATGAAACAGTTGCATTTTCAACGCTCTCTTTAAATGTAATTTTGAGTGTGCTGTAATCAGCAAGAATTTCTGTTTCAGCTATTTGAGCACTTGAAGACATGCTGTTGAAATCAGGATAAATTCGTTCGTTAAACATAAGGAGAAGCTCTTTTTCGCCTTGGAATTTACCGTAAACGAGAGACGGTGCTTCGCCTTTTTCGTTTGAAAATTTTACAACAACTGCTTCACAGGATTCCAATTCAAATGTTATGCTTTCGCCATAATTATACGTTCTGCTGTCATTTTCAGTTGAATACGGATAAATTGAAGCCTTACTGAAATTGCCTGTATTTTCGTAAACACCAATTGTTCTGTCAAGAGTCACAGTAAAGCTCTTTTTATGATTTGACGGATTACGAAGTGAAATAATACCTGCATTTTTTGTCCAGGCTGAATATCCGTATATCTCACCATCGTTGGGTGAACCGCCAATAAACTGTGAGATTTTAAGAATATGATAATTGTTGCGGACAAATCGAAGCGCATCAGCATTGATTCGCCACTTGTTTTCATTAAACATATTGTACGAATAATAAAGCTCCCAGAATGCTGTGCCGCGAGTGGTCATCATAAGCATATATCTGCGAAATTCTTCATCAGTCATTGAAATTTTTGCAGTATTTCCGTAAATCGGGTCGTGGTTATAAATAAACTCGTGAGGGAATTGATAATCTCTGATAACACTGAAATCGTAATAGCAATTATCACGATAAGTAAGAACTCTGTCCACATCACGATTGCTCAGCTTCTCACCGTCATTTGTCTTATCAGTAAAGCCAATATCACCGCTGTTCTGAATCCAAAGGCTGTCTGCCCACTGTAAAAACCAAGGACTTGCATTACAATAGCTTGTCTGATTTATCCATAAATCCTTTCCAATACTTTCACGGGTTATACGGAGTTTTTTGAAGATGTTTATCCAATTTTCCCACATCTCTGTATATTGGTACATCTGATTAAAGCCACCTGTCATGTGGCCATGTTTCTTTGAAGGACAAGCCTTTAATAAGAAACCGTCAAGCTTCCAGTAATTAATATCAAATTTCTTATCACATTCAAGATAATAATCAGTCATTTTTTTAATATATTCTGTTGAGGAAACGCAGACATCCATTGCAGCACGATTAAACCCACCTTTACCTGCTTTTTCAATATTCTTAGCAAATCGAGGAGTTTTTATATTGTCGTACCCGCCTCTCGGTCCGTTCCAAAGACCGAACTGTGAAGAGAATTTTTTTGCAATTGATGCTGCAGGATACAGTTCTTCCGGAAATTTTGAATTAAATTCCCAGAAATCAGCATTCCAATCAACAAAGCCATCATCAACTACATAAGAATCAAGCGGAGGAACCATAGTCTTTGAAAGGTTTTCTTCAATCTCCTTAAATGACTCAATAATATTTTCATTTGTAATATCATGCATGTGATCATACCAGGAATTATACTGAAAACGTGGCTTGATTTTTCGTGAAATATCTCTTATGTATTTAAGGAAATCTTCACGGATTACCTGGTGCTCAAGACTTCTTGCAGCACCTACAACTGAATTCCAGGTTTTAAAGGTATGACCGCAGTTAAGATTAAGTTCATCAAATCTTTTGCCGCTGAAGTAACGAAGATAAACAGTATTATTCTCAATATTATTCTCTGCAAGCGGAAATTCTGAGCCTAAAAACAAACCGTTTATATAGACAGGCTGACCAAGAGCACTGTGATATGAAGACAAATACGCAGGCTCAATGTCCCCTATTGTCCATTGTTGTTCGGGAGTATCAATAAGGATATGCTCGTTATCAATATAATCAATTGTAATAAGATGCTGTTCTTCAGGGGCGACAACCATTTCAATATACTTTCGCATATAGTGGTCATCGTCACCAATTTCAACGCTTTCAATAAATGTAATTCTTGCGCCATTATATGAACAACGCTTGAAAATAAATTCGACTCTGCGCTTGAAAACATTCACATTATCCAGCTTTAGGTTGTTGGATGACAGAAACTCTGTTGAACTACCAAAAGCCTTTTTCACCTTGAAAGCAACGATAAATTCAGCAGAATAGCTCTTGAATTTAATACGTTTGCTCCCCTCTGTTCTCTTATTTATAATTTCTGTTGTAACAAGACGATCGTCCTTAATTGCAAACCGTCTTTCAATATAATCGTTACCAATTATAACCTGATTTTCTTCAATATAAGCATAAGCACTCATTACTGTTCATTCTCCTGTGCAAAAAGTATCTTTTCTACTGCTAAGGCTGCATCCTCGACGATTTTGACGCAAGGACGTTTTTGATAGTATTCAAGTGTCCGTTCCTCCGGAGCACTTGATTTTTCAGGTTCCGTAAGACCTAAAAGTTCTTTACATACTATGGAAGGATTTGTCTTCTTAAATTCATCAATAATCATACGGACTTTTTTGTAAATATCTGCTTTATCAAGGTCAGGATATTTAAGTCCTGCAAGCATAGCACTGCCACTGACCGCACCACAGACTTCTCTCATTCTGCCGACACCACCGCCAAGACCGATTGAAACTGCAAGTGCCGTTTCTTCGGTGAGTCCTAAATCGACAGCAAAAGCAACAAAAACTGCCTGTGAACAATTTTTGCCTTCTAAAAATAACTGAACTGCTTTTTCAGAATATTTTGACATAATCATTCATCCTCTCATAATATTACTTTCATTTTATCACACAATATTTACCAATGCAATAAAAAAACAGCAAATGACGATAATCATCTGCTGTTCAAATAAGTAATATTAAATTTTGATTATCCAAGAAGTCCGGCAACGAGACCAAAGATAATTTCAATAATTGCCATAATGTCAAAGCCTTCAAACAAAGCGCCTAAATCGAGACCCATTTTGTTAACCTCCTTTACTTTTTATTCATTATAACATAAAAGTATCGATTATTCAACATTATAACTTTGAAATGTTCAACAAAATACAACTTTGATATTTGTTAAAAATAAACAAATTTAAAAATTTTGTTTAATAAAAAAATCCTCACTCGGTCAGGAGTGAGGATAATGTTGTTAAATCTTAAATTACTTAAGAGTAACCTTAGCGCCAACTTCTTCAAGCTTAGCTTTGATGCTTTCAGCATCTTCCTTAGAAGCAGCTTCCTTAAGTACCTTAGGAGCACCGTCAACTACAGCCTTTGCTTCTGCAAGACCAAGACCTGTAACTTCACGAACTGCCTTGATAACCTTAATCTTTTCTGCGCCAACTTCTGTAAGTTCAACGTCGAATTCTGTCTTTTCTTCAGCTGCTGCTGCGCCACCTGCTGCAGGTGCTGCTACTGCTACTGCAGCTGCTGCTGATACGCCAAATTCCTCTTCTACTGCTTTAACGAGCTCTGAAAGCTCAAGAACTGTAAGAACCTTAAGTTCTTCAACGATTGCCATAACTTTTTCTGATGCCATGGTAATTTACCTCCAAATTTTAAACTAAATTATTTTATAAAGATATTTTTTATATTATTCAGCAACTGGTGATGCTTCGCTATCCTTATCAACAATAGCCTGTACGGCACGAGCAAAAGATGCGATTGGTGCGTTGAACGCACTGAGAACTGTAGCAAGCAATACTTCTCTTGAAGGAAGCTTTGCAAGAGCTTCGAGCTTTTCAAGACTGATAACTTCACCATCAAGGTAACCTGTCTTGAGAGCGAATGAACTGCTCTTTTCTGCATACTTTCCGAGAATTCTTGCAGCTGCAACATAGTCATCCTTACTTGTAGCGATAGCAGTAGTACCTTCAAGTGCACTGCTCATATCAGCAAGGCTTGTTCCGTCGATGGCACGACCAAGAAGTGTGTTCTTTACAACTGTGTATTCAACACCTGCTTCACGGAGCTCTTTACGAAGCTTTGTATCGTCCTCAACGCTGATACCCTTGTAGTCAACTACAACACCAGCAATAGAACCGTCAATTCTTTCTTTAAGAGCAGCCACCTGTTGTTTCTTTAATTCTAAAACCTTCTCGCTTGGCAAACGATTCACCTCCTATAAAATTTTAAATGCGCTTGCAAGGAGAAAAAATGCCTCTTCTGCAAAGACAGAAAAGGCATAGAAACATTTTAAATAAATGCTGATATCCTCGGTAGGCAGTCAAAACTTTTACGCAAAAATGCACCTACTGTCTTTGGCAAGCTTTATTATACTAACACACCAATAACGGTTTGTCAAGTATTTTATTTGTTCAATTATTCTGCAACAGGAGTTGCTGTGAACTTGTTTGGATTGATCTTAACGCCAGGGCCCATTGTTGAAGCAACTGCAACGGATTTAATATACTGACCCTTTGCAGCAGCCGGCTTAGCCTTAACGATAGCATCCATAAGTGTATCAAGGTTTTCCTTAAGCTTTTCAGCACCAAAAGAAACCTTACCGATTGGGCAGTGAATGATGTTTGTCTTATCAAGACGATATTCAATCTTACCTGCCTTAGCTTCTGTAACAGCCTTAGCAACGTCAGGTGTAACTGTACCTGCTTTTGGGCTTGGCATAAGACCACGAGGACCGAGAACCTTACCAAGACGACCAACGAGACCCATCATATCAGGGCTTGCAATACATACGTCGAAGTCCATGAAGCCACCCTGGATTTTTTCCATAAGGTCTTCAGCACCAACGAATTCTGCACCTGCAGCAAGAGCAGCATCAATCTTATCACCCTTAGCGAAAACTGCTACTCTAACGTTTTTACCTGTACCGTTAGGAAGGATAACAGCGCCTCTAACCTGCTGGTCAGCGTGACGTGAGTCAACACCAAGACGAACGTGAAGTTCAACTGTTTCATCAAATTTTGCAGTTGCACCCTTTACTGTAACTTCAAGAGCTTCTGCAGTATCATAAAGTTTTGTTTTGTCGATGAGCTTTGCACTCTCAACATATTTCTTTCCGTGTTTCATAATTCAAAATTCCTCCAAATAAGTGGTTAATCGGATTCTGATTTTTCCTCCCACAAGGAGAATCAGTCTTCTACAGTAACGCCCATGCTACGAGCTGTACCGGCAATCATACTCATTGCTGTCTCGATAGTTGCTGCGTTAAGGTCGGGCATCTTCTGCTCAGCAATTTTTCTAATCTGTTCTTTAGTGATTTTTGCTACCTTTGTTCTGTTAGGAACGCCTGAACCACTCTCAATACCGCAAGCCTTCTTAATAAGAACTGCTGCAGGTGGAGTTTTTGTTACGAATGTGAATGTACGGTCTGCATAAACTGTAATAACAACAGGGATAATAAGACCCATATCATTCTTTGTACGTTCATTGAATTCTTTTGTGAACGCCATAATGTTTACACCGTGCTGACCAAGAGCTGGACCAACAGGTGGTGCCGGTGTTGCTTTTCCGGCAGGAATCTGAAGCTTAATAAAGCCTACTACTTTTTGAGCCATTTTTAGCACCTCCAAAAATTCGTGGTATGGCGGAACAGACAGCTCTTCCGTTCCTCCCACGACGCCTTTGACAAAGCGTCATAAAAAGCGTATTTTACGCTAATTACCAAATTAATAATTATTCTTCGACCTTTTCTACCTGGTCAAGTTCGAGGTCAACAGGTGTTTCTCTGCCAAGCATTGAAATAACAACACATACTACATTGTTATCAACATCAAGCTCACGTACAGAACCGATGATGCCTTCAAACGCACCGTCGATAATTGTAACCATATCGCCAACCTCATAGTCAATTTTAATGACTTTCTTTTCTACACCCATAGCATAAACCTCAGCCTCAGTAAGAGGGATTGGCTTGCTTTCCGGGCCAACGAAACCTGTTACACCGCGAGTATTGCGGATAACGTACCAAGTATCGTCTGTCATTTCAAGGTCTCCTGTTTCTTCATCTTCAAAAACTGCAACCTTAACCATTACATAGCCGGGGAAGATTTTTCTTTCAACTTCCTTTTTAACAATAATTCTCTCGCCTGTTTCCTTATCCTTAGCTTCCTTGTTTTCAACAACGATTTCAGTAGGAACCTTAACCTCAAGAATCAAGTCATGCATTTTACGGTTTTCAACAATTTTTTCAATGTTGGTTGCTACCTTGTTTTCATAACCTGAGTATGTGTGTACCACATACCACTTGGAGATTTCTGCCATAACGTAAATCTCCCTTCAATTACTTCATAAAAAACAAGTTAATCATCTGTGCAACATCAGTTGTTGTTTCAGCATCCTGCTTGTTTGCAAGACTAACAAGACCGTCAATAATTGAAGAAAGTCCTGTATCAATTCCGAAGATAATAACTCCGAGAACTGCAACAACCACGATAACTACCAATGAATGATTGAGAACAGTTTTACCTGAAGGCCATGTAACCTTTTTCCACTCACCCTTGAAATCCTTGAAGAACTTTTTGATTTTAGCACCGATTGCCTTAAAGTCAACTGACTTTTTCTTAGCAGGAGCTTCCTTCTTGTCCTTCTTAGTTACCTCAGCAGTGGTCTTTTCTTTCTTTTCAGACATTTCACTTACCTCCGGATTACTTTGTTTCCCTGTGGAGAGTGTGTTTCTTGCAGAATCTGCAATACTTGTTCATCTCAATTCTGTCGGGAGTGTTTTTCTTGTTTTTCTTTGTGTTGTAGTTGCGCTGTTTGCACTCTGTGCAAGCTAATGTGATTTTTACTCTCATTTTTTCGGCACCTCCGTTAATACTTCGTCTGAAAAATCAGCAGACGAATAAGCCTTCCTCTTTGAAAAAAGGCACAAAAAATAAGCCTCTTCCCCGAGGTACTTGGTATTGTACCACAGGAGTCAAGGCTTGTCAATAGATTTTTTTATATTTTATTGTTATTTTTGTGAAACCAGAGCTATATGTGTCTGATTTTAACCATTAAGAGAATTGTCAATCACAGAACTGTCCCCTGATTGTGTTATTCTTTTTTGTCTTTCTGACTATTCGATGCATCAATCTTTGCCTCAATTGTTTTAATTTTCTTATAGCAAATGAAAACCATCGTTGGTATAATCATCAAAATAGCAGAAGAAGCAAAAAAGCTTACATCCTCGTAAAAGACAATTATGTTAATAAGACCTGCTAAAAAAGAAAGAATAAGCAAAAAATTCATTTTCATCGCTCCTTTTTGTACAATGAATCATACGCTAAACTTTGGCTTAATCTGAATTTGACTCGGGTCTCTATACATCCATGATGGAGTAATACTTAAAGAAGCACTCTCCTTTGATATTTCTATACTTGTCTCCCAACCAATCGTTTGATGAAAATACCATCCTGTAAAAGATAAATTCATTTGTTGATTTGGATTTATTTCGTTCACAACACAACTTGCCATAATCAGAAGAACTATATCTGTGCAATTTACATTTATTGTTCCAGCCGGCACATCATTCGGTAAATTACAAGCTGCAGAAACAAAATCTCCTGCAAAAAATGTATTTCCTTCCAAATCCAATTCATGAAAATCATAATCCTCAATTACATCTGTTGCAGTTATTGACTGCGAACCCATATTTGTAACTGTTTGTGTGTATCCCATTGACACGATGGTTTCTTCCTCGTCAAAAACAACATTTGTTCCTGATATAGCTATTGCATCTTTACATCTAAATAATGGTTCATCGAGCCACTCAAAGGAACATAAAACAGCTATAGTTCCGGTTTCCGCATTTTTCGTTTCTATTGCATATATGCTTTTAAGAAAATATTTATCAGGATAAGAGTCTTCAGTTTCACCTGTTAGCGACAGCATCATTACTCCATCATCGACTTTTGTAGCAGCCTCTTCTAAATATTCTTCCTCTGTCACTATCACAGCTGTTTTGTCCTCTGTAAATTTCCCATATTCTTTTTCTGTACTTATGCATTTTGCTGAATAAACTTTCTCTAAATATTCTTCATTCACTTGACGTATTATTCGTTCGGGCATTCCAAGTTCTCGTAAAATATCTTTCGCTAATTCTTTTTCAGTTTTTCCTGTTAACTCTGCGGTAATTCGTTTAACCGACAGCTCCGTAGAAGTTAATGTTTGTTCGTTATTATCCGATGCAGACACCGGAATAACGGAAACAAAAAGAATAACAGCGACACATATCATTGATATTATTTTTTTCATAATTTAATCTCCTCAACATTTTAATTATATTTTCGGTTTTGTTTTCTTGTTTTTGAAATTCAGCTTACTTAAAACCATTGGACTCACCCCTTACACTATATACAACAATTCTTATATTGTAGAGGTGACAGATTCGGACTTTTTGCTACTTTTTTTCTGTAGAAATACTTTCTGCAATTTTTATAAGTGTTTTTTCACTCTCGTTTCCTATATATTGCAATGTATAAATATATCCGTTTTTCTCCCATATCACAAAAGAAGAATTTTCGCTTGTTCTTATCATCATATCTATACCGTCAACATTTACCCGATTCAAATTTCCGTGTTCATTATCAACAATAATATTTCTGTTTTCACTTGAATGCTGCATAAAGTGTATTATATCACCGCCATCATTCTTATACTCAGTATGAATTGTTTTTTTGTTTTTCATCTTACCTGCTACTTCAAAGCCTTCAGGAAGCCAGGTTAATTCATACTCTTCCGTTATAACCGTTGTTGTCTGTCCCTCAAAGTTCAGGTCTATATGCGTATCAAAAATCTCCGTAATAATTTTCAAAACAGGTTCTCTTACAGCAGAAACACTCATTGTACCTGCAACAAGTAAGGCAATTACAGCGGCAAGAACAGCCATTCTTTTTGGAGTAGTGTTTGTCATTTTCCAGGTCGCCTTTTGCTGCTTTAAGATGAGCTTATCCATACTTTTTTTGAAACTATCCGAAAATTCATACTCTTCCGTTATAACCGTTGTTGTC
>JAFTUP010000264.1 GCA_017466205.1 Clostridia bacterium
ATCCAACATAGGAAACATTAAGCAGACTTAGGGATGCTGATGTTACTGTCTATCGGACTGAATTGAACGGTGATATTATTGCAAAAAGTGACGGAAAGAATGTTACTTTCACAACTAAAAAAAATGAGCAACCAACTGTGGTTACTCCAACACCAAACAACCATAATAGCCAAGGTTCATACATTGGAAATAAAAAGTCCAAGAAATTTCATTACCCAACTTGTCATTCTCTTCCGGCAGAACATAATCAAGTAATTTTTAGTTCACGAGAGGAAGCTATTAGCCAAGGCTTTAGTTCCTGTGGAAATTGTCATCCCTGATGGCCTTTATATTAAAAATACAAGGAACTTACCGTATAATTATATAAAATTGAATATGGAGTTGAAAATATGGAAAATAAACTTGCAGAAATAAATGCAACTGTTGTATCAAAACCAAAAGAAAATTTAGAAGCACTTGCAAGTGCTTCGGGATTAAGTGTTGGTGAAGTTATTGACCGGATGCTTTTGGCGGTTTCTCCGTCTGATGTAAATGATGCTTATTTAATTATACTCGACCAACTTTTGATTGCAACTCAACGATTAGAAGCCGACCAATTTAATGAAGTTGTTCTTATGGTTCTCAAAGCTCTTTAGGATGCTTTTGCAAAAGACGAACCTGAAGAAATAGTTTCTACACTAAAAAATATGGTTGAGAAACTTACCGTGCAAAAAATAAAAAATAGTGCAGAACTAAAAATCCATCTTCATAAAGTAAAAAGTGTGTTGCCATTAGATGATTTCGTCTTAGAAGTCACATTCGTTGAAGGTGGCACGAAAAGATATGATGTCAAGCCATTATTTGGCGAAATACCATATTTCATTGACTTGAAGGTAAATGACCTTTTTTCTAAAGTAATAGTTAGTCCGGGTGGTTATGGTATTATTTGGAATGATAATGTGGACTTATCTTGTGACGAACTTTGGGAAAATGGTACAATGTGCTGATTTTTAATGGAATTTATTGAAAAGAAACCTATTTGGTAGTATAATTGAATTGATAAATTTTTATGTGAGGTGTTTAAAATGGATTTCAACAAAGATACACTGCTTGAAGTTCTTGAGGATATACGCAAAACTATTATTGAAAGCGAAAATCCTGATGGTAGTCTTAAAATAGATGCGAAGATGGCAATGGTAGCCCTTGAATTTGCAAGAACAGAAATCAAAAAGTCAGTTTTAAAATAAAAGAAGGTGAACTTATGCCTTTACAAATAATTAGGCAAGATATAACAAAAATGAATGTTGATGCAATAGTCAATGCGGCCAACTCTTCTCTTTTGGGTGGCGGTGGTGTTGATGGTTGTATTCATCGTGCAGCAGGTACAGAGCTTTTGGAAGAATGTAAAACTTTGGGTGGATGCAACACCGGTGATGCAAAGATAACAGGAGCCTACAAATTACCTTGCAAATATGTAATTCACGCAGTTGGGCCGAGATACATAGATGGCAAGCATGATGAAGAAGGTCTTCTTCGTTCTTGCTATGAAAAGTCACTCAAACTTGCAAAAGAAAACAAATGTGAGTCGGTTGCCTTTCCGCTAATTTCATCCGGGATTTACGGATACCCAAAAGCAGAAGCGCTGAAGGTTGCGATTGATACTATAAGCAATTTTCTTCTTGAGAATGATATGACTGTCTATATAGTTATCTTTGATAAAAACGCTTATAAAATAAGCGAAAAACTCTTTGCGGACATCGAAGAATTTATTGATGATAATTATGTAGATGAACACTTCTGTATGTACCCTGAAAGTCGCAGAATGAACGAACCCTATTATGCTGAAGAAAAGTGTATGAGCATAGAAATGGGTGTCGGTAGTGCTTTATTCGATGACCTTGAGGAAGATTTATCTCTTGATGAAGTTATAGACCAAATTGATGAAAGTTTTTCTGAAATGCTTCTTCGCAAGATTGATGAAAAAGGTATTAAAGACAGCGAATGTTATAAAAAGGCGAACATAGACCGTAAACTCTTTTCAAAAATTAGAAGTGATGTTCACTATAAGCCGAGCAAACCAACGGTAATTGCCTTTGCTATTGCATTAGAGTTACCTCTTGATGAAACAAAAGATATGTTGATGAAAGCAGGATTCGCTCTGTCTCACAGTAGCAAGTTTGATTTAATAATCGAATATTTTATCAGAAAAGGAAACTACAATATATTTGAAATTAACGAAGCACTTTTTGCTTTCGACCAAAATTTATTAGGTGCATAATTTTGTCGCATACCAAGCGACCAAACCTCTCTTCAAAGATGTTAAACTTTAGATAACAAAATTGAAAGAGAGGTTTTTTCTATGAAAAACAACATTACAGAATTAGTATTTATTTTAGACAGAAGCGGTTCTATGGCAGGTCTTGAGTCTGACACTATTGGTGGATTTAATGCTATGATAGAAAAGCAGAAAAAAGAAGACGGACAGTGTTTTGTATCCACTTTACTCTTTGACAATGTGACTGAAGTAATTCACGACAGAGTTGACCTTACAAAAATTAAGCCAATGACCGATAAAGATTACACGGTTCGTGGAAGTACTGCTCTGTTGGATGCAATGGGCGATGCGATTAAACACATCGGAAATATCCATAAGTATGCTCGACCTGAAGATGTACCGGAGAATACCATTTTTGTTATCACAACAGATGGTATGGAAAACGCAAGCCACAAATACAGTAGTGATGAAATCAAAAAGATGGTTGAAAAGCAAAAAAATAAATATGGATGGGAATTTATGTTCTTGGCAGCAAATATTGATGCTGTGGAAACAGCAAGAGGTTTTGGCATATCTGAAGACCGAGCAGTAAATTATCATCCTGACTCAGTTGGAACGGCTTGTCTTTATGACACGGTTTCCGAAGCGGTCTGCAATGTAAGACAAGGAAAGAAAATGGCTGATAATTGGAGTGAAAAACTCAACCGTGACTACGAAAATCGCAAAAAATAAAAGAAGCCTTGCTACTGCGGAAAATGAAAATCCTTTTCCTCACGTCCGAAACGACCAGTAGTACAGCTTCAGTTATATTTTATTAAATTCAAAAGCAGTTGTCAAGACCACTCTTGGCAACTGCTTTTATTCTTCCGGTGGTAATTCCACAAAAACCTTTCCGTTAGCCTTCTTCTTGGCTAGTTCGGTGTCGTGCCTTTTAATGTAGTCAAAAGTGTCGATAAATGACAGAAAAATCCTCGGTTGCTTATGATAAGTAATAGAATTAGGATTCTTTGCCAAATTGATATGTTCGAGCTTTACAGGGGAAGTTCCGATGTTAATTCGCCACTTTCCGACAGTGGTTTCGATATAGAGGTATGCACCTTCCATATGGCAAGGGAAGCCTGCTTCTTTACACATTATTTCGACATCTTCTATTTTTTCATCAATACGGATACGATTTCCGATGGGAATAGACACGTTTACATCGTGCTTTGCAGTAGGTTTACATTTTCTGCAAGGTGTAAATCCGGCACGAACAGCTTGTTTATATGTTTTAAATCCTCTCAGATTAGATAATTCTTGAAGTTTGCTACAGGAACGAAGATGGAAAGTCTGATAACCTTTTCCAGCCCAAAAAGCGAACTCCGGTTGTGTAAGAGTGTAAATATCCTTAATTTCTGCTTCAGTAAGGGAAGTGTTTTCAAGTTTTGTTTTTCGCTCAGCAGCAATTCCACGTTGTTTTTTAACGGCCTTAGCATCTTCGCTTGATAGTAAATGTCGAATTTTCTTTTTTTCTAATCTTTTTTCTTTATATTGAGGTGGTAACGGTCTATATACATCTGTTGGTGTTGGATTGCATACTTTACACGGTTTTTTACCTGTTTTTAATATCGCATTGTATGTTCTTGTACCCATAATTGTTTTAGCAGATAAAATCAGTCCGCAAGTATATCTATGATACACTTCAGAATCGGGACTGTACACATATGTATATGCCGTTCTATCAATTATGTCAATATTTCGTTCTCTGAACTCTTTTTTATACTCTTCTTTGCAACATTCACAAGCTATAAATCCTTTACGAAATGCCGTTTTTAATAACAAATATCCTTTTGTTACTTTGCTGTTTTTAA
>JAFTUP010000265.1 GCA_017466205.1 Clostridia bacterium
CTGACGAGATCTCTTCGATTTCGCCATTTTCATTTTTAACAAGCAAATGACATTCGTCAGTAATTCTTAAAACTGTTGCAGGTCTGACGGAATCACCTGAAATTATATTGATTTCTTTTCCAGTAAGATATGAATATTCTTTATATCTTTTTGCATAATCCGTATCTTTACCGTTGTACATATCAAAAAACTTATTTACTATTTCTGCAACTAATTTTTCTTTGATATTATCTTGAGTTTTTCCCGGGAAAATTGCAGTTGCACTTGTCTTTATATCTTCAGGAAATCCTTCTTCGGGAGCCATAATATTTATGCCGATACCAACAACTGCATAATCGAGTTTTTTTTCAGCATTTATTGAGCCTTCTGTGAGTATTCCACAAACTTTTTTACCGTCAATATAAATGTCGTTTACCCATTTAATTTTGACATCATTTGAGTTATATTTCATAACTGTTTCTGCAACAGAAACAGCAGCCATAACTGTCAAAAAAAGTGATTTTTCGGCTGAAAATTCAGGGTGTAAAAGAAGAGAAAAGTAAATTCCCGTACCATTTGGAGAATAAAAAGAACGACCCATTCTGCCTCTGCCACCTGTCTGGCTTTCAGCTATAACGAGTGTTGTGTTCATTTCACCTTGTGAGCCTAACTTTTTTAAGTAATTATTTGTAGAATCAAGCTCATCAAAAAGTTCGATATTCAGTTTTTGGTTTAAACATTTCTCTAATATTTTATTATCCAAAATTATTCTCTCTCATTCGATATAATATGTACAATTTCTTTCGGCATTGTTTTTAAATAATCTTTCATAAACGTTGGAAACGCTTTATATTTATCCAAATCTTCAATAGGAATCCAATGGACAGTTTCTTTATAACCACCATTTGTATAACTGTCACTATTTAATTTCTTTGTACCTCTTGGCTTCATTAAATAGTAAAAAGCTATTTCGTGGCATAGTGTATCAGGTTGTGTTCCACTATCACCATAGAAAAAATTCTCGTGAATTACTGCTAATCTGTCAACTTCGTAATAGACACCGGTTTCTTCAAATACTTCTCTGATCACAGCATCTTCTGATGCTTCGTTCATATGAACTGCACCACCAATTGAATATAAATAATCGGCTGTTTCATTTCCTGCGAACAATACACAATCACCTTCTACAATAATCGCTGCTGCACGGTAACGAAACCAATGATTTTCTTTTGTTATTCCACAATCATAATCCATATGAACACCACCTAAACATAAAATTCAATTTATTATATATAAAACTTTGCTTACAGTCAAATACAATTTAGAAAAAGGCTCGGATTTCTCCAAGCCTTTCGTTTTATATATGCCAAATCTCTTTTGCATATTCTTTTATTGTTCTGTCAGATGAGAACTTGCCTGCATTACACATATTGAGCCAACATTTTTTATAAAATTCTTGCTTATTCTTATAATCATTATTGACTTTTTTCTTTATTTCAACATAATCGTTAAAATCAAGAAGTAAATAGTAATGGTCAGGCTCGTGCCATGATGCGCCTTTGAGAAGAGAGTCATAAAGATCTTTGAAAATCTTTGTTTTGCCGTCTTTGAGAGTACCGTCAACAAGAGCATCAAGAACTCGCTTAATCTTCTCGTCGTTTTCGTAGATTTCTTTTGAAGAATAAGTTTCTTTTATATCTTCAATATCTTCTACACGAGCTCCGAAAATGTAGTTATTCTCTTCCCCTGCTTCCTCAACGATTTCAATATTTGCACCGTCATAAGTTCCAAGTGTTACTGCACCATTGAGCATAAGTTTCATATTTCCCGTACCACTTGCCTCTGTACCAGCAGTTGAAATCTGTTCACTGACATCTGCAGCAGCAACAAGCTTTTCAGCATAAGAAACATTGTAATTCTTAACAAAAACTACTTTGATATACTTTGACACAACATCATCTTTTTCGATAAGCTTTGCAATTTCGTTAATCAGCTTGATTATTCCCTTTGCACGAGCATATCCCGGTGCTGATTTTGCACCAAAGATAAATGTTGTAGGTGTAAAATCTGTAAGTGTACCTTCTTTAATTTCAAAGTAGAGTTCAAGAATTGCAAGTGCATTGAGCAACTGTCGTTTATACTCGTGAAGTCGTTTAATCTGAATATCAAAGATTGTATTTTCGTCAATTTCAACGCCATCATGAACCTTAATGTATTCAACCAATTGCTTTTTCTTTATTTCTTTTATGGAAATAAAACGGTTTAATACATTTTCATCATCAGCATATTTTTCAAGTTCTTTAAGCTTATCAAGGTCAGTTACCCATTCATCACTTCCCAAAAGTTCTGTGATAAACGCTGATAATTCACGATTGCAAAGTAACAACCATCTTCTTTGAGTAATACCATTAGTCTTATTCTGGAATTTTTCAGGATACAATTCATACCAGTCTTTCAAAACATCTGTTTTGAGAATATCAGTATGGATTCTTGCTACACCATTTACATATTTTGAACAGAAAATTGCAAGATAAGCCATGTGAACACGTTTTTCCTGAATAATCTGCATTTTCTCTGCTTTTTCTTTTGGGAATTTTGCATCCTTCAACTCTTTTTTAAGCATTTTATCAAGCTGTTTGATTATATCAAGTACTTGCGGAATTGTATCACGAATAAGCTTTAAATCCCATTTTTCAAGAGCTTCCTGCATAATTGTATGGTTTGTGTAATTAAACACATTTTTACAAATCTCAACAGCGTTTTCAAACTTAACATTTTCATTTACTGTCAAAAGTCTGATAAGCTCAGGAATTGAAATTACGGGATGTGTATCATTAAGCTGAATTGTTACAAAATCTGCAAACTTTGAAAAGTCATTACTGTGAATTCTCTTATATTTTCTGATTATGTCTTGTAAAGATGCACTTGAGAAGAAATATTGCTGTTTAAGTCTTAATCTCTTACCCTCATTGTTATCGTCATTAGGATAAAGTACACGAGAAATATCCTCTGCTCGGTTCTTTAACGCAACAGATTTGTCATATTTCTGTGCATTGAACAAATCGAAATCGAATGGCATAAGTGATTCACTTTGCCATAATCTTAATGTACCGATATTATCTGTACCATAACCGATAATTGGCATATCATAAGGAACAGCTTTAACTGACATATCTTTAAAATCAACTGTTACAATATCACTTTCACATCTGACTGACCAAGGGTCTCCCCACTTTGTCCAGTCATCAGCTGTTTCAATCTGAAAACCATTGTGAAAATCTTGTTTGAATAAACCATATTTATATCGAATACCATAACCGTCAAGCGGAATATCAAGTGTTGCAGCACTGTCAAGGAAACAGGCTGCAAGACGGCCTAAACCACCGTTACCAAGAGCAGCATCTTCAACATCTTCCAGTGCTTTTAAAGACACACCATATTCATTAAGTTCTTTTTCAACTTCGTCATATAAACCTTTTGATACAAGATTATTATAAATTGCACGACCTACAAGAAATTCAGCAGAAAAATAAAATGCAGTTCTGTTTTTTGTTCTATAATCTCTGCTTTTTTTCCAATCATCGGAAATATATGACATTACAGCATAAGAAATAACATCATGTAATTCATAAGAACTTAAATCTTTTAAATTTTTAAAATATTTACTTTTAGCAAGTTTTTTTGCATCATTAACTATTTGTGACATTTATTTTACTCTTTTCTTTTTAGGAATTCTCTGATATAAATTTGTGTAATACATTAATTTTTCCGCCAATTCATCACTTAAATAATCACTTTTTGCACGCCACTGCCAGTTATCCTTGACAGTTGACGGATAATTCATTCGTGCATCATTACCAAGTCCGAGCAAATCCTGCATAGTTACAATTGCAGTATCTGAATTACTTGACCATACAGCCTTCATAAATCCCCAATTATAACCTTCTTTTCGTGAAAGTCGAAGATATTCTCTCGCTCTTTTTCGAGTCTTTTTTGGTGCAGTTTTTGTCATATAACCAATTACTGTATCATTATCGTGAGTACCTGCATAAGCAACTGAATTCTTTGTAAAATTGTGAAGAAGATAGTCATTATCATCATCAGTATCAAATGCAAACTGAAGCACTTTCATTCCGGGATATTTACTTTGTTTAAGTAATTTTTTAACAGCAGGTGTCAGATACCCTAAATCCTCGGCAATAATATCTTTTTTACCAAGGGATTTTTCTATTTCTTTAAAGAATTCTATTCCCGGGCCTTTTCTCCATTCACCGATTTTTGCTGTTTTTGAATTAGCAGGAATGCAATAATATGACTCAAATCCTCTGAAATGATCGATACGAATTACATCGCACATGTTGCAAAGATGCTCAATTCGTTTTTTCCACCAAGAATATCCGTCTTTTTTCATATTCTCCCAATTATACAGCGGATTCCCCCACAACTGACCGTCTTCGGAAAAAGCATCAGGAGGACAACCTGCTACTTCTATCGGGTTGCAGTCTTCATCCAGTAAAAACTGCTTCGGATTTGCCCAAACATCAGCACTGTCTCCTGCAACATAAATAGGAATATCACCAATTATTTTTATACCGTTTTCATTAGCATATTTTTTCAGGTTATTCCACTGCTCAAAAAAGATAAACTGAACAAATTTCTGAAAATTAATTTCACTTGTTAATTCGTTTTTTACATTATCAATTGCAATTTGTTTGCGAGTTTTATATTCATTTTTCCATTCATTCCAAGGCTTTCCGTCAAATGAATTTTTAAGCACCATATATAGTGCAAAATCATCAAGCCAACACAGGTTTTTATCACAAAAATCAACATAATCAGCATTTGATAAATCAAAATTTTTAAATGCTTTTTTTAATACACAAAAGCGGTTTTTGTAAATCTTTTCAAAGTCAACCTTTTCAGGATCATCTCCCCAATCAATTTTTGAATAATCACTTTTTATTAAAAGCTTTTTTTCAATTAACAAATCAAAATCAATAAAATACGGATTTCCTGCAAAGGTTGAAAAAGATTGATATGGAGAATCACCATAGCTTGTAGGACATAACGGTAAAACTTGCCAATAAGTTTGTCCGCTTTTTTTTAAAAAATCAACAAAA
>JAFTUP010000266.1 GCA_017466205.1 Clostridia bacterium
AATTAATTGGATACAGAATATCAAAATACCGAAAACTTCGTGGATTCACACAAGCTGAATTGGCTGAAAAAATTGAACTTTCTACTACAGAAATTTCTAATATCGAACGAGGCAAAAACGGTATATCGTTTAACACACTGATAAATTTATGTAAAGAATTGGATGTTTGTTCGTCAGAATTACTTTCTGGTGCAATCAAAGACACCGTTGCAGAAAACATTATTGATTTAATTCGTCAAATGAATGCATCAGAACAAGAACTGTTATTTAAGTTATTAGTGACATATACGGAATCCCAAAACTTAAAATAAGATTTGAAAAAAAATAAATTATATGTTATAGTGAAACTCAAGGATTTATCTTTGAGTTTCTTTTTTTAGGAGGGTGAATATATGACAATCAATGCACTAATCTGCGATGACGACAACAAATGTAGTGACATAATTCTTAGGTATTTACTAAAATATTGTGAAGAAAGAAATATTACTTGCTTTTATGATTTATTTAATAATGGACAGGAAGCATTATCGTCAACCCGAAATTACAATATTGCTTTTTTAGATATTGAAATAGGTGACATTTCTGGTCTTGAAATTGCAAAAAAGCTAAAAGAAAATAACAAAAACATTATAATTTTCTTCATCACGGAATACGAAAAATACATTGATGATGCGATGGATTTGTTTGCCTTAAGATTTATAAAAAAGCCGTTAAATTATCAGCGATTTTATACTGGTCTTGACAAAGCCGTTGAACTAATTAATGATGAAACAATAGAATTGTTTTTAAAAGATGCCAATATAGTACAAAAAATTAAAGCAAAAGATATTATTTATCTTGAAACCAATGACCACAAAGTGAAAATTGTAACTACTATGGGTGTTTTTTATTCACCCGACCTTATTGATTATTGGGAGAAGAAATTAACACATATAAGTTTTTACAGAGTTCACAAAAGTTATATATTAAATCTTGACTATATAGACCAATATAAACGAAATGAAGTAAAATTAACAACAGGTGAAACTATAGGTATTTCCTACAGAAATCAACCGACGTTTAGAAAATATTTTTTCAATTATCTAAAAAGGAGAAAATAGTATGCATTCAATATCCTTAAATATTATTCTTCAACTTATTGAAGCACTTATATCTATTTCGTTCTATGAAAGCATACAGAAATCAGAATTTAAACTTAAGAAGCCAATTGCTATAACTATAGCCTATATTATAATGTGTGCATTAAATTTAATGTTCAACTATAATGTTGTAATTAACATTGTTGTTATGCTGATTTTCCATTTTATTTTCGCAAAAGTATTATACAAACAAAGCATACGATTTTCATTGTTTTCTTCGATTTTAATGGCATGTTTAGTTATGCTAGCCGAATTTATTGTTCTGAATATCCTCAACTTTATAAATGGCGAAACAATGCGTGATTTCATCAATAATACATACACATATATCTTATTGATTGTTTTCAGCAAGTCATTATTGTTTGTATTATTGAAAATAGTCTCTGAAATAATAAATAAATCACGAAGTAACGAAAATGTAAATTTTACATTTCTCGTTTTCCCATTATCTTTATTATTGATATTGGTGAATTTTGTAATAATTTGCAGTAATTTCAAGCTTCCAAATAATATATTGTTAATATTAGCGTGTTCCAGTTTATTTTTGATTGTGGCTGTTATAATTACATGCATATTACAACAAAATCAGGCAAAAAAAGAACAGGAACTGCTTGAATTGAGAGCAATTCAACAAGAACAAGAAACTAACAATACATATTTTGAATTATTGGAACATCAAAATGAAGAATTACAATTGTTTGTTCATGACACCAAAAAACATTACAGAACATTATACGATTTATCTGCTGAGCCTGAAAAACTAAAAAAGTATATTGAGGGAATAGTAGATGATTTAGAAAAAACTAATCAAATAGGAAAAACATCAAACAAATTATTAGATTTGATATTAAGTAAATATGATTATATCTGCGAAAAGAATCATATTTACTTTGAAAAAAATATTCATAAATCTGATGTTTCTTTTATGGCAGATAACGACTTGACATCAATTCTAAATAATATGTTAGACAATGCTATTGAGTCTGCAGTTAAAAGTAACAACAAAGTTATAACCATAGGAATTAATAAACTTGGGAAAATGTTAGTTATTGATGTAACCAATTCATCCGATACTCCTCCGTTAGTGAGGAATGGTAAGCTTATTTCAACAAAAAAATCTGCTAAACTACACGGATACGGTTTTAAAAGCATTTGTCGTACAGCAAAAAAATATGATGGAGATTTGCAGTGGGAATATAATCAGAATACAAAAGAATTTACAGTTTCAATAATTTTCCCAATTAAAAACTAATAATGCATAATGCAAAGACTTGCACACTTTGGATATTTATAAATATCCAAGATGTACAAGTCTTTTTTGTTATGACACGATATAGTACTCAAAATTGAGCATGTGCAGTTTAGCATAAAAAACAATGCAGTTTAGAAAAAGACCTTTGATTATTTTAAGATTATTATATCATAGCAGTTGACAATACAATTCAAATGCTTTTAAAAAGGAGGTTTTATAACACACTTTATAATATCTAATATGCAATTAACATTAATATACAATTCATGAAAAGGAGAAAAGGTATGAAAAAGAAAACTAAAACTATGTGTAAAGCTTTATCAGTATTTCTTGCATTCCTGATTGTTGTATAGATATTACCATTACAGGTTTTAGCAGAAAATGTTACTGATGCTATTGCACATAAAGAATTTATTGAAGATGTTTTGAATAATCCAACATCTGAAGACAACACTTCTAATGCAGAAATACTTTATGAAGTTGAAGAAAAAAGAGATGAATACACCAAAGTATATAAAAAGAGTGATGGTACATGTACTGCGATTATGACAGAAGAGCCATTGCATTATCTTAATGATGGTGTATGGGAAGAAATCAACAACTCAATGTCTCTTAATGGAAGCCTTTATACAAATTTAGATAATCTGTTTAATGTAGAGTTTCCAGAAAGTATTGATAGTAATGAAAACTTAACCGTTGAAAAAGACGGATATGAACTTTCATTTAGTGTTGATAATATTGAAGAAAGTTCTGCTGTTGTCGAAAATGACATTGTTGTTAGTGATACTAATATCCCTGTGGCAGACGAAGCAATTGCACAAACCCAATCTTCTGTTACATATAACGATGTTGCTGAAGATACAGATTTACAATATATCGTTACTCCAAACTCTATTAAAGAAAATATCATTGTTTCAAACAAGGAAAGTGTGAAAGACACATATACATTTACGTTTGAACCAAACGGATTAGATGCTGAAAAACTTGATGACGGTAGTGTCATTTTCAAAGACGAAAATAATGAAATCAAATTTAGAATTCCTCGCCCGGTAATGACAGACACAAACTTTGCATTTTCTTATGATATTAATGTTTATTTAATTGAAAATGCTGACGGAACTATTTCTCTTGAATATTCACCATCATGTGATTGGACAAGTAGTTCTGACCGTGTATACCCAATCACTATCGACCCTGCAATCGTGATTGAAAACAAGGAAGTTTCTTGGGTTGAAGATACTTATGTTATGTATGACAGTTCCAGAAATGAAATGCAAAATACAAATTTCTGTAATGACTATGTTGGTGGTGCTATAGATTTTACTCATACAGACGATGACGGTAATGAACAATATGTTAATGCTGAAATATATACTAAGTTTAACGTTGATGCACTCAAATCATTGGGCGAAAACATAGTATTTACTGAAGTTCAATATCTTTTTATTGGTGCTTCCGCCGATGGCAAAGCTCTTGCAAAAAAGATTGCCACACCAATTGATTTAACAACTGTAACATATGCAACAAAACCATCACTTGAAGATGAAGTAATTGACTATCATACATCAATATACTCGTTAGAAGATGATAACATAGATTTTTCATACATTCACTTTAACATAACTAAACCATTAAATGAATGGTTTAATGGTGCGGAAAATAATGGTTTTGCAGTTACACCTGGTAACGAAGGATATTATGGATTATATTACTTGAATGGTGTACAGACAACAACTTCATCATCAGGAACTACAACAAAAACTTATACAACAGCTATATTTATGGACTATGTTGAAGTGTGTGGTTATAACGAAAATCATAATTATCATAGTCAATCGGTAGGCAGAGCTGGAACAGGCTATGTAAATGATTTTACACAAACTGTTTCTGTCCTTCGTGACGACCTTTCAATTGATGGTAACATCATGCCTGTAACTATTGGTATGATTTATAATTCTGCAACTTACGATAAAATCAAGTCATTGAATTACAACACATTGATGGCGTATGGCAATGGTTGGACTCCAAATTATTTGCGTGCTTTTGTAAGAATGTCGGACAATAATCAACTTATCTATTATACAGAAAATGGTTCAGCGATTGATTATACTTATACCATAGAAAATGATGTAGTGACATTTGAAGAAACTTATTCAGATATTTATGGTGAACACGGTTATGAAATCGAATATATTGCTGCAACCGACAACGAAGCAGAGCATATTGTCATAACTCATCCTGATGGTTACGAAGAACGATTTAACAATATGGGATTATTAGCCTCTGTTACTAATCCTGATTATCCATCACAGAAAATAAACATCATGTATGATTCTATGTATAGAATTGACTATATTACAGATGGTGTTGGCAGAAAGTACGACTACGTTTATGACGATACAACTAATTTGTTATCTAAGGTGAAATGCTATGCCGCAGATGGAACATCTATAACAGCAGGTTCTACTACCTCCCCTCTTGAAGTCAACTATACTTATGATGAAAATAAAAATCTTACATCTGTTATGTTCCCTGATGGCAAATCTGCTACATATACATATGACGCAAATGGAAATATTACATCAATTGCAAACATTGATGGTTATCGCATTGTATATGATTATGATACTAACGGAAAAGTTACAAAAGTTACTGAACAAGCATTGGATGGCACTAATTATGTTAATGGTAACTTCATCACATATGACCGTTTGAGTCCTACACAGATTAAACTTACAGATGGAAATGGTAACTATGAAGTATATCAGTTTAATAACAACGGAACTCTTCTTTATACAACTGATAGATTTGGCAACTATACACTAAATAATGATGTTGGATCAAATAACAATACATATTTCATTTCATCTAATGATTATCGCACAAATGCTGAAAACTTATTGCTCAATGCAAGTTTTGAAGACAGTGACACTTTAACATCACGTGCTAAACATTGGGAAAACTCAAGTACTGCATTTGAAAGAACAACATCTGATAATGCATATTTTGGTGACTATGTATATACTGCTTCAAAAACAAGTAACACAACTGTTTATCAAAAACAAACAGTTGAAGTTTTATCAGGTGGTGAATACACATTCTCAGCATATGTTAAATCAGATGAAACAAATAGTGGCAAACTGTATTTAAACATTTCATCATATAACAGCTCAAATTCAAAAACAGAAACTGAATCAATCCCTGTTGAATCTACTGGTGGAGAATGGCAGAGATATTCAGTAACACTCGATGCACCAAGTAACACAAAGAAAATTGTTGTTGAATTTGGCTTTAAAAGCTCTCAGGGTACTTTTTATGTTGATAATGTTCAACTCGAACAAGCAAGCTCTGCGAACGAATATAATTACATTGAAAATGGTGGATTCAGAGAAAGTTTTGAAGGTTGGGAAGATGAACCAACTTATTCAATTGTTGATACAGAAATTAATGATTCAAATGAAAAGGCAGTTTTATTTAATGGAAATACTGATGGTGAAAGCCAAATCCATCAAATTGTAAAAATTGATGGTAAAAAAGATGATGTATTCACAATTGGTGGTTGGTTAAAAGGATTATTTGTTAACTCATCAACAAATAATGCATGGATTCTCAACAACATAAACGAAACAACAAATACAAATGT
>JAFTUP010000267.1 GCA_017466205.1 Clostridia bacterium
CTGATTACTGTTAGAATATCCTGTAAGCTGTCTGCCAAACCAAGTAAGGCTGTTACCAAGATATGATGTAGGATTACCGATTGCATCATAACTGATAGTTTCGTTTGAACTGTAGCTTCCGTTACCGTCAAGGTCAACACCTGTTAAAAGATTGTTCCAGCCTGTTTTACCATCATTACCGTATCTGTATGTAACATCTTTTATTAAATCAAGTGTTGTATAGTCGTATGTAGTTTTTGATATAATATTGCCTATACCATCATACGAGAACTCCGTTATTGTGCTATCCGGTAAATTTTCCTCATAGATAAGCTGGTTAAAACGGTCATACATATATGAACGATAACTCGTTTTATTTTTTGCTGTGGTTGATGAACTATCGTCAGCAGTTGTTCGTTCACCAACCATAATGCTTGTGATATTACCTACATCATCATAAGTATAATCATAAGTTGTATTATCAACAATTTCTCGTTTAAGCTGAGTTGTTCTGTATGTTTCATCACCATCAACATTTCTGTTAGATGCCCAATAAATATAGTTGTTATACAGTGGGCGAACAGTAGTAAATGTTCTCAGATTAAGACGGTTAAGACTGTCATAGTCATAATTAGCATAACGAGTTGATGCAATATAATACTGTGTTGGCAGATTGTCTTTAGCATAATTTGCACTGTTTGTTAATCCGCTTACAGCAGAGTATTTGTATTTTTGTGTAACACTTCTTCCACCAAATTCATTTGTGATTGATGTTAAATTGTTACGCTCATCGTAAGAAAATTCTGTTGAACCAATGTGTGTTGCAGAGCTGTCGTTGGTTCTTATTTCCTGACGAATAAGTCGTCCGATTGCATCATAATTATAACTGTATTTCTGATTATTCACATAATCCTGATGCAAAAGGGGAGTAAGAGCACTGTTATATGTCCAACCGTAACGAAGAACGGAATTGCCCTTAATGCCTGTAACGTTACCGAATGAATCGTAGGTGTATGAAAGAACATCACCGTTACCGTAGGTTGAAGATGTTAACAGACCGTTATTCTCACTATAAGTATTGGTGGAAAGTGCTGTATTACCAACAAAAGTTTTTGTAACATTACCGTAAGAGTCATATTCAAAGCTGAACTGCTCACTTACACCTGTTGCAGCAGCAATTATTGAATTTAATCTGTTTGTAGTATAGTTATATGTTACTGTGCTGTTATCTGATGAAACCGTGAGCAACTTGTCATTATCAGCGTTATATGTATAATTTGTTGAAACACCGTTAGAATTTGCAACAGTATTTATCAAACCCTTTTTTAAGTCATAAATATAATACGTCGGATTTCCATGGCTGTCAAGTGTGTTTACAACATAAGCACCTTCTGAAATACTGTCATCTGCAGCATTATAATACGTATCTGTCTTAATAATTTGTGTTGCAGATGATGAGTCTTTATTGTTTCGAAGTTCTGAAGATGTAACTTGATTTCTGTCGTTATATTCAAATCCTGTTACAACGCCTTTTGCTGAAGTTGCAGTAGTTAAATTGTGTGCATCGTCATAATCATAGGTGTATTCATAGCCCTTTGCGTCTGTGTATGATACCAAATCAGAGCCGTTATACTCCATGTTTGACTTTTGTTCAGCATTTGCTGAAACAGATATAACATTTCCCTCGTCATCATAGGTATAGGACTGTGCAACATCCTTTATAACCTGAATATTGTCAAAAAATACATAGTTTGCCTGAAAATTATACTTACAATAGATTGCAATATTTCGCGGTGTTGCAGTTGGATTGGTTGTTGATGCCAAAGAGAACGGTTGTACGGTATATTGCCAATCCGAAACTGCTGTATTGAATTTTGCAGGTGTTTTCGTCTCATTAAATGTGCTTCCGTCAGTCGCAGTATAGCTTACAAGTACACTGATTTCAAAATATGCTGTTTTGTGGTTTGTCTGACTTACTGCATCTGCCTTTGCCCAACCGCTGACAATATATGTGTCGTTTTTGTCACCATAAGCGGCAATTACCTGTTTCATGTTTTTTGCAACAGTTCCTTCACCGTTAAGTTGCATTGAATATGAACCGTCATACTTGTTTGCAGTACTTGAACCTTGTTCACCTGAAATATATGAAACACTGTTTGCAGTCCATTTTGAAGGCATATTTGAAGAAACTGTTTCAAAGCCTGAATTTTCAACAAGGTTACAAGGGTTAGCTGTGTCACCCTTTTCAAGCTGCATACAGTCGAAATATGCTGTACCTGTTACATTTCTCAATCCAAGATAAACAAGCATACCTGTTGTGTCTGACGGAATTGTTGCAGTAATTGTCAAGCGTCTCCAACCGTCATTGATTGATTCGTCTGTTGTTAAAAGTGTCTCTGAATACCAGTTGTGGTTTGTTCCTGATGAATCTTCTGCTCTCAACTGGACAAAAGCACCTGTCAATGAACTGTCATAAACCTTTGTGATGTCTGTAGTCTTGACATAAGCAGAGAATGTGTATGTTTCACCCGGAGTAAATTTTGATGTGCTTATTCTTTGATAATATAATGCGTTATCTGATGCACCGGACAATGCAGTTGCGTTGATTGCAAGAGAATTGGCACCAACATACTGTTCTGCTGAAGATGATGAATGGGTTGCTGTTGCATTAGGACTATGATAGTCGGTCCATCCTGATGTAGTTTCACCGCTGATTCCTGTAACAAGGTTTACAACATTTTTACCAAGACCTGCCTCAGCAGTTACCTTATTAGCTGTTTTAAAGGCTGTGCTTTCTGATGATTCGGAATAATTGTACGCGCCTGCAACGGAATCTTTGCCGTCACGGGTTTTCAACTGCTGTGAAACAGTTCTGCCGTATGTATCAAACTGATATGTGGTAATAAGGTCATCGTTGTTGCCATACACACCGTCAGTACCACTTGTGGTTATTCTTGTTGTGTTGTAATCACTTCTGTCAAAACCGATTGTCTGACCTGTTACTGTTCCGCGTGATGAAGATGTTCCGCCTTTTTCAATCATCATTGATACTCGTTTAGCTTTTGCAGCAGATGTATATTGGAACTCTACTGCATATCCGCTACTTGAAATGGCTTTTGTAAGACAAGCATCGCTGTCATATTCATAATTCACATAACTGGTGTCAGGATATGTGATTTTTGTTACTCGACCTACTCCACCATAGTTTATACTTGTTACTCTTGATGATGGGTCAGTAATTTTGACGATATAGTCACCTGAATATGTAAATGTATATGTGTGTCCTGCACCATTTTTTACTGATTGAATTTTCTTGCCTGTTGAATCATAAGTTGCTCTCATAAGAGCATTGTTACTTGGGTCATTTATAGCGTAAAGATTTCCGACAAGATTAAAATAATACTTTATTCCGTCTTTATCGGTGATACGGTAAATCCACGTTGTACCATCTTCATCTATTGTAAGTGTAAGACCTAAACCGTCTTCGTCTGTGTAGGTTGTAGTTCCTGATTCGGTCTTTTTATAGAAATAATGCTCCGTTCCGTCACCGTCTGTATAAACATAAGGGAACGTAGTTGCGGAATCACCTGTTAAACCGTAAAGACTGGACGGTCTGATTGTTTGCAAAAGGCTTAAAATCCAACCTTGTCCGACAGTTGTTGTAACATTATCACCTTTTGCTGCAACATATTTTGTTCCTGCGGCATATCCGTTATACACGAAATCAACAGAGAGTGAACCTAATTCACTGCTTATTCCTGCAAGATTGGTTGAGAAAACAAGGTTACCTGTATAGTCGTTTACATATGCTGTACCTGCATCTTCAACTCCTGCAGTTGTGTAACTCCAATATCCTTCAATACCTTTGTTATTTCTGTAGTTGATAAAAATTGTTGGATATGCATCTTTTACATTGTTATACTTTTCTGACCAGAAATAAGCACAAGCGGCAGAGGTAGCTTGTGTGCCATTTTCATTATGCTGTTTAATTAAGATACCATTATTGGTAATATCGCCATCATACCAGCCTTTGACTGCTTTGGTTATGTCAAAGCACTTCCAGTTTGCGTTACCCTCTACATCAGACTGTTTTATGAAATCATAATCATAAACTGTGCTGTTATATGATGGTTGATTGTTCCAAGTAACCGTTGTATAATTCCATGATTGAGTTATAACATGGGCATCAATCTGCTGGTCTTCCATTGATGTAGTATAAAAGCTTTTATGATATGCGGCAACATTCAAGGTTGCACCTATAACCATATCACCTTTATTAAGTGTTGGTAAATCAAACTTTAAAAGAGTACGAGTTTTTCCGTATGATGATGTGTCCCAACCAATTGACAAAAGTGTCATTGCAGATAAATTTTGTGAACTGTAATTGCTTGATGATGCAACAAATGTTGTGTCAATATCGTCTCGTGATTGTTCTGTTGTGATATATGGGTCGATTACTATAGGGAAAACAGTTTCCTCGCTGTTAATCCATTCATCATCTGCAATAACGGTAAGCTTATATTTATGACCATTTTCTTCTGATAACTCGTATCTAACATCTGTTGACATACGGTTTTCAGCATCGTACATAAATGGTGCAGGAATCTCAAAGACGGCTTCATTTGTGTCATTGGATAATGCTGTAATGCTTCCGTCTTCGTTTATTTCTAAATATACATTTTGGGCTTTCATATTGAAAGTGTATGTATATTCATCAGACTTTGCATTGACAATGATATTTTCCTTGATACTGTTACCGACTATGTTGTATTCAAGAGAAATGTTTTCATCTACATTCTCGTAAACAACACTGTCACTACGAGCTCCTGAAACATAACTGTCGTATTGAGACTGATTATCATTTTGTTTCTTTTCTTTAATCTTCGAGTTAATATTTTTCTTGTCAGATCCATATCCCCAAGATAAAGAATACTTGTCTTTTTTGATTGTAATGAGTTTTTTACTGTCTGCTTTTTTCGCAAATTTAACTTTTATGTCATTAGAAGCATTAGAATAACCATCAACATCTTCGCTGTCTTTAGCATCTTCTAACGATAAAGTGTTGTTAATATCAACCCATTCGCCATTTTCTTCATAATGTACAGGTTGTGAGTAGGTTACAGCCATAATTGAATGGTCGCTCATTATATAGTGTTTAACATTTGACTCTCTTCGGCTGATATCTTCACCGATGATTGTCAAATCCTTTTGTTCTGTTTCATTATTTTCTTCAAAGTTCTCGTCCACAACAAATTCATCTTCATATGATGAGAAGGTTTCTGCTACCGCAGATATTAAACTCTGCGGTATGATTTGAAAAACGAGAAGAATCGTTAGGAATACAGATAATATCTTAGTAAAAAATTTAAATTGTTTTTTCATAATATCCTCTCCTTTGATTTTATAGAAATAGTTTTACTTTTGCCAATCTAATTTTCTATCACTCCTTTCAAGCACAGACGATATATTTCAAATTTTATTTTAAAGATGAGTTATGTAAAAAGTAAGGTGGTGTGCAAAAAAGCAAAGAAAAACAACAAAAAAGATAGCCGACATAAAAAATATCGGCTATTTGATGAATGTTCTTGCTTTAATTTCAAATGACTATAAAATTTTGATTAGCAGAAATAAGATGTTTTATTTAATTAAAAATTTATATACGAAGTTGAATTTAAAAATAACATCATTTGGAAACGATGATTGTTGACAGGTTGTGTTGTTTATTATGATTATTTTATGGGATAACCTTTGTGTGTAATAGTTGAATATATGTTGAATTCTTCTTCAAGAACTATACCAATATCAAACGTTCTACGTCAAGAGTTGGAACTTCCACTGATAATCCAACAATTGAATCGTTGAATGGTTGGATTAAAGAAGAAATGCGAAAAGATTTTGATCTACGCAATGTAGATAATATTCATTTGTTCATTGAAAACTATGTTCATTACTTTAACAATGAACGCTTATCTTACAAACTAAACTACACCCCCCTGTTCAATACAAAATAGAACAAGGGCTTGGATGATTGGTGGTTTTTGTTGTCTACTTTTACTTGACAAGTTCAATGCTCCCGAAAGAACAATATGGTGGTTGTTTAATAATTGTCAGAAAAACTTTTTAACAATTATTATATAAAGAGATATGGTTTACTTATATTGTTGGTAAAGTCCGTTTTATTGAATGCAACACATTTATTAAAAATTATTTATACAATAAAAATACACTTAAACTTATTTTCAAATTATATTGAATAAGGATGAAAAAAGGTGTATAATTAATTTGTGATACTTTTTAAATGAGGTGAAGTATCTATGAATATATTACATATGAAATATGCAGTAGAAGTTGCGAAAGTTGGTTCATTAAACAAGGCAGCTGAAACACTTTTGATTGCAGCACCTAATGTTAGTCGTTCAATAAAAGAACTCGAAGCTGATATCGGCATTTCAATTTTTGACCGTACTGCAAAGGGTATGGAACTTACTCCTGAAGGTGAAGAATTCATAAATTATGCAAAAGGGATTCTTGGCCAAATTGAAGAGGTTGAAAACTTTTATAAAAAAGGTTCTTCCAAAAAACAAAGGTTTTCTATTTCAGTTCCTCGTGCTTGTTATATTTCAGAGGCGTTTTCGCAGTTCTCAAAATCACTTTCAAAAGATGCGGCAGAAATTTTTTATAAGGAAACAAATTCTCAACGCACTATACGTAATATGCTTGAACACGATTACAAGCTTGGTATCATAAGATATGCAGAGAATTATGATAAGTATTTCAAAACAATGCTTGAAGAAAAGGGCTTTTGTTATGAAATGATTACAGAGTTTACTTATTCTCTTTTAATGAGTGCAGAGAATCCTCTTGCAAAAAAAGAAACCATTACTTTTGATGATTTGACCGATTTTATTGAAATTGCTCACGCAGACCCTTATGTTCCGTCTATGCCACTTTCAAAGGTTGTAAAGGAGGAACTTCCCGATAACATTGACCGCCGTATATTTATATTTGAAAGAGCAAGTCAGTTTGATTTGCTTTCCAACAATCCTGAAACATTTATGTGGGTATCTCCTGCACCAGAAAGTTTACTGAAAAGATATAATCTTGTTCAGAAAAAATGTGTGGATAACAAGAAAATATATAAGGATGTTTTGATTTATAAAGATGGATACAAATTATCGAAACTTGACAGACGGTTTATTACAGAACTGTGCGAAGCAAAAAGAAAATATCTTTAATTCAAAATTTTTGATCCCGGACTCTTAATGAGTTCGGGTTTTGTTTTGTTATTCGATAATGGTGTTATCGATAATGATAATACCGATTATATATTTTAAGAATTCCCAGAAAATAACGACAATGTTAAAATATTAACGAAGTCGAGACAAAGGAGGTTTTCTTATGTGTAAAAATAGTGTTTCAAAAGCAACACTCGGCAGAATACCCATGTATCTTGAATTGCTTAAAGGTTTACCCGAAGAAAGATATACATATATATCTGCAACAGCTATTGCACGAAAACTTTCGCTTGGCGAAGTACAGGTAAGAAAAGACCTCGCATCAATAAGTGGTGCAGGGAAACCAAAACTCGGTTATCTGAAAACAGAACTTATTGAAAATCTTGAGAATTGTCTTGGTTGTGATAATTTTACTCTTGCGGTTCTCGTTGGTGCAGGTAAATTGGGCAAAGCCTTACTTGACTATGATGAGCTCGAAAAATTTGGCATTAAAATTGCAGCGGCATTTGACAGTAATGAAAAAGCCATAAGCATAAACGGAAAAGTAAAAATTCAACCAATTAATGAATTTGAGAATTTCTGCAAAGCTCATAACATACAACTTGGTATTATCACCGTTGGTGTGGGTTCGGCACAGGCAGTATGTGACAAAATGGTGGAATGCGGAATTACAGCAATAATGAATTTCGCACCATGTAAATTGAATGTACCCTATGGGGTAATTCTTGAAAATGAAAATCTGGCGCTTTCATTAGCGTATTTAAATAACCAGATAAATAAATAAGTATTTAATAATTTTTAGGAGGATACAAATGGATACAAAGAATTACGCAATTGTAGATAGCGTTGAAAAGCTTCAGGAAGCTATCTTAAACACAAGAGAAGCTCAGAAGAAATTTGCTGTCTACACACAGGAACAGGTTGACAAAATTTTCCTTGAAGCAGCTTCTGCAGCAAATAAGGCAAGAATTTCACTTGCTAAAATGGCAGTAGAAGAAACAGGTATGGGTGTTGTTGAAGATAAGGTTATCAAGAACAACTACGCTGCTGAATACATTTACAATGCATACAAGGAAACAAAAACTTGTGGTGTTATTGAAGAAGACAAGGCTTTCGGTATTAAGAAAGTTGCAGAACCTATCGGTGTTGTTGCAGCAGTTATTCCTACAACTAATCCAACATCAACAGCAATTTTTAAATGCTTACTTGCTCTCAAAACTCGTAATGCAATTATCATTTCTCCTCATCCAAGAGCAAAGAACTCAACTATCGCTGCAGCAAAGCTTGTCCTTGAAGCAGCAGTAGCAGCAGGTGCTCCTGAAGGAATTATTGACTGGATTGATGTTCCTTCACTTGAAATGACAAACACAGTAATGAAAGAAGCTGACATCATTCTTGCAACTGGTGGTCCCGGTATGGTTAAGGCTGCTTATTCAAGTGGTAAGCCGGCTCTCGGCGTTGGTGCCGGTAACACTCCTGCAATTATTGATGACAGTGCAGATATTCTTCTTGCAGTTAACTCAATCATTCACTCAAAGACATTTGATAACGGTATGATTTGTGCTTCTGAACAGTCAGTTATCGTTCTTGAAAGCATTTACGATGCAGTTAAGACAGAATTTGCAACAAGAGGTTGTTACTTCCTTGACCCTGTTGAAACAGAAAAAGTAAGAAAGACAATCATCATCAATGGTGCTCTTAATGCAAAAATCGTTGGTCAACCTGCTGCAAAAATCGCAGAACTTGCAGGTGTAACGGTTCCTGCCGGCACAAAAATTCTTATCGGTGAAGTTGAAAGTGTTGATATCAGCGAAGAATTTGCACATGAAAAGCTTTCTCCTGTCCTTGCTATGTATAAAGCAACTGATTTTGAAGATGCTCTTTGTAAAGCAGAACACCTTGTTGCTGACGGTGGTTACGGTCATACATCTTCTGTATATCTCAATGAAGTTACAGAAACAGAAAAGCTTAACGCTTTTGCTGCAATAATGAAGACTTGTCGTATTCTTGTTAATACACCTTCATCACACGGTGGTATCGGTGACCTTTACAACTTTAAACTTGCTCCATCACTCACACTTGGTTGTGGTTCTTGGGGTGGCAACTCAGTATCAGACAACGTTGGTGTTAAACACCTTATCAATATTAAGACAGTAGCAGAAAGAAGGGAAAATATGCTCTGGTTCCGCGCACCTGAAAAGGTATACATTAAGAAAGGATGCTTACCTGTTGCTCTTGATGAGCTTCGTACAGTTCGTGGTTCTAAGAAAGCATTTATTGTAACAGATACATTCCTTTATGAAAACGGCTATACAAAGCCAATTACAGATAAACTTGATGAAATGGGTATTGCTCATACAACATTCTTTAATGTTCAGCCTGACCCAACACTTGGCAACGCTAAAGAAGGTGCTGCACAGATGGCAGCATTCAAGCCTGACACAATCATCGCACTCGGTGGTGGTTCTGCAATGGACGCTGCAAAGATTATGTGGGTTATGTATGAACATCCGGATGCAGACTTTATGGATATGGCAATGAGATTCATTGATATTCGTAAGAGAGTTTACACATTCCCTAAAATGGGTGAAAAGGCATACTTCATTGCAGTTCCAACATCAGCAGGTACAGGTTCAGAAGTTACACCTTTCGCAGTTATCACAGACGAATCAACAGGTGTTAAGTATCCTCTTGCTGACTACGAGCTTCTTCCTAATATGGCAATCATTGATACAGATTTCCATATGTCAGCTCCTAAAGGACTTACAGCAGCATCAGGTATCGACGCTGTAACACACGCAGTTGAAGCTTATGCAGCAATGCTTGCAACAGACTACACAGACGGTCTTGCACTTCAGGCACTCAAAAACATCTTCAAGTATCTTCCTCGTGCATACGAAAACGGTCAGACAGACGTCGAAGCAAGAGAAAAGATGGCAAACGCTGCAACAATGGCAGGTATGGCTTTCGCAAACGCATTCCTCGGTGTTTGTCACTCAATGGCACATAAGCTTGGTGCTTTCCATCACCTTCCTCACGGTGTAGCAAATGCTCTTATGATTGAAGAAGTTCTTCGTTTCAATGCAAGTGAAGCACCAGCAAAGATGGGTACATTCTCACAGTATGACCACCCACATACACTTGCTCGTTATGCTGAAATTGCTGACTATCTTGGACTCGGTGGCAACACAGATAAAGAAAAGCTTGAAAACCTTATCAAGGCTATCAATGACCTTAAAGTAAAAGTTGGTATCAAAGAAACAATCAAAGATTATGGCATTGATGAAAAGGTATTTCTTGACAACCTTGACGAAATGGTTGAACAGGCATTTGATGACCAGTGTACAGGTGCTAACCCACGTTATCCTCTTATGAGCGAAATCAAGCAGATGTATCTTAATGCTTACTACGGAAAGCATTTTACAGAAGCAGAAATGCCAACTGCAGCTGACATTGAAGAAGGCGCAAAGGTTGATGAAGTAAAAGTAACATACCGTAAAGGTAAGAAAGCATAATTAAGGGAGGAAACTGAAATGAAACTTGATAGAGTAATAGCAGTAAGAAATAATAAGACTATCTACCGTGATGGTGATAAGTGCGTTAAGGTTTTTAACGAAGACTATTCAAAAGCAGATGTTCTTAACGAAGCTCTTAATCAGGCTCGTATAGAAGAAACAGGGCTTAACATTCCAAAAATTCTTGAAGTAACAATGATTGACGGAAAATGGGCTATTGTTTCTGAATACATCAAGGGCAAGACACTTCAGCAGCTCATTGACGAAGACGCTGAAAAGAAGAATGAATATATTGAACTTCTTGTTGACCTCCAGTTGAATGTTCACTCAAAAGAATGTGCTCTTCTCAACAAACTCAAGGATAAGATGAACAGAAAAATCGGTATAAGTGAACTTGATGCAACAACACGTTATGACCTTCACACACGCCTTGAGGGTATGCCTAAACATAAAAAGGTTTGTCACGGTGACTTTAACCCTTCAAACATCATAATTACAGAAGATGGCACACCATATATTCTTGACTGGTCACATGCTACTCAGGGTAATGCTTCAGCAGACGCTGCAAGAACATACCTTCTCTTCTGGCTTAACGGTGATATTGACGGTGCTAAAACATATCTTGATATGTTCTGCACAAAGAGCAATACAGCAAAACAGTATGTTCAGAAATGGATGCCTATTGTTGCTGCTTCACAGTCAGTTAAAGGCAACGAAAAAGAAAGAGAATTCCTTCTTTCTTGGGTAGATGTTGTAGATTACGAATAAGGAGAAAAGTAAAATGAAAGTAACAGTTTGTATTGGTAGTTCATGTCATATCAAAGGTTCACGTCAGGTAGTAGAACAGCTTCAGTACCTTATCAACGAAAATAAACTCGGTGACAAGGTGGAACTTGGTGGCACATTCTGCATGGGTAAATGTCAGCAGGGTGTTTGTGTTACTGTAGATAATAATTTCTTTTCAGTAACTCCTGACACAGTAGGTGAATTCTTCAGTAAAGAAGTAATTGTAAAGGTAAAATAAATTATGATTATTCAGGTTTGTGTTGGCAGTTCCTGCCACTTGAAAGGCTCTCCTGAAATAGTTGAGCTTCTTCAAAAAGCCGTTGAACAAAATCATTTAGAAGACGAAATCACACTTGCCGGTAGTTTTTGTATCGGCAAGTGTAATCGTGTAGGTGTGACTATTCAGGTAGATGATGATGTTCATACAGGTATAACAAAAGAAAACTTTAAAGAATTTTTTCAGGAAAATGTCCTGAGTAAATTTTAAATGAAAGGAAGTAGCAGTAAATGGCTAATTGTTTGACACTTAAAAAATCAAACTGTAAAAACTGCTATAAGTGTATTCGCCACTGTCCTGTAAAAGCAATTCGTTTTTCAGGAAATCAGGCGCATATTATCGGTAACGAATGTATTTTATGTGGTCAATGCTTTGTTGTATGTCCACAGGATGCAAAAGAGATTGTTAACGAAGTCGAAAAGGTAAAAGTATTTCTTCAGAGTGGTGACCCTGTCGTTGTAAGTATTGCACCTTCATTTATTGCTAACTATGATGGTGTTGGCATTGATGCAATGCGTACAGCACTTAGAAAACTTGGTTTTTATGATGTTGAAGAAACAGCAATAGGTGCAACAATCGTAAAAAATGAATATGAAAGAATGTTGGAGGAAGAAGACAGAGATGTTATTATTTCCTCTTGTTGTCATTCAATCAACTTGCTTATCCAAAAGCATTATCCGGCAGCATTGGAGTACCTTGCAGATATTATGTCACCAATGCAAGCTCACTGTAAGGATATTAAAAAGAGAATTCCAAATGCAAAAACTGTCTTTGTAGGTCCTTGTGTAGCTAAAAAAGACGAGGCCCAGTATTATGACGGTATTGTTGATGCAGTTTTAACCTTTGAGGAACTTTCAGAGTGGCTTAAAGAAGACAAAATTGAACTTGAAAACATTCAGGACAATAATGATTACAGTCGTGCACGTTTCTTCCCTACAACAGGTGGCGTACTTAAAACAATGAATGATGTTAAAGGTTACACCTATGTTGCTATTGATGGTGTTGAGAACTGCATTCAGGTTTTAAAGGACATTGAAAAGGGTAAAATACATAAATGTTTTATTGAAATGTCTGCTTGTACAGGCAGCTGTGTAGGTGGTCCTGTTATTGAAAAATATCACCACACTTCAAGCATCAAAGACTATATCGAAGTTGCAAATTATGCAGGTAAAAATGACTTTGATGTTGCACAACCTAAAAATAGCGAACTGAAAAAATCATTTACTTATATTGAGCAGAGAAATACTCAACCATCTGAGACAGAAATCAGTAGTATTCTTCGTCAGATGGGTAAATTCAAACCATCTCAGGAACTCAACTGTGGTTCTTGTGGATATAACACTTGTCGTGAAAAAGCTATTGCAATTATTCAGGGTAAGGCTGAAATCTCAATGTGTCTGCCTTTCCTTAAAGATAAAGCTGAAAGTTTTTCAGACACTATTGTTAATAACTCGCCTAACGGACTTATTGTTCTTAATGAACAGCTTGAAGTTCAACAGATTAACGATGCAGCAAGAAAGATTATGAATATCCGTTCAGCTTCTGATATCCTTGGTGATCAGGTTATCAGAATTCTTGACCCAAGTGTGTTTATGCAGGTAATTTCAACAGGCAGAGAAGTTCGTGATGAAAGAGTTTATCTTGCTGAATATAAGCGTTACGTAGAACAAACTGTTGTTCACGATAAGGATTCACGTCTTTTAATCAGTATTATGCGTGATATTACTGATGAAGAAAAGGAACGTGAAAAGAAAGAAGATATCAGTCGTCAGACTATCGAGGTAGCAGACAAGGTTGTTGAAAAGCAGATGCGAATTGTTCAGGAAATTGCTTCTCTTCTCGGTGAAACTGCTGCAGAAACAAAAATTGCTCTTGCGAAACTAAAGGAGTCAATTACTAATGAATGATTTATGTGCTGATATAGGATACAAAAGTATAAATCATCACGGTGAGGAACTCTGTGGAGACCATGTTGATGTGGTTGAACCAAGCGACGATTCAACAGTTATTGTGTTATCTGACGGACTTGGTAGTGGTGTAAAAGCAAGTATTCTTTCTACTCTTACATCAAAAATCATATCAACAATGCTTGCAGAAGGATTATCTCTTGAAGAATGTGTTGAAACTATTGCAGCAACTTTACCTGTTTGTTCAGTAAGAGGCGTTGCTTATTCAACTTTTACAATTATTCATCTTAAAAACAATCAGACTGCAGAGCTTATTCAGTATGATAATCCTCACGCAATTATTATCCGTGATGAAAAGAATTGGGATTATCCAAAAACAGAAATGAATATCGGTGGCAAAAAGATATTCAAATCTGTCATAAACTTAAAAGAAAATGATATTTTCGTTGCAATGAGTGACGGGTGTCCTCATGCCGGAATAGGTATGTTATATAATTTCGGTTGGAAAAGAGAAGACATTATAGGCTTTATTGAAGCACTTGCACCTGCAGGATACACTGCAAAAACACTTTCTACAATGCTTGTGGATGAATGTGACAAACTTTATGGTCATAAACCGGGTGACGATGCAACTGCTTGTGTTGTAAGAATAAGAAAACGCGAGCCTATGAATATGCTTTTCGGACCTCCGTCAAATCGTGATGATGCCGACAGAATGATATCGCTTTTCTTCTCAAAAGAAGGCAAACACATCATTTGTGGCGGGACAACCTCTTCAATTGCCGCAAAGTTTTTGAGAAAACCTCTCAAGCCATCGCTTAATTTTGAGCAGAGTGATGTTCCTCCTATTGCGGAATTGGAGGGTGTTGACCTGGTAACAGAAGGTGTTATCACAGTCAATAAAGTTGTTGAGTATGCAAATGACTATCTTGGCGAAAACAAACATTATGAACATTGGAGCTTTAAAAAAGATGGTGCATCTCTTATTTGCCGTTTGTTGTTTGAAGAAGCAACAGATATAAATTTCTATGTGGGCAGAGCCATCAATCCCGCACATCAAAACCCAGATTTGCCTATAAATTTCAACATTAAAATGAATCTTGTTGAGGAACTATCAAAAGCTCTCAAGAAAATGGGTAAACGTATAAAAGTGAGTTATTTCTAAGGAGTACAGTATGAGAAAATTTGACACTAAAGTACAATATCTTAAATATAAAGTTTTGCGTGAAGTTGCTCATCAGGCTTGGAATGACACACTTCTTCAGAATCTTCTTGATATTCCACAGATGATTGTACCCGGCAAACAATCAACAATGCGATGCTGTGTATATAAAGAACGTGCAATTCTTGGTGAGAGAGTTAAACTTGCAATGGGCGGAGACAAAGAAAATTCCAATGTAATTGAGGTTATTGATATTGCTTGTGATGAGTGTCCCGCAGCAGGTTACGAGGTGACGGATTCCTGCAGAGGCTGTCTTGCTCACAGATGTGAAGATGTTTGTAAGCGTGGTGCGATTTCTTTTGACCATAATCACGTGGCACACATTGATAAATCAAAATGTGTTGAGTGTGGTCAGTGTGCAAAGGTTTGTCCTTTTGCTGCTATTGTTAATCACAAGCGTCCTTGCCAAATTGCTTGTAAAGTAAAGGCAATTTCAATCAATGATGATAACGCTGCAGCAATTGATAATAAAAAATGTATTCAGTGTGGTGCTTGTGTATATCAGTGTCCATTCGGTGCAATAAGTGATAAGTCATATATATTAAATGTTATTGATATTCTCAAAAAGAGTCATAATAATGAAAAATATAAGGTTTATGCTGTGGTTGCCCCATCAATTTCAAGTCAGTTTACTTATGCTAAACTTGGCCAGGTAATTACAGGATTAAAGGAACTTGGATTTTTCACTGTTGTTGAAGCGGCTCTCGGTGCAGATATGGTTGCCATGGAAGAATCAAAAGAACTCAGTGAAAAAGAATTTTTGACAAGTTCTTGTTGTCCGGCTTTTGTGCAATACATAAAGTCAGCATTCCCTGCACTTTTGCCTTATGTTTCACATAATCTTTCACCAATGGCAATGCTTGCAAAATATATCAAAGAAACAAGCGAGAATGCTAAGGTTGTATTCATTGGCCCTTGTACTGCAAAAAAAGCTGAAGCACAACTTGACACTGTCAAGCCGTATGTTGACAGTGTGCTTACCTTTGAAGAGCTTCAAGCACTCTTTGACAGTAAAGATGTTGATATTACAACTCTTGAAGAAGATGTGCTTGACAATGCATCATATTTCGGTAGAATTTTTGCCCGCTCAGGTGGTCTTTCAGATGCAGTTGCTCAGGCTTTGAGTGAACAGAAGATTGATTTTACAGTAAAACCTGCTGTTTGTGATGGCATTGAAGCTTGTAGAACGGCACTCCTTAAAAAGAGTAAAAATGTTCTTGATGCCAATTTCATCGAAGGTATGGCTTGTACAGGTGGTTGTATCGGTGGTGCAGGTTGTCTTACACACGGTGAAAAGAACAAATCAGAGGTTGATAAATACGGTAAAGAAGCATTTGAAAAAACAATCAGTGATGCTGTTTCCGTATTAAAATAGAAAGCCAAAAGTTGATAAAAGAAGAATAGTCAGGACCTTCGGCTTAACTACAGGTCCTGACTAAACATAGAGTTTATTAGCTATAAACAAAAAATCCGGAACCGTCGCCAATTGGCAAAAGTTTCGGATTCTTTGCTTTTGGTGGAGTACCGTAGTATGTATCCGAAATGCTGACCAAGATGTCGAAGGGGACAGTTTCTGTCCCCTCGCGGTAGTTAAAAACGAATTCTATTTTATCCTTGAAAACCACAACCGAATTAAGGAACGTATTAATCAGGAACCTTCGTGCTTCAAGGCTTTCCATATTAAGTTTTCTAAGTTCATAGAGCCAATACCTTATGCATTCTCTCGGTATAATTGGTTTACTGATTTCTTCTTTTGCAATCAGGATTTCTGTTTCCTCTTTGCTGGCTTCGAGTTTTGCTAAGCGCTCTTTTGTAGAAGGAGTATACATACCGTTCTGAATAGCGTCAAGCAGATTTTCAATGCTTTTATTTATATCACTCAGTTGCTTTTTTAATGCAGGTAAGGCTGTGTTTTCCTTGCCCTGCTCCTTCATTGCAATATCGATAATTTGCTCAATGAGTTCATCATCCATAATCGTCTGCATAATGTGTGAGAAAACAAAGTTTTCGATTAAATCCTTTTTGATTCCTCTTCTTCTGCCACAGCCTCTCTTGCGTTTTGCACCGATACACTTGTAATAGCGATATTGTTTGTTGTTCTTACCTGTACCGATTTCTCCGACCATTAAAGAACCGCAATCTCCGCAGAATATTTTTGTAGTCAGCAGATAATCATCAGATGCTTTATGCCTTGCCGGAGCTTTCTTGTTATCTGCAAGAGTTCTCTGTGCTCTTTCAAACAAGTCCGTGGGTACAATCTGCGGTATGCCGCTTTCTGTAACATGTCCGCTGTAACGATATTCACCTATATATTTACGATTTTGTAGCATACGCTGTGTAACACTTAAAGTAAGCTTTTGACCTCGTGCGGTGCGAAGTCCCTTTTTGTTTATAATATCTGTGACTTCTTGCATAGTCTTGCCTGAAACATAAAGTTTAAAAGCCTCTAAAACAAGCGGAGCCGCCTCCGGGTCTAACTCATATCGTTGTTCCGAATTGATAAGATATCCGATAGTCCTTGTTCCGCCGTTGAATTTACATTTAAGAGCATTTTCAGTAAGACCTCTTGTTATCTTTTCACTTAACTCTGCCGAATAATATTCAGCCATACCTTCGAGCATAGACTCAAGAAGAATACCTTCTGCACCCTGTGAAATTGTCTCTGTTGCAGACATTACCCTGACATTATTTTTCTTCAGTATATTTTTATAGTGTGCCGAGTCGTAACGGTTACGCGCGAAACGGTCAAGCTTCCAAACAAGAACCGTGTCAAAATACCCTTCGGAACTGTCGCTTACCATTTTCTGAAATTGAGGTCTGTTATCAGTTTTGGCTGATAAGGCTCTGTCAATATAGGTGTCAACAACCCTGATGCCACTTCTTTTAGCGTAAGCTGTACACTCTCTTATCTGACCTTCAATAGACTCTTCTCTTTGATTATCACTTGAATATCGTGCATAAATTACTGCTGTCATATTTTGGGTCCTCCTTTATTGGGTTGCAGATTTTCAGCAACCTTATTATCGGATAAGGCTAGTTCTTCGGTCAAATGTGCGGATTCAGTTTTTTCAGGCTTAAGCCGTCTACAGTTCTGTATATTTTCTTCTTTTGAGAAAAACGCTCTTATATCACTCCAAATACAACGCACAAATATTTCAAGTTCGTCTTTGTCTATAGGCAGTGTGCATTCTGCCTTTGTGCCACTTAATGTTCTTATAATATTTGCTTTTATAATTTCATAGTACTCTTTTATTCTCTTTGCTAACTCTATAATTCTGATAATTTATTCCTCCTTATCTTTCATCCCGTGAATAACCACGGCTTCTGTTTTGTGTTTTGTTTTTCTGCTGCTGTTCGATTTCAAGAATTGTGCCAATTTTGCTTTCAACATCAGGCTCGGATTTTTCAATTCTTTCGCAGGTGTTAATGTCCTTTCGAAGAATTTTCAGCCTTTCAGAAAACAGACTTATTTCACCTTTAAGCCTTTTGCTTTCTGCTTCATCACCCTTGCGGACAGCACATCTTAATTCATTGCGGCAAACTCTTCGTGCTTCGGTTACCTCTGCCATTTCGTTTATACATTCATGCTTAAATGCCTGCAGCTGCTCATCAGTTTCAATATCATAATGGCATAAAAGATTCTGCTGCTCAATCAGACGGTCAAGCTTAATGATTTCTCTTTGCAGATATTTTTCGATATAGTAGTTTTCTTTAGGACGGCTTTTTACCGCCTTAACTACTGTAACGAAATGAACATAAACCTCTTTGTAGGTTTTCGGAAAATCATAAAGATAAGTTCGCCACTCGTCCTGCGGTGGTAAATCAATACGGTATCGTCTCCAATTAGCATAAAGCTTTTGGCTGATTCTTTCAAAAGAATATTCATCACCGAGGTCACACAACCACACAGGTCTTTTGAATGACGCATGATTAACCGTTACATGAGGCTTAGAAAAATCAAATTTGTAACCGAGCTTCTGCATTTCATAAAGAAAATTTCTCTCACTACCTGTACGAAGAATACACTCATCAATATCTTTTTTGAGCGTTGTGAATTTGTTATATTCACCGTCACGCTCTGCGATATACTGCGGATAGCATTGATGCTTTGACGGTTTAGGATTTTCAATAACCGACAATCCCTGCTCTCTACAAAGTCTGTCTGATACATTACGCATTTTATTTAGGAACGTTTTGTTATCATTGAACTTTTTACCGTCAACAAATGAAACACTGTTCACAACAATATGGCAATGAAGATTATCAGTATTCTTATGAAGTGCAACGATAACTTCAAACTTGTCACCGAATAATTCTTCGGCAAGCCTGTAACCGATTTCAAAAACCTGTTCATTCGTACCCTCATTATCATCAAAGGATTGAATAATATGATAACCGACATTGCCTGTATTTTTATTAAACCTGTTTTTTGTTTCCTGCATCTGTGCTTTTGCAAACTCAGGAGTGCAGTTTATTCCTCTTACAAAAACTACTTCTTCGTTTTTCATACCGTCATTATAAATTTTATCGGCAGTTGTTTTTGAAGGATTCATTGCATAATCAATCAGTTTTGAAAGACCTGATTTCAACTTTTTAATTTTTGTTATCGCTATTTTTTATCACCTTCCTGTATCAAAATTTTCGAGTAATTGCTTTTCACAATCACGCAATTCTGTAATTGCATTTCTGATTTCTTTATCAGGTACAAAAGATTTTGAGTTTAAAGCTCTTGCAATTTGGTTTAAATTATTTCCTATACGGCGAAGTTCGGGAACAACAGAACGGATTTCTTTGGGTGGAAATTTAATGCATTGGTACATTATCAGGAGCCTGATAATCTCAGACACTCTCATACAGAATCTTTTTGTTAGACTTAAAAGCATTTCATTTTCTTCATCATCAAGATAAAATGCGTATCGGTGTTGTCTTTTTCTAGGCAAATGTTTCACTCCTTTCTTCTGCTTCCGAGCGGATTTGTTGCAACAAATCCAATGCTCGCAAAGACGATACCACATTTTTTATCGCTCCCACTGACGTTGCTTTTGAAGCACCATTGCATAACGGGCAAGAGCCTTTTCGGTTATCTCTTCCATCTTTTTCGGTGGCATATCTTTCTTAAAATACTTCTTAAAAGTTTCAACAGGAATTTTTACATACTCCTTTTGATTCGCTTTTTGCTCCTGCATGATTTCAAAGATAGCATCCATAGTGAGTTTCTTTTCATCACTTAACTTATGCATACGCTGTGCCTGAGAGAGTGACGGAGTGCAATCTTCACTGTCAATAGTTTCGATTAAGTTGCATTGTTCCTCTTCTGTTAAATACGAAAGCTCAACTGCAGGTGTAAAAGATATTCTTTTTTCATCCACCATATCAAGAAGTGCAGGCTGTAAATTGTTCAATCGTATATATCTTTGAATCTGCATTCGGGAATCGGGCATTGTTTCTGCAAGCTTTTCATCACTGCGGAACTTCGTCCCAACTTGTGACGAAGTTAAATCCGTTCTTGCACCTTGCTTTTTAATTGCATCGTGTTTCATTTTATACGCACGGGCTTTTTCACTCGGTAAGATTTTTTCTCGGCTGAGATTACAGTCAACAAAATTTATTACCGCTTCTTCTTTTGAAAACTCTCTTACATAAACAGGAACAACTTCAAATTTTAATTCTCTTGCAATCTGCCATCGTCTATGACCGGAGATAATTTCATAATCGTTTTCCGCCTTATTAACAATCAACGGAGTAATAATTCCGAACTCCATAATGCTATCACGCAGCTCATCGTATTCACTTTCATCAACACTCTGAAACGGATTGTTTTCAAAGGGATGAAGCATTTCAAGAGTTAAATATTCAATTTTTTCGTTAGTCAAATTTTTTTAAGTCCTTTCTTTTAATTTTTTTGATACATAAAATGTCGTTTTAATTTTTACTAAAGCATTTTTTCACTTCCTTAATTTTGATATGTAAGATTTTTTAGATTTCATTTCATAAAAATATCGAAAATGGATAAACTAATATTGCAAAAAACTATTTACAATCACTCTTTAATAATGTATAATCTAAAGAGCAAATGTAAACAAATTATTTCAAGGAGGTGTTGTACAATGGAAGAATTTATGTCACGCATAAATGAAGTTGCACTTGAAAACAACGGTTTTATAAAAACTTCGCAGATTGAAGAAATAGGTTTAAGCAGACCTATGATAAAAAAACTTGTTGACAAAGGTTTCCTTGAAAAAGTAGCGAGAGGTATTTACATTCTTAAAAATGAAATTGCAGACGAATACGCATTGTTACAAACACGATGCAAATACGCAGTCTTCTCTTACGGTACAGCATTGTTTCTGTCAGGTCTTTCCGACCGTACTCCCCATATATATGACATATCAATTCCCCAAGGAGCTAATATCAGTACATTGAAAAATGATGAAATCAGTATAAGATGCCATTATGTTCAGCCCGATGTTTTTGAACTTGGTATAACCGAAGTAAAATCTCCTCAAGGGGCAACAGTAAAGGTTTATGACAGAGAGAGATGCATCTGTGATTTGATACGAGAAAAAAATCAGATTGATATGCAGTTGTACACAGGTGCTATCAAGGATTATTTCAAATCTAAACCCAACCACAGAAAGCTTTTAAAATACGGAAAGGTTTTCGGTATCGAGGACCAGATAAGAACCTATATGGAGGTATTGTGATGAAAACACCGGAACAGTTAAAAGGCTCTATCAGAAGTATGGCTGTAAAGAAAAACCTCAGAGCTCAGGAAGTTCTGCAGATGTTTCTCTTTGAAAGAATATTGGAACGACTTGCAAATTCCAAATACCGCAACAATTTTATTCTCAAAGGCGGACTTTTGATTTCGTCTATGATTGGTATCAGCGAACGCACCACAATGGATATGGATACAACCGTTCGTGGTATTCAGATGGAAGAAGATGAAATCGTCAAAGCTGTTAAAGAGATTATTGCAGTTGATGTTTCCGACGGAATAGAGTTTGAATACGAAAACATTGAGCCGATTCGAGAGGATGATGCGTACAACAATTTCCGCATACATCTTCGTGCCAAGTACGGAAAAATTGATAGCCCGATGAAAATTGATGTCACAACAGGTGATGTTATTACTCCTGCCGCTGTTCAGTATGAATTTCCGATGCTTTTTGATGAAAAGGCTATTCCCGTTCTCGCATATACACTCGAGACGATTCTTGCCGAAAAATATGAGACCATTATCCGCAGAAATATCGGTACAACAAGAGCAAGGGATTATTACGATTTGCATACCTTGTACCGTAGCCGAAAGGAAGAAATCCGCACCGATATTCTGAAGGAGGCTGTTTTACATACTGCCAAAAAGCGTGAATCTACCGAAGATATGCGGGATTGGAGAGAAATTATTCAGGATATCCGTGACGAGCCACAGATGACTTTGCTGTGGAAGAATTATGTTGCTGATAATAAGTACATTGGTGATTTACAGTTCAGCGAGGTGCTTGATACTGTAAATGAAATAGCTGAGCTTTTGGACATATAACTTAATAATCTTTAGGGAACAAATCGTATTTTTTACAAGCGGTTTGTTCCTTATTTTTATGCTGACCGAAGAACAAAATTTTATTTGATATGATTATCTTTTCTTTGAAAAAATATTTGTTTTTTTGAGAGTGCCGTTTTTTAGCTGATTTTGCTCGGTTCAAACCGCTGAAAATTAGCTTTTTTCAAATAGAAATCTCTATAACAATGCCGGTATCATTCAATCAATTTCTATTCGATATTTTATGAGCCGAAGAAGAAATGCGATGTTTCATCAGCCTTTTGCTTTCAACCAAGCCGCTTTATATACTTAAAGTTTCTACTAACTTAATTAAAAGATATATTTTCTCTTCTCGGCTGGTATATAACTTTCAGTCTTACTCTGCTCAGTATTATTACTTGCGAGTTTTACGGAGGCTCGGTGCTTATTTTCGGCACAGTTAAAACATACAGCTTTGCAGGCTTACCCTCGCCCTGATATTTGCGACAGAGCAAATTATGTTTCACAAGCTCACGCTGCAACCTCGTTGCTTTGTCATGACCACAACCCAGCACTTCACTCGTCTCGGCAATGGTATAGAAAATAAAGACTTCGCCGTTTTTATCACACCAACTGTTTTTTGCAGATAACTGCATTCTGTCGAGCATTAAGCCGTAAAGCAGCTTTGCTTCAGCAGATAAGCCTTTGTATTTTTCTGTAAATAACACCTTCGGCATTTTGAAGAAGATTTTACTCTGCTGTTCTTCGTAAACAATATCAATGTTCAGTTTATATCACACTCCTTTTATTTCGGTAGCTGCCACCAAAAATCATTCACCCATCAGGCGTAGGGCAGTAACAGCTTGTCCGGCAACATTTCTGAGATATGTGCTTTCGGGATTTTTGTTTGATTCGTTTGATGTCAGCCGTATTTTGCGAATTGCTTTTTCTATCGCTCTGCAGGTGTAACCATTTTTTACTGCGGCAATTGAAAGATTGGTAATATAAACACAGTCACTCAGCTCATATTTATCCTGTAAAATCATTCGTCCGATTTGCTCGAGAATACCGTCTTTGCTTTTCGCACTCATTGTGGCTTCGTCTGAATACCAA
>JAFTUP010000268.1 GCA_017466205.1 Clostridia bacterium
AAAAATAAACAGCCGCACGAGAGCGGCTGCTTGAAATAGTAATGCGTTGCTAAACTTCAATGCCCCTTTCAGGGGCTAAGCCAGTATTAACCCCTTATAGGGGTAGTGCAAACCACCGGTTCAACCGGTGGTTTTGATTGCAGTAAATTTAATTATTTTGCCTTAATTTTGATAATCTTATTATATCCCATTCCGCGGATATGTGTCGGAATACCAACGGTTTTAAGATATGAGCCACTCTTTTCGTAATCGCGATTATTGAGATTGAAAGTGTAAATTTTATCATCGTCAAGACCGTGGAAAAGAAGCGGAATCTCCTTTTTCATAAAGCTTGTTCCTGCAGATGCCAAAAATGCAACTGCTTCTGTTTTATCTTCGCTTACATAAAGGTTAAAGAGAACTTCGTCTTTCTTTGCATCGAGAATTCTGTAAAGGTCACCGAACTGTACAAGATGACGGATTTCCTTGTAAAGAGTAACATTTTTCTTTCCGATTTCAAGGTCTTCTTTGCTGTATTTTGTAAGATTTCCGCCAACACCCAATGAACCCTGCATAGCAATATTGAAACGGAAATCAAGACTCATAGGTGAGTTGTACCAGTTAATATCAGTAACCCAAGCACGCATGGCCTTTGTAGGACGAAGATATGTAAACCACTTCTGCATTGTCATTCTGTCGATTGAGTCTGTGTTATCACTTGTCCATACCTGGTCGTAGTGGAGTAATGCACCGTAGTCACTTCGTCCGCCACCTGATGAGCAGCTTTCAATTGCAACATCAGGATGTTTTTCTTTAAGGCGGTCAACTATGTTGTAAACAGCCTGATTATGTCTGTACCACAATTCCTGCGGACACTCTAAATTTTCAGCACCTGTTTCAGACAAAGGTCTGTTCATATCCCATTTTATATATTTGATGTTGTGGTTTGTGAGCATTTCGTCCATACAGTTGAAGATGTATTCCTGAACATCCTCTCTTGTCATATTAAGCACTAACTGATGACGAAGTGTATGTGCAGTTCTTGTGTCATAATGATATGCCCATTCAGGATGATTGCGGAACAAATCAGAGTCAGGGTTCACCATTTCAGGCTCAAACCAAAGGCCAAAATCCATTCCTAAATCGTTGACATTTTTAATGAGTTCGTCAATTCCGTTCGGGAATTTTTCTGTATTTACAAACCAGTCACCAAGACCTGCTCTGTCGTGATTTCTTGCACCAAACCAACCGTCGTCCATAACGAAAAGCTCAACACCCATTTCTGCAGCAAGCTCTGCAAGTTGTGTCTGATGTTCACAGCTTACATGGAATTCAGTTGCTTCCCAGGAGTTATAAAGAACAGGAAGAATTTTATCATTGAACTGCTTTGGAAGAACATTATTGATAGCAAAACGATTCATCTGTCTGCTCATTTCACCAAAACCGTTCTGTAAATAACCACAGTAAACCACAGGTGTTACAAATGTTTCGTCCGGTTTTAAAATGTGTTTAAAGTCAAAATCATTAAGTCCAAGGCTTACTCTTGTTGTATAGAAAAGGTCACGGGTGCAAAGGACTTTGAAGTTTCCGCTGTATGCAAGTGTGCCGAAATAAACATCACCTGAGTTTTCGTCAGCATTCTGATATGCTATGAAATACGGGGACTGATTATGTCCTGAAGTTCCTCGTTTACTGTCGAAAACAAGTGCTCCGCCCTCGAGAGTTGACTCTGTTTCAACATATTCACCGCCCCAACTGCCATTGGTGTTCTTGAATGTGTACGGATAAATTGACGGAAGCGTAAGCTCAGCAGAAAACATTCTGTCAACCGTGATGTTCTCGTCACCTGTGTTTGTGATTTCAGCCCAACGAGTGATAATATCGTTATTGTCCTGAATTTTATATTTTAAAGCTATCTGTAAAGGATAAACCTTGTCCTTTAATGTAAATGTGAGAAGATTATCTTCTGTTTCAGCACCCATATACTCAAGTTCAATCTCACGGCATTTGTCAGGGAATTGAACCTTCAAATTGCTCTCACGGTACATTGTACCACCGAAAACTGTGAATTCCTGCTTTGCCATATCAAGACGAGTGTGATTTGAGTTTTCGTCCCATATATCCTTTGCTTCATAGTCGTTTATATTGCATTTTTTACCCCAATGAATGTGTCTGTTGTAACCATATTTGTCAACGCCCAACACATAATGGGTGTTCTTTGTTTCAAGTACAAAAATGTTGTTATCAAGAATATGTATTGCCATTTTATTCTCCTCTTTTGCCTATTTATTTGTTTTTGGGTTATCTGTTCTGCCGAGAATGTAGTCAGCAGATACATTGTAAAAATCGCATAATTCATACAGCATTTCGATGGGAAGACTTCTTTCGTTTCTTTCATATCTGCTATATACTGTTTGAGATGTGTTTAAGTATTCTGCGATTTCCGTTTGAGTTAAGTCTTTATCCTCTCGCAGACTGCGTATTCTTTCAGCTGTTTTCATAATAATCACTCCCGACAAAATAATAACATAATATCAAATGGTACTATTGATTTTAATATCAAACGGTGTTATAATTATGCTGTAATTTTAAGTCATGGAGATGGATAATATGGCAAAAGTAGTTGAAATGCTTTATGAAGGAAAACTCGAGCCAATGCGATTAACAGGAAAAAGTAATGCTGAAATGAGAAGAATGGAAAATTTGATTGAACGACATTTGAATAAGTTAAAGGATGTTTTGGATGATGAAACAAAAGAAACTTTTGATAAATATGCTGAATGTATGAATGAATATGTTTTTTTAATCAGTGAACAGGCATTTTGTGACGGATTCTGTATGGGAGCAAGAATATTATCAGAAGCAGTAAGTGGTGCAGAACAATTGTTGTAGAGGCGATTCAAAAAATGGCAACGGCTAATACCGTTTTCAAATTATTGTTCAAATTATAATTTGTCGGGATGGACTTCGTAGGGGTCGGCGTCCTCGACGACCCGTCGTTGGTTTATCTGTTTACTTGGTTAGGGCTGTCGGGGACGCCAGCCCCTACGAAAATCTGTTCGATAACCTCCGATTTGTCATTCCGTTTTCAGCTTTAGATTTTATTATTGCGATTATAGATTATTTGTGATATACTCTATTTCAATCAAATTAAGGAGGCATTTTTATGCTTTATTTTTATCCTGAAGATTTTGGTGCACTTGGTAACGGTGTGAATAATGACTGTCAGGCTATTCAGTCTGCTATTGATAAGGCAGAAGAAAACGGTGGCGGTACAGTAGTTCTTACAAGTGGCAAAACATATTTTTCAGATTCGATTCGTATGAAGAAAAATGTTGAGTTACATCTTCAAAAAGGCTCTCGTCTTAAGGCAACTGACAACATTGACGGTTATATCCGTCCTTGCAATATGATAAATGACCCGAAAACAGCATTGATTGGTAATCCTGTAACAGGTAAGCCTTCATTCGTTTTCATTTATGGTTATGAGGCTGACGGATGTACTATTTCAGGTGAGGGTACAATTGACGCCAACGGTCACGCATTTGTTGAAAGAAAAGACAAATATTATGTAACAGGCAATTTTTATCCTCGTCCTACAGTAATTTACATTGAAAAGAGTAATAACATCACATTCAAGGATGTGACTATTGTCGATGCTCCTTTCTGGACTCTTCATCCAGCAGGGTGTGACGATGTTCTCATTTCTCAAATCAGAATTCTCAATGATTTGGATGTTGCCAATTCTGACGGTATTGACCCTGACCATTGTACAAATGTGAGAATTTTAGGTTGTCACGTTGAATGTGCTGATGATTGTATCTGTCTTAAAACATCAAAGGGTAATGCGGAATACGGCCCTTGCGAGAATATTATTATTGCAAACTGCACTCTTATTTCAACATCTGCTGCTATTAAAATCGGTACTGAGGGTGTTGGGGATTTCCGTAATGTTATAGTTGATAACTGCATTATTTCACGAAGCAACCGCGGGCTTTCAATTCAGATTAGAGACGGTGGTAATGTTGAAAATGTCACATATTCAAACTGCATTATTGAAACTCGTCGTTTCTGTCCTGATTGGTGGGGAACTGCAGAGCCAATCGTAATTACAACCTTTAACCGTGATGAAAATACAAAGTCAGGAAAAATTAAAAATATCCGTTTCCGTAACATTACCTGCAAGGGTGAAAACGGTGTTCTTATTCACGGTACTGAAGAAAATATGATTGAAGATGTAACCTTTGAAAATATCAGTGTTACAATGACAAAGACATCAAAGTGGGATTGTGGTCTTTATGATTTACGACCTTGTCTTCAGTATGGTGTTGAAAAGTACAAAAATTCAGGCTTCTTCATAAGAAATGCAAAAAATGTGCTTATTGAAAAGTCATCAGTACAATGGGGAACTGTGTGTGATGATTATGCAAAGGCAATTGATGCTGAAAATGCACCAAATCTTGAACTGATAAGATTTTCAGGCACAGATGCACAATAAAAAATAACGCTCGGAGCAATATTAACTCTGAGCGTTTTCTTTTGTCATAATATATTCTACAACACTGTTGTCGTTGTTGTTTCCAATGACGATATTTGCAATTTCTTTTACTTGTTTTACTGCATTCAGGACTGCAACAGCTGTGTCAGCACCTTTAAGCATTATAATGTCATTAAGATTGTCACCAAAAGCAGTAATGGAGTCGGCACCAATGATTTCTTTGACCTCTTTTGCACCGTTTGCCTTTGAGGCTGTATGAGAGTAAATCTCAATAAGCCAATCATCAGAATAACTGTCTTTGTAATATGCAAAGTCAATTTCAGGAAAGGCTTTCAGCTTTTCAACGATTTCATCAAGAAACTCAGGCAAAGCATAGTAATTGATATAAACAGGATGCTGACCTTGTGGGATGCTTGTAAGGTCATCTGTCTGTGTAAATCTGCCATCGAGCATGTCCACTCTCATAT
>JAFTUP010000269.1 GCA_017466205.1 Clostridia bacterium
GTTTTACACGCTCTTGAAAATGAAAAGCTCATTACATCTTATATTGAGGAAACAGATTCTGCACGAAAACGTAGATATTATAAGATAACTGACAAAGGTAGAAAGGAATTGGCAGATAAGAAAGAAGAATTCTTTATATTCACCAATACAGCAAGAAAAGTATTAAATTTTGCATAAGGTGGTGATGAATATGAGCAAGTATCACGATTTTAAAAGTGCAAAAGAGATTTACATAGAGCGAGTTTTGTGTCATATACACTATAAAAAAATGCACAAAAGAATATCAGAAGAAATTCTAAATCATATGGACGATATGTATGAAGATTTCAGCACAGGTTGTGATGATGAGATTGAAATCACAAAGAATGTTCTTGACGAAATGGGTGACCCCAACAAGTTGGGGCTTGAGCTTAAAGAAGCAAACAAAAGAAAACTGTTTATTGCAAGGATTTTTAAGATTGCGATAGGATTAAGCATTATTCCTTTAACCTTTTTCATTTTGATTTTAATCACAAACATACACAGTGAACTTACAACATATTTTCACGCAACAGATATTGAAACTAAGGAAGCGCAAATTGTTGAGAAATATAATGATGGCAAACCGATTAAACTTTTAATTGAATTTGAGGATAACGGCATAATTCACAGATTTTATCTACCGAAAGAGAAAAAAGAAACAGGCTATAACCTTTTTCACACAGAATCAATAAAAGTCTTCAATATTAGTATAAAAGATAAATTTTCTTCATGTGGTGCCTCCAATGGTGCGAACGATAGCGTAATACAATTATGCAAGGAACGTTATGCACACATACAAAGTTGTTATTATATCTTCCTTGGCCCAACAGCGGAACGATATATAAAATTATACTATGAACCAATTGATTCCGACAGCGATTTAGAACCTTATTGGAGTGACTTTATAGAATACCCTCAAAACGGAACATACGATGAACCCATTATAATTTTCGAAGAATGTCCCGCTGGATATCGTCATAACACATATAAAAGATTTGATGAAAATAAAAACATATATAGCCCTGAACCAACAACCGACATAACTGATTGTGATTCAAATGAAATAAGTGTTCATTCATCAACGGTTACACATTAATTTTGTGATAGAGTTAAGTGTTATTAATATTATAAAAATTGAAGATGTGGGCATAGTACCACAAAACGACAATGGTGGGAACCTCCAGTCACCTTTCAAAGGGAGCTGAGTGAACCCGCCATCGTCATTTTATAATTAATTTTAAGATTCTTCGCATACTCTCAAAATAACAAAAGGACAGGCACAAAGACCTGTCCTTATATTGATATAATAAGAATTAACTAATTATTTTTTGAGTGTTGGTTCGCATGTTACTTATCGGCGGGGTCAAGACCCCGCCCTACCATTGTTATTTATTTTTTGAGTGCTACTGCTGCTTTGCATTTTGCAACAATATTTGCAGCATCAAGTCCGAACTCGTGGAGAAGCTGAACTGCAGGACCTGATTTGCCGAATGTATCTTCAACACCAACGCGAAGTACAGGAACAGGAACTGTTTCACAAACAACTTCTGCAACTGCTGAACCAAGACCACCGATTACATTGTGTTCTTCTGCAGTAACGATTACACCTGTTTTCTTTGCACTTTCGACGATAATATCACGGTCAATAGGCTTAATAGTTGCCATATTAACAACTCGTGCATTAATACCCTCTGCTTTGAGTTCTTCATAAGCCATAAGAGCTTCATTAACCATAAGACCTGTTGCGATGATAGTTACATCATCACCTTCTTTAAGAACTGAGCCTTTACCGATTTCAAACTTATAGTTTTCATCAAAAACTCTCGGCACTGCAAGACGACCGAATCGCATATAAACAGGGCCATCGTGTTCTGCTGCTGCAAGAACACAAAGTCTTGCTTCAACATCATCAGCAGGATTGAGAATTACCATACCCGGAATTGTTCTCATAAGACCGATATCTTCACAACACTGGTGGCTTGCACCGTCTTCACCAACAGAAATACCTGCGTGAGTTGCACCAATTTTAACATTGAGATGAGGATAACCGATTGAGTTTCTCACCTGTTCAAATGCACGACCTGCAGCGAACATTGCAAATGATGATGCAAATACTGTATATCCTGATGCTGCAAGACCCGCAGCAATACCCATCAGATTACCTTCTGCGATACCGCAGTCGATAAATTTCTCAGGGTGTTCTTTCTTGAACATTCCTGTTTTTGTAGCAGCAGCAAGGTCTGCATCAAGAACAAGAATTTTAGCATCTGTATTACCCAATTCAACAAGAGCTTTACCATAAGCATCTCTTGTTGCTGTTTTGATTACTTCACTCATTTTGCAGCCTCCAATTCATTAAGTTTTGCAGTAAGCTCTGCTACTGCCGTATTATAAAGTTCTTCATTTGGTGCTGCACCATGCCAGTTAACTGCATTTTCCATATATGAAACACCTTTGCCCTTAACTGTCTTTGCAATAATTGCAGTTGGCTTGCCCTTACAATTCTTTGCATTCTCAAATGCTGTTTCGATTTCGTCAAGGTTATTACCATCGATTTCAATTGTATTGAAACCAAATGCTGTGAACTTTTCAGGAATCGGATATGGTGAGTTAACTTCTTCAACAGTACCGTCAATCTGAAGATTATTATTATCAACGATAACTACAAGGTTATCAAGCTTCTTTGCATTTGCAAACATTGCTGCTTCCCAAACCTGACCTTCTTCAATTTCACCGTCACCAAGAATTGTATAAACTCTTGTGTCTTTTTTATCAAGTTTTGCAGCAAGTGCCATACCAACTGCTGTTGAGATACCCTGTCCCAATGAACCTGTACTCATATCAACACCGGGAACAGATTTAATACTTGGATGTCCCTGAAGATAAGAATCTGATTTACGAAGAGTCTTAATATCTTCTGTTGGGAAAAATCCTTTAAGAGCAAGTGTTGCATAAAGAGCAGGTGCTGCGTGTCCCTTTGAAAGAACAAAACGGTCTCTGCCCTCCCATTTTGGGTTTGCAGGGTCAACTTTCATCTCTACATTGTAAAGATATGCCATAAGTTCAGCAATTGAAAGTGAGCCGCCCGGATGACCGGCTTTAGCATTGTAAATACCTTCAAGAATCAACATTCTTTCTTTTGTGGCAAATACTTCTAATTCTGTTTTGAGTGAATTATTCATATTTATTCCTCCAATTTTATTATTCTTTATAATCGTTCATTATGTAATTAAGCAAGTCAGCAACTGCACCACCGTTACAATGGCAAGCGTGGAATTTAGCAATTTCGTGCATTGCTTTTGGCGCTTGTCCGCAACAAGCAGGAAGACCGACTGTTTTTAACATATCATAGTCATTGAAATAGTCACCGATTGCAGCTGTATGACGATGTTCTATACCGTACATATCAGCAATTTTCATAAGTGCCGTTCCCTTATGTACGCCCTCATTAAGCATTTCAAAAGATGAAATTGAACTCGACATAAAATTTGCTCTTGTATCTGTCAAAGTATCGACATATTTTCTTATTCTCCTGATAAGGTCAGGCATACCAAGGAAAATTACCTTACCCCAATTTTCTCTTGGAATTTCATCAGGATGTTTGCAGTTTTTGTAATGCAATTTATCTGCTCTTACCATAACCTTTGCAAAGATTTTTGAATTAAGCGTATAAATCATTTTATCAGTTAAAATTTCAATTTCAACCATTGGAAACCTTTTATAAATTTCAAAAACCAAATCCATAGCGTGGTCGTTAATTGCATCAAAATGTAGCATTTTTTCCTGTGAGTAATCATAGACACCTGCACCGTTAAGAATAACAGCAGGAGTGCCCGCAATAGGTAAACGTTCATAATGTTTACGCATTGACTGAACATTTCTTCCTGATGCTAATGTAAAATGACCATTACACTCATTTACAAAACGACAAATTGCCTCATAATTTCTTTTTGGCAGCTGTCTGAACTTATTATTGAGCGTACCGTCAATATCTGACACAACAAGCCAATTTGATAAATCTTTCTTTTCCATTCTCAAACACCTCCATTAAGTTTGCTTAAGAATCCCTTGAAATAATCAGGTAAATCTGAAGTAAACTCCAGGTATTCACCGCTTATCGGGTGAACAAACCCAATTTTTATCGCATGTAAGCACTGACCATTAAGATAAGCACTTTTTTTATCATTTCCATATACTAAATCACCTGCAACAGGGTGCCCTAAATGAGCCATGTGAACACGAATCTGATGTGTTCTGCCTGTTTCAAGCTTTAAAGAAATATGTGAATATCCCTCATAATCTTCAATTACAGAATAATGTGTTACAGCAACCTTTGAATTATTCTGTGTGACACACATTTTCTTTCTGTCTTTCGGATTTCTGCCGATTGGAGCATTAACTGTCCCCTGCTGTTCTTTTAAATGACCCACAATAACTGCATTATACTCACGGGTGAAGCTGTGTTCTTTAATCTGCTCTGCCAGTCCCAGATGAGCTTTATCATTTTTCGCAACAATCAACAGACCGCTTGTGTCCTTGTCAATCCTATGAACAATTCCGGGTCGAAGAATACCGTTTATCCCGGAAAGTGAATCCTTACAATGATACAGCAAAGCATTCACAAGAGTTCCGCTGTAATTCCCCGGTGCAGGATGAACCACCATTCCTCTCGGTTTATTAACAACAAGAAGATGCTCATCCTCATAAACTATATCTAAAGGAATATTTTCAGGTTGTGCATCAAGAGGCTTAAGTTCACTTGGTAACATAAGAATTTCGTCGTCAATACTTACCTTATATTTTTTATTGACGATTTTTCCATTAACAAGGACTTTTTCATTTTCAATAAGCTTCTGAATAGCATTTCTCGAAGTACTTTCAACGAGAACTGATAAAAACTTATCGATTCTTTCCCCTTCAAATTCCTGAGGAACATCAATTATAACTTCACTCATCTTTTTTCCCTTTTTCTCTTTTACCTTCTCTGTAAATATCAAAAAGCAACCAAATTACAAGTGCAATACAACTACAGGTAACGAGAATATCCGCAAAATTAAAAATAGCAAAATCTATAAAAAGCGGTTCTATATAATCCACGACATATCCGCGAAAAACACGGTCAATAAGATTTCCGAGACCACCTGAAATAATCAGTGTTATACATGCATACTCCACATCAACCTTACGTTTTTTTGCAAACAAATAAACTAATCCGACTATGATAATTAAAAAAGTGAATACAGACAAAAGAGATGTTTTTCCACTAAAAGAACCAAAAGCAGCCCCTGTATTTTCGGCATAATTCAACTGAATAAAGCCGTCTATTAAAGTAAGGCTGCCAATCGGTTTGAGATGTTCAATAACAAGTAATTTTATGATCTGGTCAATTGCAACTAAAATTGCAACGATTATTAAAGTAATTACTTGGAGCATTAAAATACCTCGTCTATTTTATTTTTTCTTAAAAAAGCTTTTAAAAGATGTTGTACCTGAATTATCATCTTCAACATCAGATGCTTCAAAATCATCAAATTTTGACACAGCATGTGCGATATCATCATCGTCATCATCGCCTTCAAAGTCAATCTTTGAAATGTCGAAGCCAAATGCAGGCTTTCCGATTACAACAGGCTCTTCTTCAACTGTTTCCTCAACTGAAGCTTCAACAGGAGTCTCTTCAACAACAGGCTTATCGATTACAGTGATATTCTCTTCGGCAACTGTTTCAACAACAGGAGCTTCTTCTGCAACCTCAGCAGTCTCAGCGGCCTGAGCTTCAGCCTCTGCAGCCTCTTCCTCATCAAGCTTTTCGTCAACAATTTCAGGAAGCTTGTTAATAAGGTTTACGTGTTCTTTATACATAGAAACAAGTCTCTGCTTGAAGATTGTTGATTCCTTCTGCATCATTTCAAGTACAAGGCTTTCCTTTGTAACCTTACGGTTAATTCCGCCAAGAATTTCCTTTGCAGTAGCATTTGCATCATTAACAGCCTTCTCAGCCTCAGCATTAGCTTTTGCAAGAATTTCCTCAGCCTCTTTCTTTGAAGAAGTGAGAAGTGCATCTGATTCATTCTTTGCGTTAAGCTCCAATGCTGCAGCATCAGATGCAGCATCAGCACGAAGCTTATCAGTTTCAGCCTTAACTGAAGCTACTTCATTAGCGGCAGTTTCCTTTGCCTCAGCAACAATTTTATCAGCAAGCTTCTGTGCATTAAGAAGCGCCATCTTAAGACTATCCTCATCAGCACGGTATTCCTCAACCTTTTTTGCTAAAATGCTGATTTTTTTAATTAAATCTGTATTTTCTTTATACATCTGCTCATAAGATGCTGAAACCTCTCTTAAAAAGCTGTCAACATCCTCTGCACGATATGAGCCGCGTCCTGTTGTCTGAAAAGTTTTTTCTTTAATTCTGTCAGGTGTAAGCATTTATATCCTTCCCATTCTGCCTATCGGCCATACTATATTTTAATTAAAAGAACATTCCGTTGTTCTCAAGCTCGTCAAGCAAATCACCCATAACATCAACATTATATGGTGTGATGATAAAAGTACTGTTAGCAACACGCTTAATCTGACCGTTGTTTGCATAAGCAACACCTGTAAGGAAGTCAATAAGACGACGAGCAACCTCTTTACTTACTGATTCAAGATTCAAAACAACTGTTCTCTTTTCATTAAGATTGTCAGCGATTTCACGAACCTCTTCAAATTTTTCAGGCTTTGCAAGAACAACCTGAAGCTGTGCTGTTGTATGAATGTTTACAACCTTATCATCAGAGCTTCTCTGTGGTCTGCGTTGTGGCTTTGCTGCTCTTTCATCTTCGTCGAAATTATCAGAGCCGATAAAAGCACCTGTATCCACATCATCGTCAGGATAATATCCGTCCTCATCTACATTAACAATATTTTTGATTTTGTCTAAAAAGCTCATTTGTTAAATCCTCCTGTTAATATATTCTTGGTCCAAAAATTGAAGAACCTATTCTCACAAGATTTGAACCGCATAAAATTGCTTGCTCATAATCTCCCGACATTCCCATCGACAGAATATTCATAGTAATATTATCTAACTTTTTTGTCTTTATGTCAACATAGATATTGAACATATTTTCAAAAAATTTGCAAAGTTCCGAATTATTTTCACAAATTGGCGGTACTGTCATCAATCCTTTTACCTGTATATTGGGAATAAGAGAAATTTCTTCAAGATTTTCAAAAAATTCCGAAGTAGAAAACCCTGTTTTACTTTCTTCAGCACCGACATTGATTTCAAGAAGCACATCAGTTACAATTCCTTTTTTTGCAGATTGCTTACCGATTTCCTTTGCTATTTTAAGTGAGTCAACTGATTGAATCATATCGACCTCACCAACAATCTGACCTGCTTTATTTGTCTGAAGATGACCAATCAGATGCTTATCTACACCATCCAAATGCAAATCAGGCTTTTTGCGAAGCATTTCCTGAACACGATTTTCACCAATCAGCTTCACACCATAATCAAGTGCATAGTTTATAAATATAGGGTCAACTGTTTTTGTTACCGCCATAAGACACACATCTTCAGGTCTTCTGCCACTTTTAATTGCACTTTCGGCAATCTTTTCATTTATAACATCAAGGTTATACTGAATATCAGCTTTTCTTTTATCAAGATACGACTTTTCCATCATACAAATCGACTCCTTCTGTTATAACTGTATCATACTGCTGTAAATATGCTGAATCAGCAACTGATTCAACAACTGAATAATCCTCAGTAGAATAGATTATATTGATTTTTCTGAACTGAATAATGTTACCACGCTGAACATAAACACCCATTTCACCGTCAACCTGACGTATGGCATCATTATTAATTCTCATACCTACATAATCATCGACAATTATTTCTATATCATGAATACGAAGATTAGCAAGGTTTCTGTTCATAAGATTACATTTAATGACCACCGGAACGCTGTCATCCTCTTTGTCACCCTTATGCATAACAGTACAGTTAATTGTTCCCACTGCAGTATTCGGAATATTTACCTTAACACTCTTGCCTACTGTAATGTCACCTGACTCATCATAAGGCACAGTGCAAACAAAATACCAATCAAATTCATCAACAAGCTTGCCCATAACGTTTGCAGGAGTTTCCTGCTTTTCTGAGTCAAGAAGTGTTTCAATATCCTGACAGGTAAGTGAAGTCACCTTACTATAATCAGCAATTTTTTCATAACCGTCAACCGAACCGATATAATAACCTGAATTTGGTGAAGTAATTGTTTTGTATTCAACTGAACCGCTATTTATCGAAATCAATTCTGCTTGTAATTCAGCAAGCTTCGCATCAACTGACAATTCCTCACCGACTGCAAGCTGACGAGCAGTAATAGCATCACGCAAATCAGTTAAGGCAACATCAAAATCACTGCCGATTGTTTCCCGTGAAGTTGTAATAAAGTTAATACATGCCTCATCAATAATCTTACTGTAAGACGACGGAGCGTTTGTACCTATACCCACCCTGTTTTTCAGCTGATTATAGTAATCAATTTCCTTCTGAAGCTCATTTATGCGAACATAGGATGCGGCACTTTCAGAGCTTGGAAAAACAACAGCAACGCTGTCACCACTTGAAACTCTTTTACCGTCCTCTGCAATTGAAACAACAGTTCCGCTTGCATTGTCAGTAGTTATATAAACCTCATCGCGGACAATAAATGCCTCCGTTTCAATGACACTTTGCATATCACGATTAATTGCAATTTCTGTTTTAAACGGTGCTGAATTCATCTGAACAACCTGATGAATGAAATAACTGATAATCAGCACACCTACAAGAGAATAAACAATATATTTAATCCGATTTTTATCTAATTTTTTCAGGTCAAAATTCATTACTGCTTACCTCCTGTAAAATCATTTATAAGCTTATATACATCATTATACATTTCAGCTTCGTTTTCGTAATCGTCAGGATAAACCCAATTTATATTTTCGTTTTTTCTGAACCAGGTGAGCTGACGCTTTGCATATCGTCTTGTTTCCTGCTTTAATTTTTCAACACATTCTGAAAGTTGATTTTCACCTTTAAAATAAGGTGCTAACTCCTTATATCCGATTGCCTGACAAGCAGTTGTGTCAGAAGATGTATTGTAAAAATCCTTTGCTTCTTCCAAAAGTCCATTTTCAAGCATTATATCAACTCGACGATTGATTCTGTCATAAAGCACATTTCTGTCACGATAATTAATACCAATATAAAGCACTTCATAAGGACTTTCCTCTTCTCGGGAAAGAATTTTTTGCTCTGTCATCGTTTTGCCTGTAACTTTATAAATTTCAAGTGCACGAATAATTCTGATTTTATCTTTTAAATGAAGTCTTTCTGCTGTTTCAGGGTCGATTTCACGTAAAGCTTCAAGCATATATTCAGCACCTTTTTCGTCAAAAAGAGCTGTTAATTCATTACGAATTTCCGAATTGTTTTCTTCCTTTGAAAACTGAATGTTCTGTAAAAGTGAGTCAATATAAAGCCCTGTTCCACCTGCAACAACAGGAAGAGCACCCTCATTATGTATCTTTTCGATACAATCGTTTGCAAGTCCAACATATTCTGCAACGCTGAATTTTTTATCTATCGGCTGAAAACCGATAAGATGATGCTTTATTCCTTGCATTTCATCCAAAGTCGGTTTAGCCGTTGCTATATCCATTTTTTCGTAGATTTGCATTGAGTCGGCTGAAACAACTTGTCCTCTGAACTTTTTTGCAATATTTATTGACAAAGATGTTTTTCCTGATGCTGTTGGGCCGACAACTGCAATAACGGGAATTTTTTTCATAAATTATACCCTACCAAACTGTTTTTCAAGTTCGTATTTTGAAAGTTCTATCATAACAGGTCTTCCGTGAGGACAGAAGCGTACTTCGTTGTCTTCAACAACCTGTTTTGCAAGTGCTAAAAGCTCTATATCAGAATTTTCATCACCTGCTTTAATGGCACTTCTGCAAGCCACATTGTGATATATCCAATCAAGATGTACATTTGTAATATCTCGACGGTTTTTGATTATGTATTCTGCGATTTCACCTATAAGCGGAACAATTTCACAATCTTCCAAATCCATTGGGCAACTGCGGACAATAACAGTTCCGTCACCAAAATCCTCAATGTCAAATCCTGCTTTAGAAATAGCTTCAATGTTTTCTGTTACTGCA
>JAFTUP010000270.1 GCA_017466205.1 Clostridia bacterium
ATCATTTTTGAATTCATCAGATGTCCACCACACAGTGTCTTTTGAATTTTCATCCATAACAATAAATTTATCTTTTGGAGAACGTCCTGTGTAGATACCTGTCATAACATTAACGGCACCAAGTTCTGTTACCTGACCTTTCTCAAAGCCTTCAAGTTTTGGATTCGTTTCTGCAGCGAACAATTCTTCATAAGAAGGATTGTGCACAATTTCCGTTACTCCGTTAATACCATACTTGCTTAAGTCTACTTGTTTCATAATGTACATTACCTCTTTCTTTAAATTTTTTATTTTATATTAATATAAACTATTTTTAATGTGCCAAAAAATTATAACATTGGATTTTATATTATTCTTTTACACCAAGCTGTAATTCATCGGCATATGGCTTCATCGCTTCGATACAGATTGAAGCAACCTCTTTTACTTCCATACCGAGCATTTCGCAGCCCTTTTTGATGAGTTCGCGGTCACATTTAGCAGCAAACTTTTTATCCTTAAATTTTTTCATAAAGCTTGATACTTCCATATCAGTTATTCCTGCAGGCCTCATTCTTGCTGCTGCCTGAATAATTCCTGTAAGTTCGTCTACTGTAAAAAGGCTCTTTTCCAAATTGGTTATCGGCTCAACATCGTTTATGATACCGTAACCATGTGCCAGAATAGCACGAACTTCTGAATCTTCAAGGCCTGCTTCTTTAAGAGGCTCTTCGGTATACTGAAGATGCTCTTCCGGATGCTGTTCATAGTCGTAATCGTGCAGATAACCGATTGCTTTCCAATGTTCTGAATCTTCTCCAAAGTGCTTGGCAAGACCTTCCATTGCAGCCATCACATTCTTTGCATGTAAAAACAGATGTTCTTCTGTTGTGGTTGTGTTAAGTAATTCCTTTGCTCTTTCTATAGTAAGCATGTTTATCTCTCCAATCTATAAGTTTTCTTTTGAATGATATAAATAATTATTTGTTATATTTTCTTTACTGGATGTCTGATAACAGTTTTCCATTTTTCCGGTGGAACTTTTCTTGCGTCCGACATATAAATCTCGTGGTGTAGTCGCTCTGTATTCATATCATTTACATATCCATTTTGTTCTAAATATGTATCCATCAATGCAACGCTTACAGGTTCATCATCAAAAGATCCCACATGCATAATTTGCACACATAGTCCCTCATCAACTGTTAGAAACTCTACTGATGAACAGTCTAATTTTTTCTTCTTCGCTGCTGTTTCTTTCGCCCAAATAAGATCATCTTCCAATATAAAATCAGGCAAACGAATAACAGAAATCCAGTTAAAAGTAGCTTTATTTGTATAATCAACACCCTCAACATCATCTTGCCACCAAAAGCCCTCAAGCGGTGGAACGACATATTCAAAGAAACCTTTGATTTTATAATCAGTCTTATAACTCATTTTCAATGTATATGCAACAGCATATAGTACACCAATCGCTTGCTGATATGCACCACCTTCTTCGTTTGGATCCCCTTTTCCTCTGACAGCGATATAATTTGCTTTGGGAACATTCACAAATTCCGGTTTGTTCTTTGGCATATAAAATTCTTTATATTCTTTCTTAAAATCAAAAGCCATAACTTCCTCCGTAACTTCAAATTTATATACTAACCATATGTCAACAGATTTTTATGGTTTAATTGCAACTTTGATTACTCCGTCTTGTTTATTTTCAAACAATTCATAAGCTTCTCCAATTTGTTCAAGTGGATAAGTGTGCGTTATAAGCGGTGTAGTATCAATCTTTCCCTGTTCTATCAGCTTCAGGATTTCGTCACAATCACATCCATCCACTCCGCCAGTCTTAAATATCAGATTTTTTCCATACATATCCGGCAATGGCAAAACCTGTGCTTTATCATACAAAGCAACAACCGTTACAATAGCATTAGGTCTTGCACATTTCCAAGCCAGTTCGAACGTTGATTCGCTTCCGGCAACTTCAAGAACAACATCCGCTCCACCATAACTTGAGTTACTCATCACATAGTCCTCTGCTTCTTCGGGACGAACTATCTTCACATCAGGGTAGTGGTCACTTACAAATTTGATTCTGTTTTCGTCTTTTTCACATATAATAATCTGCTTTGGTTTTTTAAGCATTACGCACAGCAAAGTACATATTCCCGTCGGACCTGCACCGATAATAAGAACTGTGTCATCAGCAGTGATTTCAGATATACGGGTTGCCCAATAACCTGTTGCAAGCACATCGCCGACAAACAAAGCTTGTTCATCCGTTACCGAATCGGGAATTTTATTTAATCCGGTATCGGCAAATGGTACTCTGACATATTCTGTCTGTCCACCGTCTATCCTGCAACCGAGCGCCCAACCGCCATTTTTATCTGTACAATTATTGACATATCCTTTTTTGCAGAAAAAACATTCTCCGCAAAATGTTTCAACATTAACGGTTACTCGATCACCGGGTTTCACATTGTTAACAGAATCTCCTGTTTCTTCAACTATTCCCACCATTTCATGTCCCACCGTAATACCGGGAATCGCTTTGGAAACAGATCCGTGCTTAATATGCAAATCACTTGAGCAAATACTTGCCATAGTGATTTTAACAATTGCATCTCTGCTCTCTTGTATAACCGGTTTCTCTTTTTCGGTTAATTCAAATTTACCTTTTGAAATATATGTATAAGCTAACATCGTTTTTCTCCTCTATAATGTCATAAGTAATGTACCAGCCGCAATCAAGATACATCCAACCAAGGATTTAGATGTGAAATTTTCGTGCAGAAATACAAATGCCAGTATCAGTGTTATTACAACACTTAATTTATCAATCGGTACGACCTTTGATGCTTCTCCAAGCTGTAAAGCCTTATAATAACATAACCAAGAGATTCCTGTTGCTAACCCTGACAGGATTAAGAATATCCAACTTTTTTTGCTTATATCGGATATTCCACCCTGTGTATTTGTTAAAAAGACCATACCCCAAGCCATAATCACAACTACAACTGTTCGTATAGCCGTTGCAAGATTGGAATTAACACCATCAATACCAATCTTTGACAAAATTGAAGTTACTGCAGCAAAAAATGCTGACAGCAATGCTAATATTAACCACATCGCTAAGTACACCTTCTTACTTATTACTGTTAAAGTCAATACAAGCTTTTGCAGCCTGTACACCCTGTTTAGCCTTTGGTATGCAATAAATTTTCCCATCTTTAAGCAGCTTCGCACCTGTCTGATGAAAATCAAATGAAACATTTGCAGCAATACACTGATTTCGTATATCAAGTATCCATTCGTAGTTGCATATTCTTGCCTCCAAGCCTGATTCACCACCTACTGAAACCACTTCAATTTCGGGAGTCAGATATTTTGTTAAATCAATTCCTTCAAGAAGAGGTTCGCACATTATTCCTTTATGCTTGATAGGAAGCTTTGAATATATGGGCAAGCGATAATCAGCCATTTTTTGATTTTCAGTCGTTACTGCAATCATCACGTTGTCATATCCGTTTCCCCAATCTTCGGGGATACATTTTTCAAAACGGTCGATTCGTTTGGTTATAAAGAAAAATCGGCAATCACTTCGTTCTTTCATAAATGACCATGCTTCTTTTCGCCACTCATCGGCATCTTCTAAAAAGAAGTCAGAGGTAAAGCAAGTATAAAATGTTGTACCGGACGGATGCTTATATTCGCCTTTTCTATTTTTTGAAACAGGTTCTCGAAATGAAGATATGTTCTTTTTAACCTCACTTGCATCTTTTTCATGCCGTGAGTCCATCCGGTACACATAGCAGTGTCTACATCCTTCACTTAGCTTATGACAACCATGCCACGGATTCCATTTCATCTTCTCACCTCTTCCACATATGCACAAATGCGAACAATGGTATGTTATTTAATTTCAACATTTTCTATTTTAACTTTGAACATTAGAAAATGTTCTGCTTCTGCAGATTCATAATGTTTGTGCAGAACCGGACACTCTTCAAGCATTCTCGATTTTAATTCCAAGTTGTCACACTCTTCTGATATACCTGTGATTCTTATCCATGCCCTTGAATCAGGTTTTTTAGCTACTATCTGTATCTGCTTATGTTCACGCATTTGCTTGTGTGCCTGATTCATATCGTTAGTTGCCAGGTACAAATCATCGCCTATTTCCATAACTGCACCAAATGGTCTTCCAGCAGGATATTCCCCATTAATTGTTAATACAAAAAATGCTCCGCATTCTTTTAAAAAATCATATGCTTTACTCATCTAAATCCTCTTTCTATCCGTTATTTCTCGAACACTTCTCTGCATCAATGGCAAGTGTCACCATTAAAGCATACAGAGCGTCTTCATCTCTTACAGTTTCAATCGAATATGTATCAGTGAAATTAAAAACCTCTTTATTAACGGTCGCCACCACCTGCCCTGCTGCATTTACTATATTGTAATCCCACTCAAGAAAGTTTCCTGTTATACTCCATCCATTAAAATCTATCTCATAATGTGGCTTAAAAAAGCTGATTTTCTTCTGCAGAGAGCCAATACATCTTTCGCCTTGATACAATTCAAATCTTGGCATAAAAGTTAATACTGCCTGTTTTACGGTCGCTATATGTTCACCTTGATTATTAAGAATATGAAGCTTATGTCCCCAACTCAATTTTCCTTCGACAGTATATACGGTTTCTCCGTTTTCGTTATAGATATCATAGCTGTCAAACCATGAGAAAAATCTTTGTTTAAATAAAAGTTTCACTTAATCACCGCTTTCATTTTCTGCAACCATTTTGAGTATTGGCACTATCGATTCTTCGCTAATATCCGTAACAACATCATATAACTTATGTACATCCTCTATTACTGCTCCTTGTTTCACTAAATCTTCAATCAAGCAGATAAGTGAGTTATAGAATCCATCAAGATTCAATACAACAATTGGCACATTAATACGTTTCAAATATTTTAACGTCAACACCTGGAAAAACTCATCCATAGTTCCTATTCCGCCGGGAGCGATAAAAAACACATCTGCATGTTTTTCCATAAGTGTCTTTCTCTCTGCCATAGTGTCAACCATAACCTTATTATCACAATCGAATATATCTTCAAAATCGCTGATAAAATCCGGTGATATGCCCATAACAAAACCACCGTTTTCTTTAACACCTCTTGCAACAGCACCCATACAACCTGTTGCTCCGGCACCGTAAACAAGCGAAAAGCCATTTTTAGCTATAATCTTTCCTAATTCTTCTATTTTCTCTTTGTGGTGGCTGTCTATTCTTTCATTAGCACCGCCATACACACATGCAAAATATTTTTTTGACATATCTATTACCTCCTGCCTATGTCTTTATTTTGATTTTCGTGCATATTTATCGCACAAGTCATTAATCTGATCCGTGAACTTTGCAAGTTCCTTGTTTGTCAGATTACGACTGAGTTCTGCAACTGTTTTAAGCCTCTGGCATGCTGCCATAAGTCTGTCAAATACAAGATTTGCTCTTCTTCTGCCTTCAGATACTTTAGTCAGTTTTACTATTCTTCCTCTTGCTTTGCATTCGCCTTTTGCAAGATCGTATTCATCACCGCTGTATGGTGCTGTTGCTGTAAATTTAAGCTTGTTATATATTGTCTGTGAAAAAGCATCACACACCAAATCATCACCATGATTTACAAATACTTTCTTTGGAGGATTTTCCATGCTTCCAAGCCATCCGAGAAGCATATCTTTATCAGCATGACCGCTGATGCCTACAATTGATTCTATCCTTGCATTTACCTGAATGCTCTCACCAAACAACGAAAC
>JAFTUP010000271.1 GCA_017466205.1 Clostridia bacterium
ATGTTTCACCACAGGAAGAAGTTTTCTTATCATTAGGTGAGTATGAAGTGGTAGAATATTGTTCTTATGGCGTATTTCAGGATTTCACCGATTATGGTAAATATACATATGAAAGTCCTGACCCTGAGAATAACGAATATTTAGAACGAATGACGGAAGATGATATAAAAGAATTAAACGAATATATTGATAATTATGAAGAATGGGTTGATGCAATTTCAGAAGAAATTACAGGAGATATGGACAGAGAATTTGCGGAAACCTATGATTTCAACAGAAATATAATCTCAACCAACGATTATTGTTATATTTATGACTCTGCCGATTATGATGATTTTTACGAGAAATTCGATTCTTATGACTTGTATTTCTACGACACAGAAACTGAAATTCTTTATTATTTCCATAATAACATTTAATTTGTAAGGAGGACTAATTATGAAAAAATCATGTTTACAAAAATTATCAAATATTATCTTCCATTTTTTATTGATTTTTTCTTGTTACATAGCATTGTGTTCTGAATTTGCACCTTGGGATGATTATGCCACATTATTGAATACATTAAGCTATGCTTTAATTTTTCTTTCAGGATTTTTTCATCATATTTCGTATAAATATAATTCATTGTGGATTTTAAGTACAATAATACTTGTTTTGCGTGGAATAATAGCCATTACCTTTTCTATTATCAATGAAGGAATGCTTATAGTTGAGATTATTGTTTTTGCTATATTGTTAATTCTTCATCTTGTTTCTTACGGGAAATTTGATGGTGAAATAAAAATTCACGAATTTGATGTTAAAACAGAAGATGGCAGATATGTAAAAGTAACATTCAAGGAAAAAATAAAGAATAATTCAAGTTCGCTTGATGTAAAAACCGTGTTAAAAGAATTTCTTATAAGTATTTTAATATTGTTTCTTGTTCTTGTTTTTTTATTGATTGCTTGGATAGTACTGTGTGCAGTTGACAGCGAAATGGATTTTTGGGAAGAAGTAAATAGTTTGCCTGACGAATTAGTATCACAAGAGTATCTTGATGAGTTCCATTTGTATGATTACGAAAGAGAATACTTGAGTGGCAGATATTTATTAGGTATAAGTTTTTGGGAAGAAGACTGTTATTATAATAATGATGCAGAATATATTATTGTATCAGAACCAACAAGAATTATATCTGACTCAAACAAAGTTAACAAAAATACATATTGGCAGATTGGTGATAATAAAAACTTCATAATGAACCTTGTTGATGAGGATTGGGGAAATTATGAAAGAGCTTATTATATAAATAAAAATTGTGTTTTCCCAAACGAAACTAACAAAATTGTAAAAGTTATAGCTGAATATGATAAAGAGATTAAGTTTAGTGAAGAGCAAATAAACTATATTGAAAAATTGGTTAAAGATTTTGATGATGATGTAATAAACAAGGACAAAAAAGAGTTCTTAAATGATAATGAGTATTTAAATGATTATGCACTGGTATTTTGTTTTGAAGGCTTTGATGATATTCGCCTTGCTTGTTGCAGCATTGTAAAAGATATAAACGGTCAATGGTATTTATATAAAGATTTTCATTACGGTAGAGAAGAAACAATTAATTTTTATGATTTAGAAAAATTACCACAGGATATTTGTGATACAATAAATAAATCTTTAAAATAAATACAAAGAAAAAACGGACATCAAGTGATGTCCGTTGATTTTCATTAATTAGCTTTTGAATTAAACTGCTCTTTCAACCTTACCTGAACGAAGGCAACGAGTACAAGCATAAACTCTCTTAGGAGAACCGTTAACAACTGCCTTAACTCTCTTTACGTTTGGTTTCCAAGTTCTGTTTGAACGTCTGTGTGAGTGAGAAACCTTAATACCGAAAGCTACGTCTTTACCACAATATTCACATTTTGCCATTTCAAAGGCACCTCCTTATATACGGGGATAAATAATCAAATTACAACAAGAGACATTGTAACAGAAACTTTAACAATTTGCAAGTGTTTTTTGAAAATATTTTTAAATAAAATAAAGAAAAGTACTTGCATTTTATAAATAAATGATATATAATACATTCAAACGAACATTTGTGCGATAGCGAGGTAATAAAAATGGCTGATAAAAAGAAAGCTTTGGAAACTGCATTATTGCAAATAGAAAAGAATTACGGTAAAGGTGCTGTTATGCGTCTTGGTGAAAACAGCTCACTTAATGTTGAGGCTATTTCAACAGGCTCAATTTCTCTTGACCACGCAACAGGTATTGGCGGACTTCCACGTGGTAGAATTGTTGAGATTTACGGACCTGAATCTTCAGGTAAGACAACTCTTGCTTTACAGGTTGTTGCTGAAGCACAGAAATTAGGCGGAGAAGCTGCATTTATTGATGCTGAACACGCTCTTGACCCTGAGTATGCTGAGGCTCTTGGCGTTGACATTAACTCACTTCTCGTTTCACAGCCTGACAACGGTGAACAGGCTCTTGAAATTGCCGAGGCTCTTGCTCGTTCAGGTGCTCTTGATGTAATTATCGTTGACTCTGTTGCTGCTCTCGTTCCTCGTGCAGAAATTGAGGGTGATATGGGTGACAGCCATGTTGGTCTTCACGCTCGTCTTATGTCACAGGCTCTCCGTAAGCTTGCAGGTGTAATCAATAAATCAAACACAGTTATAATTTTTATTAACCAGCTTCGTGAAAAGGTTGGTGTAATTTACGGAAATCCTGAGGTTACAACAGGCGGTCGTGCACTTAAGTTCTATTCAACTATCCGAATTGATGTTCGTCGTATCGAACAGCTTAAAGGTGCAGGTAATGAATTTATCGGTTCAAGAACACGTGCAAAGATTGTAAAGAATAAGGTTGCTCCTCCGTTCAAAGAGGCTGAATTTGACATTATGTACGGTGAGGGTATCTCTAAAATCGGTGAAATCGTTGACCTCGGTGTTAAATTTGATATTATCAAAAAGAGTGGCGCTTGGTTCTATTACGGTGAACAGCGTCTTGGCCAGGGTAGAGAAAACGTAAAACTTCTCTTTAAACAGGATGAAGTTCTTGCAAATGATATTGAAAAGCAGATTCGTGAAAAAATGCAGGAAATCACTAACGCTAAAAAGACTGCAACACCGCCGAGCGAGCCTGAAATGGTTAAAATTCCTACAACAAAAGCTGCAGCTCGTGCAAAGCTCGATATTGCAGTTGATGATGACGAATAATGAAACTTACTGTTAAAGAAGGCAAAGCCAATAAGATTCATATCTATGTTGATGAGGAATACCGTGCCACAGTTGACAGTGATTATTGGTACTCTGAAAAATATAGAAAGTTAAAAGAAATAAATGAAGATGAACTGACCGAGTTGCTTGACGCGGTCAGTTTTCGTCGTGCTTATAACAAGGCACTTGATTTGCTGTCTCGCAGACCTTACGGAACGAAAGAACTGATTAAAAAGCTTTGTGAAAAAGGTCATGAAAACGAAGCATCACAAAAAGCATCTGAAAGACTTTTGGAGCTTGGACTTCTTAATGATGAGGAATATGCAAGAATTCTTTCAAATGACCTTATGGAAAGAAAAAATTACAGTATAAAACGAGTAAAACAAGAGTTGTCATATCGTGGAATACCAAGGGAAATTATTGAAAATACTGTTGACAGTCTTGACAATGATGCCGAAAATCGTATTATATTAGTAATTAAGAAAAAATATTTAAATAAGTTAAATGATGAAAAAGGCAGAAAAAGAGCCATCGATGGCTTAATGCGTTTGGGATTCTCATATTCTGACATAAAATCTGCCTTGAGAAAAGTTTCTGAATTTACAGAGGAAGAAGATTATGACTAAAAAAGTTGGAATGATTTCTTTAGGATGTCCTAAAAATCAGGTTGATGCTGAAATTATGCTTTCAAAGCTTCAGAATGGTGGCTTTGAAATTGTTAGTGACCCTGCCGAGGCAGATGTGGTTATTGTAAACACCTGTGGTTTTATTGAGGATGCAAAGCGTGAATCAATCGAGAATATTCTTGATATGGTTTCATATAAAGAGGATTGCGAAAATCTTAAAATTCTCGTTACAGGTTGTCTTGCAGAGCGTTATCAGGCAGAAATTTTTAAGGAAATTCCTGAAACTGATGCTGTAATCGGCATTGGTGCAAATGAGGACATCTGCGAAATTTGTGACAGAATTATAAATGGTGAAAAGGTTGAATCATTTCCACCGAAAACTGAACTTAAAATTGAAGGCGACAGAATTCTCACAACACCTCCATATTCAGCATATCTTAAAATTGCAGAGGGTTGTTCAAATCATTGCACCTACTGTGCAATTCCGTCAATCCGAGGTGAATTCAGAAGCCGACCGAGTGAAAGTATTCTTCAAGAAGCAAAGAAACTTGCAGGTGAGGGTGTCAGAGAGCTCATTATTGTAGCACAGGATACAACTCGTTACGGTGAGGATTTGTACGGAAAAAATGCGCTCGTGCCGCTTCTTAAAGCACTTTCAATGATTGATGGAATAGAGTGGATTAGACTTTTGTACCTTTATCCTGAAAGAATTGATGATGCACTTATTGATGAAATCGCAAATAACGATAAAATTGTAAAGTATATGGATATTCCGCTCCAGCATTGTAATAAACATGTATTGAAAAGAATGAATCGTCACGGTGACAGAGAGTCGCTTACAGCACTTCTCAATAAAATTCGTGAGAAAATTGATGGTGTTACTATCCGTACAACATTTATTGCAGGCTTTCCGGGAGAAACTGAAGAAGAGTTTAACGAGCTCTGTGAATTTGTGGATGAAATGCGATTTGAGAGAATGGGTTGTTTTGCATATTCAGAAGAAGAGGGCACACCTGCTGCAAAGCTTGACGGTATGATGGATTTTGAAATCCGTCAGGAAAGAGCAGATATTATCAACGAGCGTCAGAATACCATTTTAGATGAAATCAACGAGGCACTTATCGGCAAAACTCTTTCAACAATTGTTGAGGGTTATGACCCATATACAGACTCATATTATGGCAGAACATATATGGATGCACCTGAAATTGACACTCAGATTTATTTTACTTGCGGATTTGACCTTAACGATGGTGATATTATCGATGTAGAAGTAATCAACGTCATTGACGGTGAATTAACAGGGGAGGCTGTATGAATTTAAACCTGCCAAATTTGATTACTGTTGCGAGAATTATCATAACACCTGTTTTCCTTGCAGTAATTTTAACGGAATCTCTACCTCACAGATTTTTAATTGCTTGTATAATTTTTTCAATTGCAGCAATTTCAGACGCAATTGACGGACATCTTGCGAGAAAAAACAATCAGATAACGAATTTCGGTAAATTTTTAGACCCTATTGCAGATAAAGTCCTTACCACATCAGCACTTCTGGCATTTATGTCAATGGGACTTTGCAATATATGGATTGTAATGCTTGTGCTCACGCGTGAATTTGCAATCGCATCTGTCAGAATGATTGCAGCATCCGGCGGAGTTGTAATACCTGCAAACATCTGGGGAAAAATAAAGACAGTCAGTCAAATGGTATTTACAATCCTCATTATGCTTTTAGCAGAAATATGGGAAATACTTACTGATATAAATGTAAATTTACCCGAATTGTCACTTGTGTCCAACGGTTTACTCTGGATTACGGCAGTTTTAACAATAATCTCAGGTATTATTTACCTTAATGACAGTAAAAAAATAATAGATTTCACAAAATAATTGCAATTTCTGAATTTATGTGTTACAATAATAAAGATATGAAGAAAGACTGTGACCGAAAAGAGTAGCAGACAGATTTTTTAACAGAGATTATGGGTCATCGGCTGTAAGCCCGTATTAAAAAATGTTTGTGAAGTGCGTTCGTGAGTCGATGTGGGGAAATACACATCCGTGTTGTTGCGTTATAAACTAATCGAGTTATAAATCGAAGTGGAACCGCGATTATTCGCCTTCGTCTGTATTTAACAGACGAGGGCGTTTTTTATTGCCCTGTAGTGATAGTCCGCTCCCTCCTTGAGGGAGCTGTCAGCGAAGCTGACTGAGGGAGTTTTCCACTTTTACATTACATTCAAAATAATCTGGAGGAATATATTTGTTCAAACGATTGATTGAAGATATACAGACGGTAAAAGAGCGTGACCCTGCTGCTTCAAGCATTCTTGAAATATTGTTTTTATATCCCGGGCTTAAGGCAATAAGAATGCATAGAGTTGCAAATTGGTTTTTCCGTCATAAAATGAGATTTATTGCACGAGCAATTTCTCAACACGCAGTAAAAAAGACTAATATAGAAATTCATCCCGGTGCTACAATAGGCAGACGCTTTTTCATCGACCACGGAACAGGCGTTGTAATCGGTGAAACTGCTGAAATCGGTGATGATGTTACAATCTATCAGGGTGTTACCCTTGGTGGTACAGGTAAGGATACAGGCAAACGACATCCTACAATTGGTAACGGTGTTATGATTGGTTCAGGTGCAAAGGTTTTAGGACCATTCAAGGTGGGAGATTATTCAAATATTGCATCAGGTGCTGTTGTGCTTGATGAAATTCCGCCAAACTCCACTGCAGTCGGTGTTCCTGCAAGAGTTGTTAAACGAAACGGTAAACGAGTTGACAATCTTGACCAGGTTCATATTCCTGACCCTGTTTCACAGGAATTCTGCAAATTAAATGCAAAAATTGAAAGGCTTGAAAAAGAACTTGCAAAATATAAAGAAAAGGAAGAAACAGGTGAGTAATTATGAAAATTTTTAACACTCTCACAAGAAGAAAAGAAGAACTTAAAACTCTTGTACCAAATGAATTGAAGGTTTATGCTTGCGGACCAACGGTTTACAACTATATTCATATTGGTAATGCTCGTCCTCTTTGTGTATTTGATACATTCAGAAGATATATGGAATACCGTGGATATAAGGTGAATTTTGTTCAGAACTTTACAGATATTGATGACAAAATTATCCGTCGTGCAAATGAAGAGGGAACAGACTATAAAACGGTTTCAGAAAAGTATATTGAAGAATTCTGGACAGATGCAAAGGGTATGAATGTCCGTGAAGCAACTGTTCATCCAAAGGCAACTGAAAATATTGACGAAATTATCAATATTGTAAGCACACTTGTTGAAAAAGGCTATGCTTATGCAGCAGATAACGGTGACGTTTACTTTAGTCCGAAGCAGTTTAAGGAATACGGTAAGCTTTCACATCAGCCTCTTGAAGACCTTGAAGCAGGTGCAAGAATCAATATTGGTGAAGTGAAAAGAGAACCAATGGACTTTGCTCTCTGGAAGAGTGCAAAACCGGGCGAACCATATTGGGAATCACCTTGGGGACACGGAAGACCGGGCTGGCATATTGAATGTTCAGCAATGGTAAGAAGATATTTAGGTGAAACTATTGATATTCACTGTGGTGGTCAGGACCTTGTTTTTCCTCACCACGAAAACGAAATTGCACAGAGCGAATGCTGTAACGGTGTTCCTTTTGCAAACTATTGGATGCACAACGGATTTATCAGCGTTGATAATGTTAAGATGTCAAAGTCTTTAGGTAATTTCTTTACAGTTCGTGATGTTGCAAACGAATATGGTTATGAACCAATCCGTTATTTCCTTATTTCTTCACATTACAGAAGTCCAATCAATTACAGTGTTGATATTATTGAGCAGTGCAAAGCGTCTCTCGTTCGTCTTTATAACTGTCGTGAAAGTCTTGATTTTGCATTGAAGAATGCAGTGGATACAGTTCCCGAAAATGCAGAAGAAATCAAGAAAGCACTTGATTCTCGTCGTGAGCAGTTTATCAGAGTTATGGATGATGACCTTAATACTGCAGATGCTGTTACAGCAGTATTTGAGCTTGTTAAGGATATTAATACAAAGGTTATAGTTGATGAACCTTCAAAAGAACTTGTTGAATATGCAACAAAGCTTTTTGATGAACTTACAGGTGTATTGGGTCTTGTGTATAACAGAAAGACAGAAAGCCTTGACGACGAAATTGAAAAGCTTATTGAGGCTCGTACTCAGGCTCGTAAGGACAGAAACTGGGCTGAGGCTGACAGAATCCGTGATGAGCTCAAGGCTCAGGGTATTGTTCTTGAAGATACACCACAGGGTGTTAAGTGGCACAGAGAATAAGGAAGTAATCACTGATTAAATCTTGTCACAATTCTCAGCGGTTACTTTTCCGTCATAACTCGTCCAAAATACTCGTTAATACACAAAGTATTGCCTGCGTTTTTTGACGGTTCTGACAAAAAACTATCTCGCTGATAATCGCAACCGATTCAACCAGCAATTACTTAAATTTTCTCACAGAAAAATGTAATTGCATAAGCATTACAGATAATTGAATATTTATATCTGCCGACGGTAATAAGTGAGTTACTGTCGGCAAATTTTATTTTATCTGAAAAAAATTCAGCTTCATTAAATATTTCTTTTTGTTTTTCAAGGTCATTACCTGTGAAAACACTGCAAAGCTGACAGTAAAGCTCTTGTGAATTTTCTATGCTTTCATCAGCGGTTATCAGAAGTGAAATTCCTTTTATGTTGTTGTCATTATCAAGAGAAAGCAGTATCAGCTTTCCGTTTCGTGTGAGAAAAAGTGAATTTCCGTTATCATCCTTGCTTAATGAAAATTCTTCAGTTTTAAAATCTGTTTCAAAGGTGTTATTCATTCTTTCAACTAACTGTTGAACACCAAATTTGCTCTCTTTTGAACAGCCGCACATAAAAACGATAATAAAAGAAACTGAAATTGCCAATAATTTCTTCATATTAATCTCTCCTAAAGCAATTTTTATAAATGTATATGAAAAAAATAATAAATTTACAATTTTTTAACAAATAAAATATTGGAAAAATCTTAATTATGTAGTAAAATAAATTGAAAATTTATGCGAAAAGGATAGTGATTTCCTTGTTGAAGAGTTTTAAAAAGAAAAGCCCGCAGGCAAAGACAGGAATCATTGCATTCATTGTTGTAATGGCTGTACTTATTTCTTATGTTCTTTATTCAAATTTAAAGCCTGAACCACCTGTGGAATATGAAATTGCAGAGGCAGGATATGGTACAATAACTGACTATCTTGATGTTAACGGTGTTGTTGAGTCAGGTGTTACAGAGGACTTACTCGCTATTGAGGGTGTTGTTGTCGAAGAAGTTTTCGTAAATGTCGGTGACTCAGTAAAAAAAGGTGATAAGCTTGCCACTTTTAATGTCTCAGGAGCAGCAACTTACCTTAACGATGCAAAAAAAGCTTATGATAAAGCATTAGGCGAATATAACGATGCAGTCAGCACTTCAAATACAAATTCAAAAAGAAAGGCTGAAATTGCAACAGAGGTTGAAAGAGTAAGTAAGGAAATCGCCGCAAAGCAGAGTGAAATTGATGCTCTTAACAAGGAGCTTGAAGGTGTAACAACAGAAACTGCTCCTATTCCTGATGAACAGATTAATCAGATTGCAATGCAGATGGTTGCAAACGGCTCAAACTTAATGCAGGTTAAAGCATTCAAGGAAGCTGCTAAAACAGTCGAAGTACCTGTGGTTGATTCAGCATCATCAGAAAAACAGCAGGAGCTTTTAACAAAAAATCTTGAGCTTGCACAACTTAACGCGGAGCTTTCAGCACTTTATGCAGAGGATGCAACAACAATTGTATCTGACGAATCTGTTACAAAGGCTCTTAAATCAGTTGCAGATACTAAAAAAGCTGAGTATGACAGAATTAAGTCTGCTTATGATAAAATGGCATCAGGTTGGGTTGCTGAAAATAACGGTATTGTAACTCAGGTTAATATAAAGCCGGGCGAAAGCTTTGTTCCTGTTAAGGAAGCAACATCTTCATCAGTTGATATTGCTTCACTTTTAGGTGACAGCGTTGATGAGGAAACAATGAGCCTTATATCTTCGCTTATGGGTGGTTCTTCAACACCTATGGGAACAGGTATCAAGCTTGAAAGCTATGATGATATGATTGTTTCCGTTACAGTGGGCAAGTCGGATTTGCTTAAAACAAAGGTTGGTATGGAAGCTGTTATAACAAGTCTTGGTACTGAATATAAGGGTGAGGTTGTATATGTAAGTGCAACTGCTTCCGAATCTTCAGGAGGCCTTGACATCGGCTCAATCGCGGGTTCGCTGATGGGAACCGGTTCAGGTGCTCAGGGTGCTGTGGTTAAGGTTAAAATCCATAATCCTGATGAAAAGATTGTTATTGGCTTTGATGTGGATATTAAGATTATTCTTGATACCTATGAAAATGTTCTTAAAGTTCCTGTTGAATCAGTTGTATATGACAGCGGAACATATTCAGTTTTCGTATTTGATGAGGAAGAGGGAACTGTTACAAAGCGTACAGTAACAAAGGGCTCACTTGATGACACAAGCTATGAAATTGTTGACGGACTTATAGAGGGCGAATTGGTTGTTAAGAGTCCTGACCCGAAGATGGAAGACGGTACAAAGGTTGCAAAGAAAAATGCGTGAGGTGTGAGCTTTGAATATTAGAGAAAATATACGCATTGCCGTTTTCAGTATCAGAACTAACCTTATGCGTTCTCTTCTTACAATGCTTGGCATTATCATTGGTGTTGCTTCAGTTATAGCAATTGTTACCGTTGGTAATGGCGGTCGTGATTATATTGTCGGTATGATTCGTGATATGGGTAGCAGTGCTATTTCATTGACAGTTAATGCAAACTATGCTGATGATGACGACTATTTTACTGATGAGGACATTGCTGCTATTAAAAGACTCGACGGTGTTCAGTATGCATCAATGCAGTCAATTACAATGTGTCAGATGTCAGCAAATGACAAAACAGGTTTTCTTATGGGAATCGGTTGTAATACGGATATGCAGATGCTTATGCAGACACCTTTACAATATGGCAGATTTTTCACCGAAGAGGAGTACAATGAAGGCAAGAATGTTGGCGTAATTGATGTTGGCAGTGCGTTACAGCTTTTTGGTAAGAGAAATGTAGTAGGTGAGTATGTTTATTGTACATCAAACGACTTGACTATCTCAGTTAAGATAGTCGGTGTTGTTGATATTATGTCAAGTATGAATCTTGATACTGAAGAAATGATGAGCAGTATGGGCTCAATGATGGGTAATATGCAGATGACAAGCTGTATGCTTTTAATGCCTGCTTCTGTTACCGCAACTATCAACGGTACGAGTGCCAACAGATATGATATGCTCCAGATAACGGCTTATGATGAGGCAATGCTCGACGGTATTGGCGAAGCAGCTATAAACTATGTCCGCTCGCTTCACGATAACTATGAAAAGGATTGCTATGCAGTTACAAATATGGCAACATATATTGACCTTCTTGATACAGTTATCAATGTGTTCACAATATTTATTGCTGCAGTCAGTGCGATTTCACTTGTTGTCGGTGGTATTGGTGTTATGAACATTATGCTTGTATCTATAACTGAGCGTACACGGGAAATTAGTATAAGAAAGGCACTTGGTGCTAAAACAGGTACAATTATGTTCCAGTTCCTCACAGAGTCTATTATCCTGTGTCTTATAGGTGGTGTAATTGGTCTGTTGTTAGGTGTGGCGGGAGCGGCTCTCGTCTCATATATAATGAAAGTACCATTGTTTGTTGAACCGTCAACAATTCTTCTTGCTGTCGGCTTCTCTTCTGCAATAGGAATTATCTTTGGTGTTTATCCTGCTAAACGTGCGGCAAATCTTCCGCCGATTGAAGCACTCAGAAGAGATTAATAAAAATTGAATTTTATCCTTCAAATTCTATGATGTATATACAGCTTGTATATACATCATTTTTTATGTCACACAAACAATGTAAAGTAATAATACCTTACAAATTTACTTAAACTAAGCTGCGAAAACCCTTGATAATGCGAGTTTTAAACATTTTCAACAGAGTTTTCAACATTTTCAAAGTTCAAATCGTCGTTAAAAACAAACTTGAAACACAATTGAATAGTCGAAAAATAACTGTATATTTCAAATTTTTATGCATTAATTTTTGCAGGAAAAAACTTCCTTTCCGTCATTTTAGGAGAAAAATGAAATTTTGCATTATATTCTGTCGTAAATTTCTTGTCGAAAAGTTTTAAAAGGAATTTTTTAAAAAACTATTGCCATAAATTACCAAATATGGTAAAATATGGCAGAAATAAGAAATCAGAAAATGATTAATAATTCAATGACGGAGGTCTTAATAAAATGGGAAACAACAGAAAAGTATTATTAACAGGTGAGGGAACTGAATTTGGTAGGAATTGTGCAAATGTTCTTCGTACTTCAGGATATGATGTGACATTAACAGCCAAGGATGGCAGAGCTGTATTGTCAGAAATATCCACAGGCTGCTATGATGTGGTGATTATCGATGCGTTTATGACAAATCTTGATGCTTTAGGTGTAATTAACAGTATTAGCAGCAAAAAGAACAAACCGTTCATCGTAGTAATGTCCGGGTCAGATAATCAGCGTTTTGAACAGGAAATCCTTACAGCAGGTGCGGATTATTATTTCCTCAAGCCTTTTGATGTTAATATTCTTGCTCAGCGAGTATCACAGCTTACAAGCTGGTCAAAGGGAAAGAGTGATTACAGTGCCACAGATAAATCAAATGACCTGACAATAACTGTAAGTGAAATTATGCACCAGCTTGGCGTTCCTGCACATATTAAAGGCTATCTTTATCTTCGCGAAGCAATCATTCTTTCAATTAATGACAGCGAAATGATGAGCTCAGTAACTAAAGTTCTTTATCCTACTGTAGCAAAAAGATATTCGACCACATCCTCACGTGTTGAACGTGCCATCCGTCATGCAATAGAGGTTGCCTGGGACAGAGGCGATGTTGATGTATTAAGCTCATATTTTGGTTATACGATACATAATGAAAGAGGAAAGCCGACAAACTCTGAATTTATAGCAATGATAAGTGATAAGCTGCGACTTGGTATGAGAATATCTTGACATAACAGATGCTTAATGATATAATAAAACCGCTTCGTGAGGGAGTAGTCGGCATATCAGGGTTATTACTCAATATGCGATAAGTCAACATACTGACCAATAGGTCTGGCTTATATTAAATGACAAGACTCATGTATGGCATATTTGTGCCGTACTGGGTCTTTTTATTATGTGTGGAGGATTTTTATGTCAGAATTAGTTATCATCGCAGTAGGTCTTGCAATGGATGCCTTTGCAGTTGCGATTTGTAAAGGACTTAATATGAGAAAGCTTGATGTAAAGCTTACTGCACTTATAGCCTTGTTTTTTGGCGGATTTCAGGCGGGTATGCCGCTCATAGGTTGGTTTATAGGCTCACGTTTTGCTCATTACATAACAAGCATTGACCATTGGGTTACTTTTATTCTCCTTGCAATAATAGGTGGTAAAATGATTTATGAGTCATTTCACGATGATAACGATTGTGAAACTTGTGAAAGTAAGCTTGATTTAAAAGAACTTACAGCCTTGGCAATTGCAACAAGTATTGATGCTCTTGCAGTTGGTGTAGCATTTGCACTTACTTATGAGCAGAATGAAGTGTTTATAGCTGTTGCACTTATTGGCATTATCACAGCAGTTTTGTCTGCAATCGGTGTGTTCATCGGTCATAAATTCGGTGCAAAGTATAAGAATAAAGCTGAACTTGCAGGTGGTCTTGTTCTTGTGCTTATTGGTGTAAAGTTTTTACTTGAAGGACTTGGTATAATATGATTAAAACATTACTCTGGGATGTAGATGGTACTCTTCTTGATTTTGGCAAAGCAGAGGAATACGGTATCAGAAAATGCTTTGAAATTTTCTCTTTGGGCGAATGTACAGATGAAATGCTTTCACGCTATTCACTAATCAATAAAAAGTATTGGGAAATGCTCGAGCGTGGTGAACTTACAAAACCACAGGTGCTTCGCGGAAGATTTGAAGAATTTTTTAAAACAGAGTGTATTGGTTTTGACAAAATTGATGATTTCAACCTTGAATATCAGTATCGTCTTGGTGATAAGGTGTTTTTCTGTGATAATGCTCTTGAGACTGTGCAATCACTTAAAGGAAAAGTCAGACAGTACGCAGTTACAAATGGAACCTTTGTTGCACAAAGCCGAAAACTGAGCCAATCGGGACTTGATAAAATTTTTGATGATGTTTTTATTTCTGATAAAATCGGTTTTGAAAAGCCGTCTGTTGATTTTTTTAATGCAGTTGAAGAAAAAATCGGTAAATTCAATTCACGGGAAACCATGATTATAGGTGACTCACTTACAAGTGACATCCGCGGCGGAAACAATGCAAATATTCTTTGTTGCTGGTACAATCCAAAGGGAGATAAACCTAAAACAAGCCTGAAAATTGATTATGAAATAACAAATATTTCTCAGGTGATTGATATTATTGAATAGTATTGAATTTGAGGGACTTGTTGCATAAGTGACA
>JAFTUP010000272.1 GCA_017466205.1 Clostridia bacterium
CCACAGGTTCACAAATGGATGACCTACACCCATAACTCTGTATAACTGATTTCTGAATTCAACATCCTCAATAACATATTCCTGATGCTTAAGAGGAAAATCGTATTCATAGGTTTTCATATTGAAAATTCGTCTTATACCTTTTGGAAGACAATTAAGACTTGCACCACCGTGGGTTGACTCACCCTCATTACCAATATTTGAAATCAGGTTTTTGCAAGGCACAATATTCAATCTGCTGTTAAGCTTACAGTTAGCACTTAAAATTGATTCGTAGTATGCTATACCCTCTTGCTTTTCTTCTCTGTATTTTTTCAGCTTTGCATCCGTATCAAACTGACCGTTATAAAAATCCTTGTATTTTTTTACATAATAATCATTGTCAATAAAATCAGGATATTCAACCCAACCGTCAATAACACGTTTCCATGAAGCCCAGCCTGTGATTGTCTCAGTGCTTGTGAAAACGTAATCGTAAGGTGAATCGTAGGTTTCAAGGTTATTCATACCGCAAATCATATTGATTCGCTCATCATCCTTGTATTTTTCAAGAAGCTCCTTACAAAATGGGAAAAAGCTCTGTGACGGAACATCATCATCCTCAAGAACAATACCCATTTCTTCAGTTTCAAACATCCACTTCTGTGAGAGATATTCTGACGGGTCACAACCCACATTTTTCTCCTGAAAATTTGTATGTACCTCACATTCCCAATCAATGTTGCTTACAATCTCACGGCATTTTGCCACATTTTCAACATCATCAGGTCTTCCCTCACGGGCACCGTCCTGAAACAGATATAATCTGCTTGGTCGTGCAATACGCACCTGTTCAAAAACCTTTTCAACCATTTTCGGTCTGTTAAAAAACAGAATTAAAACTGCTATATCAATTTTACTCTTATGCTTTTCCATAAATACTCCTCATTCATTCCTTTTTAACAGAGAGTTATATATATCCAAATACTTATTGTAACAAGTATTTTTGTCAAATTTTTCTTGCTTTGATTTCACATCAAAGGTTATTGGTGTTTTTTTGATTTGCTCAATTCCACATAATAACCCGGCAACATCATCCTCTGCTATAACAAATCCGCTGTCATCATCAACAAGCTCAGGACTTCCGCAGCAGTCATAGGTAATAACAGGTGTACCGCAGCAAATGCTTTCCATATTAACGGTGGGAAGAGTATCGGCATGAGTAAGATTTATAAAAACATCAGCTGAGCTGTAAATATCGGAAAGCTCCTGCCTGCCGTTCACATATCCGATACACAAAACATTTTCGTATTGGCTGAACATATCTTTCTGCTCATCAGTACAGCCGACGATTATGATTTTCGCATCATGATTCTGACGCACAATTGCTTCAACTGCAGTTTTATTAATCTCAAGACACCATTTATTTGCCATACCTAAAATTACGAATTTATCTTTCAGGTTATTTTTTTCTTTAAAATCGCTTTCGTGAGGTGTAAAAACTGATGTGTCAACACCATTATATACAACATCAATCTGAGCATTTTTAATTAAAGATTTTTTTGCCTCATCTGCTATCCATTTACTGCAACCCACAAATGTGAGATTATTTATTTTATTCAAACGGGTTGTTCTGTCTTTAAGCACCATTGAGGTACAATCAATGAACAGACTCGGTTGTTCATTTTTATTTTGCGGACAATTACCGCAGGTAGTCTGCCATTTATCACATTTAACAGCGGTATAATGAGTACATTTACCTGTAAAATACCAGCAATCGTGCATTGTAATCACCGTTGAAAGTTTGGCTTTTGCAAGATAATCACAAAGCATATTGAGGTTTATATAATTACTGTGAAGATTATGAAGATGAACTATATCAGGTGAAATCTTTTTTATATAATTAATTAATTCTTTTGTTGCAAGTTTGCTTGCATAAGCCTGCTTACCCATTATTCTTGAATAAAGCGCGTGAAGCTTCCAGTCAAGCTTGTTTCCTGTTCTGTATGAATTTTCAGGTGGGTTCACTGCAGTCTGATAAGCTACGTAAGAAGTGTGACCATTGTTGATTAAAAGGTTCTCTATATCTTTCACAATGATACCTGTACTTGCAAAACCATAAACTGCATTGATTTGTAAGACCTTCATAATCTGCCCACCTTTCTGTGAATGTTATTAAGTAAAGAAGAAGCTGTATTTCGGATTAAGACGAATGAAATATAAACCAAGGAATATGACAACAAACAGATAGGCAAGAACACGATAATTCTTGTCAAATGCCTGAATGATTTCAGGGATAATTATCATAATAATCAAAGAGAAATACTGCTGAATTCTCATAAAGCTCTGATTCTGATAAACAAGCACTGTACAAACCAAAGTAATTGAAATCATATTGTATATGTACTTTGCATCCGTTCGCTTCTTACTTATCCACGGATAGAAAATGTATGCTACAAGACACAAAAGGATAAGAACTGTCGCAAATGTTTCAGCACCGCCACCTGCATAGTCAACCTGTTCATCAGCAAACCCAAGAGCCAATGCAATCGGTCCGTAAAGTCGCTTACCGAGAACACCGATAACAACGGTAATACCTGCCAGCATAATTCCGTAAGTAGAGGTTATGTTCAGTGCTGCAACAAAATAATAAATAATAAAAACAAGCGATGATTTATGCAACATAAATGCAATAAATGCAACAATTGCAAATTTTACAAGCTGTCGTTTTTTTGCAAATTCATATCCTAAGAAAACGATAAGTGCTGTAGCTAATGTCTGTCTGTGTCCCGTAACGCTATAAAAGGCAAAGAACAAAACTGAATAAACAACGAAGCTGATGTCAGGCATTGAGGAATATTTATAAATCCATCTTGCCATAAGTCCTGTGAAAAGAACTGCAATAAAAAACAGCCACATACGGTAGTCATCAAAGAAAATCTGAAATATTTTCTGAAGAAGATAATAGCCCGGGTCCTTACCCTCAATTTCCTGACCTATCAGGTATCTCCAGCATGTATCAATAATTTCACTCCAGGGTCTTTCAAAGCTTTGAGTAAAGGCTTTTTCATATTCTCTTGTATCATTACCGACAGAATAGTCACGGAGAGTTGACAATAAAATCCATTGTGTAGCACAGATACCACAATAGACCTTCTTTTTTGCGTCCGACGGATTTGTATGAATAAAAACAAATCCCAACACGATTATAAGAAGAAGATTTATTAAATATATTCCCATGTCATTATCCCTTCATATTTTCAATAAAATATTACTTTTTTATTAATCTGAGTAATTTCCTCAATAAATGATATGTAAAACTGTATGCTCTTCTATATATCTTTTTTATTCTTACACTAATCGGCAATGATATCATATTACTGATTTTTTTACATCCATCTGTTAAACGAATTTGAGTGCAATATAACCAAATAGTATATAATTTATTACTATCTTTTAAAACCCTGTCAATCAATTCTAATATAAACTTTTCTGTTTCTTCCTTTAAAAGCTCTTGTTTTTTTACTGAAACTTGTTCACTATGTCTGCGGTTTTTTACAAGAACATCAGAATACTCATAAAAATTATAACCGAGTAATGAAAGTTCAATCCAATATATCCAGTCTAAAATATAAACATAAGTTGTACTGAACTTTCCTGCTTTATCTAAAGCACTTTTAGGAATTAATAAAGCACATCCGTTAATGCCTCTTCCCATCATAAACCTATCAAACATTTGATTTGATGTTACCACTCCATCTTTTTCTGGAAATGAAAAAGATGTTATTTCTTTTCCTTCAGCATCAATCACACAACCCGAACATATAATTATTGTTTTTTCATCTGTAAAACATTTTTCATTAATGCAGTCAATTGCAGATTGTATCTTTTCAGGGAGATACACATCATCGTGAGAAAGCCATGAAAACCACTCGCCTTGCATTTTACTTATACCATAATTTAATGCAGAAGCACAACCACCGTTTTCTTTTTTATAGTATTTAATTTTATCACCATAAGATAGTGCTATGCTTTCTGTTTCACCGTCATCAGTTGACCCATCATTTACAACAATTATCTCGATATTTTTATATGTTTGACTTAATGCAGAATCAATAGCCTCTCTCATATAATTTCCGCCGTTATATACAGGAATTATAATGGAAACCAAAGGGTTATATGTATTCATAATCTTCTCCAAATAATTACTTCATTCTTTTAGCAAAGACTTCATCAAGAACCTCAACTGTCATTTCTCCAAATAATGGTCCGTTTTCGCGTTGATGAAGGTCTAATCCTTGTGGTTTCATATTAAACTCAACAAGAACAGGTTCACAATCTTCATTCAATGCAAAATCCCATGAGATGATTCCCATATATGGAAGCTGCTTGTGTGAACTACACGCTGCATCAACAATTGCCTGAAAATTCTCAATCTTTTTATCATCCATACTTCCACTGTTTGGATGTCCCTCAAAAAGTGTTCCCACAGCATTGAAAAGTCTGTTGCATAATGTTCCGTCAGGACGGATTGCACAGTTGACACCACCACTGACCATATTGTCAACACGATTGCCGTTTACACCCATACGAAGAAGTGCTGAAAGAACATAAACTTCACCATGCCAGTTGAATGTCATAATTCTTATTGTATTAACAGAATGTGGATATATCTTATTAAGGCACTCGTGCTGTTTTAAAACTTCCTGAATGATAAAATCATTTTTGAATGATTTCTTTAATTCTTCAAGTTTTTGTATATTCATTTTATCTTTAACAAACTGAACACCTGCACCACCTGCAGAGTCAATGCTTGGTTTTGCAACAAATTCATCATAAGAACTGAGTTCTTTTACAACCTGTTCAGGTGTCATAATATTAAAATCGCTGTCATACCACACATTTTTAATGTTTCGTGCTATGGTTACAACATGCTTTAAATCCGGAAGCCATTTTTCAAAGTAATTTTTGTTAGACATACATCTGAAATATTCATCACGGTTAAAATATGGCTCGATTATACTGTGAAAAATATTATCAGGAATATAATATGGGCTTTCTTCACCATAACAATGAGTAAAATGAGCAAACCAACGCTTGTCCACCTTAATGTTATAGCGTTTTTTCCACAGGTCATCTATCTTCTTTTGATATTCTGCTGAAATAGGATTATTAACACCTTCAAAATGTGCTAATTCTCGATTAAACAGATACCAATAATATTTATTTTGAAGTCCAAAAGCGAAAAAGTCAGATACTTTTTCACCCATTCTCACCAATTTTCTGAATACTCCCATTTTTTCACTTCCGTTATTTTCTTATGCTCTGCAATATTTTTTCTGTATTTTCGCCATAGAAAGACTGACCTGAAAGCATCTGCGGAAACCAAACACTCTGTCCGTGAAAATTCGCTTCTATAACAATTATTTCATCTTTATCATTAACTGTGAAATCCCATGAAATTGTACCGATATTCGCAGTCATTTCGTGTAATCTCTTTGCAGTTGAAACAAGTTTTTCAACAAAACTCAGTTTATATCCATCAAATTTGATTCCTGTATCAGGATGCTTATTAAACTTTTCAAAGGAATCTCCATAACCTAATCTATATGCAGATTTTGCCAACATACCATTATTTGATACCGCGATTGACATTCCGCCTGCGTGGATATTATCAACTTCACTGCCACCACCACCAATTCTCAAAGAAACCGGTGCAACTTCAATACTATCATCAACTATGTAAGATATTACACGAAATGTATTGATTGACAGAGGATATATAGTTGACAATTCTTTACATGGTTTTATCTTTTCCTGTACTGTAAAGTTTATTTTGTATTTTTTTACAATTTCTTCTGCTGAAATACCACTACGTACATCCTTGCCGTTTTGCATATTTACTATAATTACATCTCTGCCTGAACTTGAGTCAACCGTTGGCTTAATTACAGCCTCACCAATATTACTTAATATTTTAATTGCTTTTTCTTTTGAAATCAGTTGTCTGTCACAATCATAAAAGTGACCATGATTATTGGATAAATAACACTTCGGTGTTCTTACGCCATTAACCTTATTATCAAAAAACAACTCATTAAGATTTTTATCAGAATAAACGGTACAATAGGTATAATCATTAAATATAGGTTCGATTTTGGTTGAATAAAGAATTTCAGGAAAATAGTCAATTCGATGTACACCATTTGATGCTTCATAAAGTCTATGCCAACGGTTGGAAATTTTCTTACCATAATTCTTTTTCCAATATTCATCAAACTCTTTTTGCTGTTCTTTAGTCCATCTTATATTTTTATAAAGTGGTTTTTTCTTAAGTATTGCCACCCACTCTGCTATAAAGGTTTTAAAAATTTCTATCTTTACCGGTACTTTAAAAAATAAATTTAATATTTTTTTATACAACCGTTTCATTAATGACACTCTCCTAATGAGCAATAACCGAGCATTATGATATATCTATCAGGTTGCCAAGCTTTTGTTCCCATTTTTCAGGATACATAGGCCAGAAACCGCCTCCGTGGAAAAATGTAAACTCACCAAAATAGATTTTTCCGCTTATTTCATAAAGGTCGATTCTTACGAATTTCATTCCCTTTGAAAGCTTAGCAACAACCTCTTTCATCTCGTCAAACATCTGCGGCTTTTGTATTTCAACACCTGCTTGTTCGTGAATATTAACAATATCAAGATGATTGAAATCCATATCAAAGAAATCGAATTTAACATCTGTACTACGGTCTGTTGCGATAAACATTATTTCAGGTTTACCGTCAAAGCAGAAAAATTTGTAATCACGAATATCATCTTCATCATCGGGTGTCATAAACTTTTCAGCCATAATGCAAGGTTTTACATTTTTATATGGGTATTCTCTGCCGAAAACATAAGGGTTAAGCTTTAAACGGTCCTCAAAAAACTTTTTTAATTCATCTTTATCGATAGTTGATTTATCTGTAATTACTTTTACACTACCTGAATCGTGATTACACTTTAATACAAACTTATCAGGTAACACGTCAAAATCAATTTCATCAAAATGCTCCCACGAGCCATAAATGGGAAAGAGGTATTCTTCACCTAAAACTTTTTTTATGTACTCTCTCACTCCGATTTTATCCACAAGTTGTGTATATTCAGGATGTATTTCATTAAGCTTTAACCAATTTTGTTTATCACAAAAAGTTATAGGATTTTTTAAATTAAGCTTTTTTCCTGCTTTAATTCTGTAAACTAATTTTAAATACGGTTCAGCAGGTATAAATCTTAATAAGTTTATAAGTTTTAATCTTAATTCTCGATTTTTAAAGATTTTTTTGTAATCCATTATTACAAATTCTCCTTATACCATTCAATGGCAAATTAATTCCGTCCTGAAAACTGTAATCAGGGTCAATATAATAACAAGTATTTACTTTTTTCTAACTATTTTCTTGATTTTGTTAGGTAGTCCTACTAAATAGTGAAGAACTGTTTCACCTGCAACTATAACAACAGTAATAACAATCCAGTTGATTGGAAAAGGTAAATCATCGAACCTTGCTATAATTACATATTGAACAACATAAATTTCAAGTGTAATTTTTGCAATATGACTTACAACTGATTTAATCCATATTGGCATTTTCTCAAGACAATCTGAAAGCGAAACTACACACATGACAATTCCAGCCAACAAACAAAGAAGAATATACTGATTTACTATTTGAATTCTGCTAAGTGCCTGAATGTTTGAAAAGACAAGTTTACTTATAAAATACACCACAAACAGTATTGCAGTAACAAACCACTTTAGTTTACCTTTTTTATTCTCAAAGTAAGCAAGTTTTTTCTTAAAATAATATCCGATTAACATTGCTTCAAAATAAAGGAAAAGAATAAACGGTTCTTCAACTGTATCAATATGATAATAAGATTTGTCGTAAGCAAATATGTAAATCAACAAAGAGATTACAACTGTTAAAATAAATGCAATTACCGTAAAATCAAATCGCTCTTTACTCTTATAGCCAAATTTCTTATCTATGGTAACAAAAATATAATATGGAATGTACAGGAGTATAATTGAACCAACAAAATGATACATTGTCGGGAAAATCAACATATTAAAAAAGTCCATAGGCGACGTTATAGAATATTTGCCTATTAAACAAAAGAAAAGTATCGCCACCCATACAATCGGATATATCCTAAACAGTCTTTTTGCATACCATTTATGAAAAGGTAGTTTAATATTACTCAGGCAAAAACCTGAAACTGCAAAAAAGATTATATTACCCAACATTCCTCCATTAGCAAGAAAACTTATTGGATAAACATTAGCATAGTGCGAATTTGTTATAAGCACCGTTGCAATTGCTCGTAGAAGGTCTATGAAAACAACCATAAAATAACCCCTTTACAAATTCTCCTTATACCATTCAATGGCAAGTTTAATTCCATCCTGAAAACTGTAATCAGGGTCATAGCCTAAAAGACGCTTTGCTTTTGAAATATCTGCATTACTGTGCTTGATGTCGCCTTTACGGTCAGGGCCAAAATTAGGCTCAACATCCACACCTAATGCCTTTGTAAGACCGTAATAAATATCAATTAAATACTCTCTGCCACCATAAGCTATATTGTATGCCTCGCCTGCTGCCTCGCTTGGAGCAAGACAAGCCTTTAAGTTTGCTTCGATAACATTGTCGATATATGTAAAATCACGGCTCTGTTTACCGTCACCGTTAATTGTTGGTGTTTCACCATTAAGTAACTGCTTTAAGAATTTCGGAATAACTGCTGCATAAGCTCCGTCAGGATCCTGACGACGACCGAACACATTGAAATATCTCATTCCATAAGTATCAAGTCCGTAAAGCTTTGTATAGAGCTTGCCCCATTCTTCATCGCAACGCTTTGTAAGAGCATAAGGTGAAAGAAGATTACCCTCTCTGCCCTCATATTTCGGAAGATTTGGCTCATCACCATAAACCGATGAGCTTGAAGCATAGACAAATTTCTTAACACCATTCTGTCGTGCAGCTTCCATCATATTGAGAGTTCCCTCGATATTATTCTTACAATATAACAATGGCATTTCGATGGAACGAGGAACACTGCCCCAAGCTGCCTGATTAAGCACAAAGTCAACACCCTCACAAGCCTTCATACAAGTATCGAGGTCTTTTATGTCACCTTTTATAAATGTATAGTCAGGATTGTCAAGAAACATATCAATATTCTTTTGTTTACCTGTTGAAAGGTCATCAAGTGCTTTTACTTTATATCCCATATTAAGTATTGCTTCGCAAAGGTTTGAGCCGATAAAACCCGCAGCACCTGTTACGAGAAACACTGAATTTTCAGGAAACTTTAAATGTTTATATCCCATAATTATAATCTCCAATAATTGTAGCCTGCTGTTTCGTATTCCTTACGATTAAGAAGTCCCTTAATATCAGCAAGAACTTTTGTAGAATTGTCACCTGCTTTGAACATCTTGTCAAAGTCAGCCTGTGTTAAGTCTTTGAACTGCTCATGGGCAACTGCAAGGATAATTGCATCACAACCTGTAATTGTATTCATATCTGCAAATTCCATACCATAAAGGTGCTTTGCTTCTTCCTTATCTGCTGCAGGGTCAGCAACTGTTGCTGTAATTCCGTACTCTTTAAGTTCGTTATAAATGTCAATAATTTTTGTATTTCTTGTATCAGGACAGTTTTCCTTAAATGTAAAGCCAAGAATTGCAACCTTTGCATTTTTGATTGCAACATCTGCTTTAATAAGATTCTTAACAACACTTTCAGCAACATATTTACCCATATCGTCGTTAATTCTACGACCTGAAAGGATAATCTGACTATGATAACCCAACTGTTCTGCTTTATATGTAAGGTAATATGGGTCAACACCGATACAATGACCGCCAACAAGTCCCGGATAGAAATTAAGGAAATTCCACTTTGTTCCTGCTGCCTTAAGAACTGACTGTGTGTCAATACCCATTTTGTTAAAGATAATTGAAAGCTCGTTCATAAATGCGATATTGATGTCACGCTGACTGTTTTCGATAACCTTTGCAGCTTCAGCAACCTTAATGCTCTCCGCTCTGTGAACACCTGCTTCAACAACAAGCTCATAAACCTTTGCAATCTGGTCAAGTGACTCATCATCCATACCTGAAACGATTTTTACGATTGTTTCAAGACGGTGTACCTTATCACCCGGATTGATTCTTTCAGGTGAATAACCGATTTTAAAGTCAACACCACACTTAAGCCCTGACGCCTTTTCAAGGATCGGAATACAGATGTCCTCTGTAACACCCGGATAAACAGTTGATTCGTAAACAACGATTGAACCCTTTGTAAGATTACGACCAACGATTTTTGATGCACCCTCAACAGGTGTTAAATCAGGTGTATGATCATCGTTTACAGGAGTTGGGACTGCTACAATATGGAACTTTGCTTCACGAAGTTTGCTTTCGTCAGCAGTAAAATCCACCGTACAAGCCTTAATAGCATCGTCACCAACTTCATTTGTAGGGTCAATGCCATTTTTATAGAGTTCAATTTTCTTTGCGTTAAGGTCAAAGCCCACAACCTTTACTTTCTTTGAAAAAGCAACTGCGATTGGCATACCAACATAGCCAAGACCCACAAGAGAAATTTTTTCTTCACCATTTACAATTTTTTCATAGAGATTTGTAAACATAAAAACACGCTTCCTATCACACTTTAAGGATTAATTATTTATCATAGTTAAATATTTATTTATAACAATATTTCTATTGAATTGTTTTTCCATTTTTTCTCTTCCCTTTTTACCCATCTCACATTTCTGTTCATTGGATAAACTGAGGAATTTATCAATAGCTTCTTTAATGCTTTGAGCATTTTTCACTCGGAATCCGAAACCTGTTATACCCTCATCAAAGGTTTCCTGACAACCCGGAATAACAGATGCTAAAATCGGTCTGCCGGAAGATGCACCTTCCAAAAGAACATTTGCCATTCCCTCGTGATAAGACGGAAGAATAACTGCATGAGCATCCTTAAGGAAAGGTCTTACATCCCTATGAAAACCGACACAATTAACATTCGGGAGTTCTGAAAACGGATTTTCCGAACCGTATTCAACATCACCAACAATGGTGAATTGTACATTACTGTTATTTAAGTATTGTTTTGCAACTTCAGCCAGTTCAAAAACACCTTTATCTTTAATAATTCTTCCCACAAATACAACATTGATTTTTTCATCCTGAGGATAATCAAGATAAGAGAATTTCTCAATGTTGACTCCTGAACCGGGCAAAAGCTGAACATTGTCACCCACAACATTTCGCTGTTGGAAAAACTCAAGATTAGACTTATTCTGAAAAAATACGCATTTTGCTTTTCTGCATCCGAATTTATAAAGCATCAGCATAAGTTTCTGCAAAAGACCCTCATTCTCAATAACACCTAATCCTGTTACATTAGCCATATATGGTACATTCAGCAATCCACAAGCCATACCACCATAAGAATTGGGTTTTACCGTATATGTAAGAACAACATCAGGTTTCTGTTCTTTTAAAAGCTTTATATAGGTTAAGAATAATTTAAAGTCTTCAACAGGGTTTGTTCCATGTCTTGATGCACTCGTTTCAATTACCGTAGCACCTAAAGCTTCAATTTCTGCATTTCGTTCACTTTTCGGAACACTTACAAAAACTTTATTACCTGCTGCAACCAAAGCTTTTACAAGTTCTGTACGGAACTGCATAATGGTTGTTACATCATTTACTAAAATTAAAATCTTTTTCATTGTTTAATAATTTTCTTTCACTTTTTCGATAATTGTCTTAGCATCAATAGAATACTGCTGTCTTAAATATTTCTGACTTCCCACGATACAAGAGTATCTGTCATCAAGTGCCACTCTTACAAGTTTTGCTTTAACTCCGGTTTCTTCAGCAAGAACCTCAGCAACTGCTGAACCGAAGCCACCACTCAAATTATGTTCTTCAACGGTGATAATAGTGTCATACTTTGAAGCACACTGAAGAATTGTATCTTTGTCAATCGGTTTAACTGTCGGGAAAGTGTAAACAGTAGGAACAAAGCCCTCTTTTTCAAGAGATTTACAAGCTTCGTCAACTTCGTCAAAAATTGCACCTGTTGAAAATACTGCTACTTTTTCGCCATCTTTTATTTTAATAGCCTTACCGATTTCAAAGTTTTCGATAGTATAGTGAATCTGCTTTTCTCCGCCTCTGCCGAGTCTCAAATAGCAAG
>JAFTUP010000273.1 GCA_017466205.1 Clostridia bacterium
ATATTGAAGTAAAACTCTATATTTAAAAATTACTCCCTTTGTCAGAAATGACAGAGGGAGTTTTTGTCGTTTATGGGTGTTTATATAATGAATAATGATGTGATATACTAAAAATCAGATAATTTATAAGGAGGTGTCATTTTGAATACAAGAAATAATATGGTAATTGCATAAGGTAAGATAGTTACTGCAGATATCAAGTTTTGTAAATACAATGAGCAAACTCGAAAATATGATATTGTATTCAATAACGGTAAAAAATTCTCCTATAATTTCAATAATGTAGTTTTCCTTAAAGACCCCGAAGTTCTTAATGTGTCTTTATATAGAGTTGAACATCTCGGAAAAGAGTTGTTTGATATTTCAGCAATATATGTTTTCAGACATAGCTATAATGCATATTGGCATATTTGTTTTAATAATGGTAGTGAACGAGATTACAATGAAAGCGATTTGCGTATAGTAAAATCCTGTCTTTCAAGTTCTGCATCACAAAGTGTTTTCAATTATTTGAGACAAACAGCAGAGTCTGTGAGTATAAAATCTGACGATGGAACAAACCTTCTTTCAAAACAATATGAAAAAATATCAGACTTCGTTGGTGATGATACACCTTTGGCGATATATTTAAATCCTAATAAATATAAAAATACCAAAAGAACATCAAGTACACCCGTATTCCCGTTTGGATGTAATTCAAGCCAATACAATGCTGTAAAAAATGCATTGGAGAATCAAATTAGCGTTATACAAGGTCCTCCCGGCACGGGTAAAACGCAAACCATCTTAAATATTATAGCGAATTTGTTAATCAACGGAAAAACCATCCAGGTAGTTTCTAATAACAATTCTGCAACGGCAAATGTACTGGAAAAACTGTCCAGCCCAAAATATAATATGGGCTTCATTGTTGCACCATTAGGGTCAACAAAAAACAAAGAAGAATTTATAAATAAACAAAGTACAACTTATCCGGACATTTCAACTTGGGAAGAAAATGTCGATATTCTTCAGTCAAATAATACCATCAAGGATATTTCACAAAAATTGGGTGAAGTATATCAAAAACAAGAACGTCTTGCAATTGCAAAGCAACAATTACAGTCATTGCAATTAGAAAAGAAATACTTTGATATATATAAAGCTGAATCAACGGACGAATCACTTAAATTAAAGTTAAAAAAGAACATTACATCCAAAAAAGTATTAAACCTTTGGAATGAAATTCAGTTAATCAGTGAAACAGGTAAAAAAATCTCGTGGCTTTTTAAACTAAAAAGTGTAATTGCGTATGGAATATTAAATTTTGATGTTTATAAAAATGATATATCTGTATTGATTACGGAAATACAAGATTTCTATTACAATGTTAAAGAGAAAGAGTTGATTGCCGAAATCGCTGAACTTGAGAATTGTCTTCAAACCTCTAACGCCTCACAAACATCAAACGATTTGAATATCAAATCTATGCAATTATTAAAATATGCATTGTTTACTAAGTATGGTAAAAAAGCAAGTAGAGAAGTTTTTGCTTTGGATGATTTATGGCAGAGGCCTCAGGATTTCATAAAAGAGTATCCCGTTATTTTAAGTACAACATTTTCTTCAAGAAGCAGCGTATGTAAAAATGCAAAGTTCGACTATGTTATTATTGATGAAGCATCTCAGGTTGATGTGGCAACCGGTGCATTAGCTTTGTCTTGTGCCAAAAATGCTGTAATTGTCGGTGACAGTAAACAATTACCTAATGTTGTTACAGAAGATATTGCTAAAAGAACTGATGTTATATTTTACAATCATAATATAAATGAAGCCTATCGATTCTCTAAAAATAGTTTTCTTGAATCAATTTGTAATTTAATTTCAGATGTGCCCCAAACTTTGTTGAGAGAGCATTACAGATGTCATCCAAAAATTATAGGTTTTTGCAACCAAAAGTTTTATGGTGAACAACTTGTTATAATGACCGAAGATAAAGGTAAAGCTGATACATTAGCTGTTTATAAAACTGTTAAAGGTGAACACGCTCGAGACCATTTCAGTCAGCGACAAATAGATATTGTTGTAAAAGATATAATGCCTAAAATAACAGTACAAGACGATGAAATAGGTATAATCGCACCGTACAACAATCAAGTAAATGCACTTGCCAAATCAATCAATAACAATGAAATTGATATTGCAACCGTACATAAGTTTCAGGGACGAGAAAAGGATAGTATCATACTGACAACTGTTGACGATGAAATAGGCGAATTTGTTGACGACCCTAATTTATTGAATGTTGCTGTTTCAAGAGCAAAAAAACAATTAGTTCTTGTTGTCACAGGTAATGAAATCGCAGACGGAAGCAATATAAAAGATCTTATTTCTTATATCGAATACAATAATTTTACTGTTGCTGAAAGTAAGATTTATTCTGTTTTTGATTTCTTGTATAACGAATATACAGAAAGTCGATTAGCGTATTTAAAAAACTCAAAAAAGATTTCTGAGTTTGATTCTGAAAACTTGATGCATAAACTTATAACCGATATTTTAAAGAACGATGAGTTTATTCATCTTGGTGTGATTAGCCACCAACCATTAAATATGTTAATCAGAAACCCTGAACTTTTAGATGATGAACTTTGTCGATACGCTATGAACAAAGGAACTCATTTGGATTTTCTTGTTTATAATCGTATCAGTAAACAGCCTGTTCTTGCAATAGAGGTTGATGGGTATCATTATCATAAAGTTGGAACGGAACAAAACATCAGAGACCAAAAGAAGGATAAAATATTAGAATTATATGGCATTCCTTTGTTGAGATTTTCAACAAACGGAAGCAATGAAAAAGAAACAATTATTGAAAAATTACGTTCTTTATAGTTAAAAATAAAATATCCGTACATTCGACAAAACACAAACCTCCTTGTAAAATGGTATTACCAAATACAAGGAGGTCATTTTTTTGTAATATTTACTTCAATCTATAATAGCAAGTAGATTTTCCTGTGCCTTCACGCTTTAATTCGCCCTCGGCAACAAGCTTTCTCAGAGAGCCTTCAACGGAGCTCAGGCTTAATGACGGGCAAAGCTCACGGATGTCCTGTTTTGTAAATCTGCCAATCTTATTCATAGTTGCTTTTCTTACAATTTCAACGGCAGGTAACTTTTCTTCAATAATATTAAATCTATCTTCAAAATCTCTGTATGCGGCAAGGATCGTACTGAGAATATATTTTATAAAAGGAACTGCATCCTCTGCACCTTCGTGCCATCCATGCTGTGAATCGTTCAGAGCGTTATAGTATAAGTCTTTATTCTTAGCAATTTTAGCTTCAAGAGAAATGTATTTACCTACATAAAAACCGCTTCGGTACAAAAGCAAAGTAGTAAGCAGACGGCTTATTCTTCCGTTTCAGTCATTGAAGGGATGTATGCACAGAAAATCGTGAATAAAAATGGGTATTGCAATAAGAGGTTCAACCTCAAGATTGCCGATAACTCTGTTGTACTCTTCACAGATTTTGTCAAGAGCCTCAGGTGTTTCGAATGGCGATAAAGGTGTGAACAGTATTTCAGTATGACCGTCATGATAGGTGGCGCTTATATAATTCTGCACATTTTTGGTCTGTCCGGCAAAGGGATTGTTTATATGGCTATACATCATCTTGTGCATCTGAAGAATGTAGTTTTTTGAAATAGGAATGGCATCAAAATTGTCATGTATCAAACTAAGTACATCACGGTAGCCTGCAATTTCTTGCTCATCTCTGTTTCTCGGTGCCGTTTTTTCTTCTACGAGCTGTTTTATACGTGTATTTGTAGTGACAATTCCCTCAATAGCATTGGAAGCTTCTGTACTCTGTATTTTTGCAATTTCAACTAATCTTTCAAGTTCATCTGGCTTTTGCTTAAGATAAAGCTCCTGTTTTCCGGCTTCTTTATATATAGCGGCAATGTAACCGAGGATTTCACTGTCCCACTTGCAGTCTTTTATAGATGAATAATTAAACTGTCGCATAACCGTAATCAC
>JAFTUP010000274.1 GCA_017466205.1 Clostridia bacterium
CCTCATCAAAATCTTTTTTCAATAACTTCTTTTCCACCACCGTTATAGATTTTGTAAATCTGATTAATATGTCTTTTATAACCGGCAAGCTCAAAATCACTGATTATTGCCTGACGAATTAATTTAGGATTTTCGGATTTTAATCTCCAAATCAATCTTTCACGGTCATATACATCGTGATAAAGCCAAATAAATCTGCAGATAGCAATCAATATTTCAGTCTTAAGAGATTCGACATCTCCATCCCAAGCGTCAACGATAATACTTAAGGCTTCTTTATACATTCTTTCGCCAATGCGTTTATACATATTATGTGCAGTATTTACGCATACTAAGTGGTATCTGCAATGGATGTCGCCAAGCTCTAAAACTAAACCTGTGCTCTCTGTTGCATCACGAAAAGCAATAGCTTCTTTGCTTTCACCGAAAAGCCAAGCTCTCATTCTTTCACCCGGGGTAGGTTTAGACTCCTCACCGTTTTGAGTAGCAAATAAGAACGCTTCATCCTGCTCAGTAAGGCCGTTATAAACTTTACAAAGAATAGGGATATCCACATTTCCGTTCAATACCTTTCTTGCAGCTATAGTATGTTGTCCGTCAAAGACATAATATACTCCGTTTCGACAGCTTACTTTAGGTTCATTAGCTACCATTTCATTAAATGATGAAACTATCCTTGCGACTCTTGATTCATTGAGTTCTCTTTGATAATCCTCACCAAGAATCTTTAGATTTCTTGAATTAATCTCCTGCAATGCATAAAGTGTTTTAGGTGTTGTTTTCTGACTTGTTTTTGGCATTGTTGTTTATCTCCTTTAAATTATTTATATATTCTTTTGCTTTTTCTAAAATCTCAAATGCCTTTTGACAATTTTCTTCACACACCAAAATATTTTGATGATTAATAAATGTACTTTCGCAACTTTCAATGAACATCTTTACTGCCCCTTGTAGTGTCTCAAGTACACTTTCATCTGTAACGGGTGTACTTAAATCTCTCATTTCTGCTGCTATGGATTTAATATTTTGATTAAAATTAGGTGGTTTTTTGTCATATACTTTTGTTAAGCGAAGATTTTCTGTCAAAGTTCTGCGTTGTTCTTGCGGAGCTTTTGCTATTGCCGCAATCTGTTCAGATGATTTTTTTGTTTTTCCTGAAAGAATTTCTTTTTTTATGCCGGGAACCACCTCATCTGCAGCATCTACTCCCTTTGCAAATTCTTCAGCACGAATGACATAGTTCTTTGAAGTTCCTGTTTCCTCAGCAATACGCTCTCAGGTCTTGCTATTCTTTTTTGGTAGGTTCCCAGTTTGGGAACCTACCAAATCTTTATATTGATTTCCCCTAAACCCATCAGAAGCACCGTTAGCTTTTTTCTCAGCTTCATACCTTTTGCCAATGAGATATTTTTTATTTTCAGGAGTTAGGTTTCTCCTACCAAGCTGATTGTTACATATCCACGACATAGCCTCATATTTGTTATCAAATTTCTTTTCAACAACTCTGAATTTAATATCTCTGTTTTCAGAAAGAATTTTGAATCGATGATGACCATCAATAATAAATCCATTCCAAACAAAAATCGGGGTATATATTTCTTGTTCTGATAGAATGTTGCTTTTTAACAATTCAAATTCATCATCAACAAGTGGTGGTATCAAACGCTCAAATTCGGGATTGATTTTTATGTTTTCAAGCATATCAATCACCTCAAATATCAAGACTTACATACATAGCCTTTTCTATTTCTCGCATTTCACGTTTTGAGACTCGTCCGATATATTCTTTAAGTCTCTTTTTATCAATCGTTCTCACTTGTTCGAGCAAGGCTATTGATTTTTTCGGAAGACACTCACTTTTCAAAGCTACATGAACCGGCAAGTCTCTTTTATATACTCTGCTTGAAACGGGAACCACAATGCTTGTCGGACTGTATCGATTACCGATGTCATTCTGAACAACGATTACCGGTCTTTCACCACCTTGTTCCGAACCGATAATCGGATTAAGGTCGGCTAAGTAAATTTGACCTCTTTTAACTTCCATCATCTAACCACCTCCGGATTTATATAGAATGTGTAACAATCTGCTGCATCATCGTAGTATCTAAAGTATTCTGGTTCAATCATCTGTCCTTCGTTCACAAAATACTTGTGATAATAGGTAAGGAACGGAATCTTTTTCAGATTAAGGTCTTCGAGGTTAAGGAACTCTTCAACCGTCATTTTGTAGAACCAATCAAGATTGTCGTTAAAGTCGTATGCCTCAAATGTATCAAGTACATACTGATGACCTTTTACTAAGTTCACATAAGATGAATCAATAAAGCTTTTGTTTTCACCGTATGTATGAAGCAACAATCTTTTGAGTAATAGGTCAATTTCGTTTTCTCCGATTCTTTCAATCAGTTCAACAACTGTCATTCCCAATAATTCCTCTTTACTGAATATTCCTTCTTTTTCAAGCAGTTCGTTTTGTCTTTGGATGTTCACCTTGTTAATTCTTTTCATTTTTCTTATCCTTTCTTATGTATTTACCGAGTACACATTTTTTCCCGATAAAGATGTATGTAATAAAGCGAACAAGTCATAAAGAACTTGTCCGCTTGTTTTTATGTTTACATTCACCTTTATTTGTCCTCGACACCCCAAGGCTAACGGGAAGTTATCACACGGTTGACAGCTTATCAACTCCACAGGAATCTCACCTCCGGTCTTTACGTGCCGGCCACGACAGGTGTATCATTATTCCTTTTGCTCGTCATCGCCCACATCGGGAGCCACCCGATACTTGCAGCACTGCTATATCGCTCTTTTGATAAATCAATGTCACGGCGTACACGCTACTCGGCTCGTAAGCAAAAGTAATGTATGTGATAAATGTGTATTCGGTTGTCAAGGTTCGTGAGGGAATAATTTACCCCTCTACTTCTCTATTGCGACAGCTTTTTATGTTTCTGCAAAAAATATTTTTAATTTTTTCAATATTTTTTTCCTTCTGTATCCTAAAAGTTGGTGAGATATATTCATTTCTTTAGCTATTTCATTCTCACTTTTGTTTTCTGAATTATTGAAATATATGTGATTCAACACTTCTCTCTCCTCGTCCGAAAGGTATTCAAGAATTTGATACAGTTTATTTACCAGCATTTGATGCTCAACATTTTCATACCCGCACTCCATATCAGGTACTATGTCGTGGTAAGTTGTTTCTTCATCGTCATCAGATAAAGGTGCATCAAATGATAAAACAGAAGGAATAGTTTTAACTGCGTTTTCATCTACTTCGTCCTTATCAAGAAGTCTGTGTTTTTTGATATTTGCCATCAACATATCCTCATTTCTTTCTTTTCGTTTCTGCATAGTTCTCCATTCTCTGAACCTTTCTTCAGTTACTTCAAACTTGCAATATCCTGAATTTTTATCATCTTCAAAATATTCCTTGACGAACCTTCTTTTAGAGTTTTTGGGATTGTTTATAAACTTATAAAAATCCGCTCCACTGAGTTCTACCCACACAGGGTTCACACCTTTGCACTCAGCATCTTTCCATATAAAATATTTGTTAGCCATTTATGTAATCTCCGTTTCTGAATTTTTGAATTTATGTAAGTTTCAAAAATTCGGAGATTACGGATATTCAGCTATGTAGCAAAGCCATATATAAAACATAAAAGTCCTTTCTCAAGCCAAAGCCTGAAAAAGGACTCAAACATTGTATGAAGCAATTCGGCAAAATAAAAAAGCACCGTAGAAATCGGACGAACAAGAAAGGATAAAATTATCCTATTATTCAATCCGGCTTCATACGGCGCTTGGTAGTTTTTCAGTCCCTTTTGGGATACTGCTCCGCTTGCTCGATTTAAAGTCAAGTTTTTACAATATTAAATTTTTGATTAAAAATAATGTCTTTTTCGTTGTCTTCTGAAATATGCCGTGTTAAGTGGACCAGTAAACTTGCATTTTCTACACTTTACATATAAGAGTGGTTTATCTTTGGCATACAATTCAATTATTCTACATCCACAAATCGGACAATTAATTATTTTCTTATCTATATTCTTTGCATCATCTCTTGAACGCATCAGTTTATTTATTACTTCAGGTGATGCTTCGTATCTTTCGTCATAATAAATGACTTTACCACTCATAAAACATCGCCCACCTTCAAATATTTATCTATGTACTCTGCGGTTTCGTGATAGTCAAAACAACACAGGTTCTTTAACCGTATAACTAAAGCTGAATACGACACTCCTATATCATCGGCCATCTTTCTCAATTTAACCTTATCTTCTGATGCAAAGATATTGTTTCCGTACACGGGAATCAACTTATTTTTATAATACTTATTTACTGCCTTTTCAATTACAAACCTCGGCATCAACAAACAAGCTGCCATTTTATCAGCAAAGAACTCACCGAGAGAGAACATTTCTGATATTTCTTCTTTTGTGTAATCTCTTTCAGTATCAAAGGTTCTTCTGTAGCTCGGTACTGTTTGCTCCGGGTTGTGTTTACTCAACAGATAGTGTCCAGCTTCATGTGCTAATGTAAACCTTCTTCTGCCACTCTCATCTTCTCGTAACAGATATTGGTCTATCACTACCGTATATTTAGGAAAAACAACATATTCTTTCTGCTTATTCCTATATACCCACAGACCTTGTTTCTCATCAGATAAAAATCCAAATTTACTTGTATCTGTTTCAGCAAATGGAATATATACAATGTTTAAATTAAGATAATCGGTTATAAAACCTTCAATATCAACACAAATATGTTTTGTTGATTTCATAAAATCTAATATGAGTGCTTCGCACAACTCATTAACCTCGTTTACAGAAACGAAACTTTTCATCAATGCACCTCCATTCAGGCATCAGCCATTACATACCATTGGTCATTATATCTGTATAAATACTTCTCTGTATCTCCAATCAGAACTGTATATCTAACTCCTTTGAATTCATCATCTACAGGATAAGCTGAGTGGAGCAATCTTTTTATTTCCCATACTCGTCCATCGTGCCAATGAATTCTTAACGGTTTAATCTCTCCGCTTTTAAACTGACGACAATCGACGGTTACATAAACTCTTCTCAACTATTTACACCTTCCTTGATTATTCAAATTCAATATCTATTACATCATCAAAGTGAATTCTTGTATCGACAATGCGTAAAATACGATAGTTATTATCTATCATAGCAACCAATCCAGTCATCTTCACATATTCACCTTGAAGGTAATAGGTTACAGTTACCATTTTTCCTCTTTCAAGCAAAAGAAACTTTCGATTGAGTTCTTCTGCCATACATTCAGATAATTCAACTCTTTGCACGGCTATTCTTTCCTTTTTTGCTAAAGCTTCGGGCAATCCTTTCAGAGCAGCAAAAGGCATAAACTGCTTGGCTCTATCTTGTCGTGGCATTTTGCATATCGGTTTATGTCCCACTCTTATGCCCTCCAATTTGATGATTCCGTTCAATAGTAGTCGCAGCATCATTAAAATTCATACCTTTAAGAACTGCGTCTTTACCGTATTTCTTTTTAAGTTCAACTACCACTGATTGTATTTTTCTCTCTTTTTCCAACGCTTCCACATCGTCAAAGGAAGAGAACTGAACATACTCTTCCTTTGAAACATTATTACAAGAGATATTTACCCGCCGTATAGGAGTATATCTGTCAACTATTCTGTCATATAACTTCACTAATTCATCTCGGAGAACTTTATCTGAATTAACAGCAGTTTCAAGAGATACCGAACCCTTTGCAGGGGGAATTTCATTACTTCTAGAATAACCTATATACAAAGATACAGATTTTGTTACCAAATTCTGTGATACCAAGTCAAGAGAAAGCAAGTCAATCATTTCCTTTACAATTAACTTGCCTTCCTCAAAGTTATAATCTCGCATTAGAACTTGTCCGCTATTAAGACTTTTTGCACTTGACTTATATGACTTTATATCAGCCATAGTACAAGTTTCCCGTCCCCAAGCGTGGTCTATTAAAAGTTCTGCATCTATACCAAAAATACGATACAACAAATCTTCATCTGCTTGTGCAATATCTCTCATTGTATAAATGTAGTATTTTTCAAGTCTTGCTTGTGTACCGGGGCCGATACGCCAAAAATCAGTTAACGGTTTATGGTACCATAATTCTTTGATAAATAGTTCTTCATCAAGATAGCCTATGAAATCAGGTGAATGCTTCGCTGTTATATCCAAAGCTATTTTTGTTAAATAGAGATTTGTACCTATTCCGCAAGTAGCTCTGACACCTGTTTTATCATAGACATCTTGCATTATTTTCTGACCTAATTCTTTTGCGGTCAGGTTATACAAAGACAGGTAGTTTGTTACATCCAAAAATGCTTCATCAATTGAATAAACATGAATATCATCTTTGGAAATGTATTTAAGATATATACCGTAAATTTCTGCGGCATAGTCTATATAAAACTGCATACGGGGTGGAGCAGTTATATATTCAACATTATCGGGAATTTCTTTAACCCTGCATCTGTTCCTTATACCGAGTTTTTTCATTGCAGGAGTAATGGCAAGACAAATTGTGTTTTTGCTTCTGTCAGGGTCAGCTACAACAAGATTAGTTGTCATAGGGTCTAACCCTCTTTCAACACATTCAACCGAAGCATAGAATGATTTTAAATCTATGCACAAAAACATAGGTTGTTTCATCTGCCATTCCTCCTTTCAGCAAGTTTTTTATGTAGTTATAACTTCTTAATTACATTTACCGCAACACCCTGAACAACGAGCTGCTTAACTTTAATAACTTTATCCGGGTATGCTTCTTTGTTTTCATAGCGAAGAATCGCTTGTTGTGACTCCTCATCAATACCTGCATAAGTTTTCAGTGTGTTTTCATTATTCTCATCTAAAGCAACTACAATATCGCCCTCAGATGCGGTTGATTGTTTCTTTATGAGAACAAGGTCATTTTCATTTATACCCGCATCTATCATTGAGTCACCGACAGCACGAAGGATATAAAACTCACCTGTACCGAAAATAGAGGTGGGAAGACTAACATATTCTTCAACGCTCTCTTCTTCGGTTTCAGGATCTCCACAACGAACTGAACCTACAACGGGAGCAGAGAAATAGCCACTTACACACTTATCTGTATGCGATGTTTCAATAGTTTTACCATCATAGGAAATAATACCTTTTTCGTTCATTTCCACAAGATAACGATATGAAGTGGTTTTGGCTACACCTACACCTTTAGCAATTTCATTAACAGACGGTGATTTGCGATACATCTTATAATAGTCATTAACGAAATCACAGATTTTATCCATAAGGGCTTTATTCTTACTTCTCATACTGTTTCACCTCTAAATTCTGTAAAAGGAACGGTGCGTTCTCGATAGCATTATTATACTCTTCTGAATAAAAAAGTCAATAGGTTTTCTAATAAAAATTTTATGGTGTCGGTTTTTCACTCACCAAAAAGAAAAAGCCACCCGAAGGTGGCGTAACTTATAGTAAACAGATTAGACATCAAAATCGGTTGAGCAAGAGCTCTTATTTTTGTTCAACTCATTTCTTCTCTGTTCATCATAATACTTTTGAAGTGTTCTTTTGAAAATCAGTGGTGTTACAAACGGATAAGTCAGATTATCCGGAAGCAAATCAAACAATTTAACCTCTGCCATTTCACTTTCGGGCAGTTTTCCTAATTCATTAACTATTGCAAGAAAAATTGCTCCATTTGCATGTCCTTTTGAAGTGTATCCTAAGTAATCACAAAGATATAAAAGCTCTGCATCTGTTACTCCGCTTTCTTCATAAAGCTCTCGTTTAGCAGCTTGAAAAGGTGTTTCTCCCTTTTCGATATGACCACCCTGAGTTTCCCACGTTTCTCGTTGTTTGTGTCTGCTTAACAAAAGCTTATCCTTATACAAAGAACACACGATTACGTATTTCAAATCATCAAGAGTGTTTTTATCATAGACTTTACATTTAAGTTCTTCACTCATTGCTTTTTCCTTATCCTTTCCAATCTTGATATAAACTCAAATTCGGTAAGAACAGTTTTTTTCATATCTGTTTTTCCGATAAAATGAGTAAACTCATAAGATGAGGAATCTTTTAACACTTTTTGAAAATCTTTGTTTTGTGAAAGTATATCATAAGCTCTGTCAATTAAATTTTGATATTCATCAGAAAAACGGTTTATTCGTTTCCCTTGCCAATACAAATTGTGAGTTAATCTCCATCTTAATTGAGCCAAAGTATGTCTTGTTGAATATTTAGCTTCTTTACCTACCAACAAACAGACTTGCTTTTGTTTCTTGATATTTCTAAACTTTAACGATTGCAAGAAACCTTCCATGCTTGAACATTTAACATTGTCAATATGAAATTCGTATTCTGCAAAGTTCGATAAGGAACAAGATGGATATTCACCTTTGCTATGTATATCAATAATATTTGTTTTATTCATTATTCCAACCGGCATACAGTTCTTCTGTTGTTTTATTCAAGTTAAGACTTAAATTCCTTTTTTCGCAAATCAACTCTTTCAGTTCTTGAAGCAATTGTTTCGTTTCATCATCAGATGCTTCTTTTGAGAATTCTTGCTCCAATATATCAAAATAGATTTTATCTTTTTTCCAATCTTCGCATGGAAAACGAATAGAATTTAAATGTTCGATACAACTTATTATGCGTTCTTTATAGTCATTCATTTTATTCACCTGACCATTTAAATAAAACTTTAATCAACAAAATTAAAAAAGTCTTTGAATTTATCTTTAAAGATATTAAAAACGGCCATCAAGATAGCTTCATCATCAACGCTGACATAGGATTCTTCATCTTCACCGCTTTCATCCAATTTTAGGATAACTACCTGTCCAGCTTCTTCACAATCTTCTATCGGCAACAGAACAACATATTCCTCGCCCTCATAAGAGATTA
>JAFTUP010000275.1 GCA_017466205.1 Clostridia bacterium
TACAGTTCGTAATGAGAGTGGTATCTGTGCATTATTCATATTTTTTGTCGGCTTATATACTCCGGATAAAGAAACAAGGTTCTGACTTTTGAAATCAGAACCTTGCTCATAAAGAAGTGTTGCATAGGATAATAAATCTATTGCACCTTCAAAAATATGAATATTTGTGTTGTCTTTATTAACCAACCGAAAAGGAAAAGCCTTATCACTTCCGTAAGCATCACCGATATATCTATACTTTTCTGTACCACGCATACCTGCATATTTAGGTTTATTGTTTTCATCGTAACCAACAAAAACAATATTGTTCATCGGTACACTTTGATAGAGCATTCCTCTTTTAATAAAGTAGGAAATAACCTCTTCGTTAATTCCTCTTTGCTTCAAATACTCGATTGCTATATCATTGTTTTCTGCTTTGGGTGGAAGTATAAGTTTTCTTTCTGTTCTCGGTTTTGGCTTTTCATATTGTTTTCTTAAAGCACTTTCATCATTTGCAATTTGTGAAACAGCTTCTATGAAAGTCATATCACGAACTCGCATTAGATAATCAACAGCACTTCTTCCGCCTATCCCTCGTGACCACCACATCCACATTCCGTTTGATATTTTCAAACTATCGTGTGTTTTTGTAGTGTACGTGTTGCCTGAAATTCTCACAAGCTCATCAGGTTCATAAGTTTGCAAATAAGTGAGAAGATCCATCTCTCTTGCTCTGTTGATAGCACTCTGAGAATAATATGCCATTCTATCTGCTGTCCCTATCTGCTCTTACCCTTGCAAGTTTAATAAGGTCATTGGCTTTATTCTCAATACAATCACGGATTTCATTCATATGATCACCCTCGTGCTTTTCCCAAGCAAGGAATAATTTATCAAGAGGTTTCTTTTCTCTTAAAAGAGCTTTACACTGTTTTGCATCAAGGTCATTTTCTTCAAGTGACAACAATATATCTTCACGGATAACAAGTTCATAAGCATACTGAATAATATTTTCAGGAGTCATATTTTTTAATGAACTTATGAACTCCTGTTGTTCTGCATACACCTTTTCATAAAGTGCAGTATTTAATTGTTCAAGTGTCATTTTCTTTTTCCTCCTCCCTGAGCTTTGAGCAAGAAAGAAGTTCTGCCCTGAAGCTCTGTTTACAATCTTTAGGGCAATTACGGCAATTTTCATTATATTCTATTTTGCCTTTTTGATTTTTATAAAAGGACATTTCATCTGTTCTTACATTGTTCACATAATATCACCCACTTTATTGATTTTCTCCATAAGCTTCCTTGCTGTATTTTTTCTTATTTCACTGCAAGGCGGTAATAGCCTTATTGAAAGTCTATCCTTTTGAATTTCATATTCAACTGAATATTCATCTTCAGATTTATATTTACAAAGTGTCGGATAATTTTGAGAATAATTTAAAAGTCTGTTTTTCAAATTAGTATTAGCAGTTATGATAGTAGCCTTTTCATCATACTCATTAAAATATATCTCTGTTCGTTTATCTTTTTTTACATAATAATAAGCCATATACGATTACCTCTTTTTTTCAAAACTTTTCTAACACCCTGTTTTTTACAAAAAAATTAACGGTTCAAACCGTTAAGAATTAGAAAAAATCCAATAGATTTTCTTCAATCGAGGCTTTGGTTATTTAAAAAATTTCTATTTGACGATTTGCTAATTCTGCCCGTAGTAGTATGAAAAATGGTAAAATAAAATCTTTTTTAATTTGAGTTTGTAAACAAATTGTAAATTCACGGTTTTTTTGTGTAACTTTTTTCTTTTAGCGACATATATATATGGAATAAAAAATTTTAAAAAAAGTGTTACTTTTTTGCAGTTTCGACACTTTATATTATGAAGAGAATAATTTTAGGACTGTTTAAAATGAAAAATGAAATACAAATTACAGATGAAGTTGCTCTTTCAATACGAAGCTTATGGCATATTGATTCGATGATTGAAAAGAAAAGAATTATAAATTATTATGACAACTTAAACCGTCTGTTTTTACTTATCGACAATCATCCTGATTTGTTTAGTAAAGAAGAATTGCTAAAATATAGAAACTTGAAAGAAAAGCTATCAGACGAAGAAAAGAAGTTAATATCAGAAATTTTCACTTCTTTACATATGGGCATCATTTCTTTGCCACCTGAATATACAGTAGATGAAGTTAAAAACCTTTATAGCAAAGGCTTATATTTTACCAAAGATGAGCTTGAAGAATTCATTGAATGGCAGTTTGTGATTGATGATGAAAAACATAACCCCGAACTTGTAATATTGTTTGGAGAATATTTGGAAAAGCATTTATATTTTGACACTGTTGAAGAAGCTGAAAAAGTGTGGGATGAGTATGATGCTTCTCACAAAAACGAAAATCACCATACTCCCACAATTTATCTTTCAACTGATTTATCTCTAACAGATTTATCTCGTTCTTCCTGCTCAACCTCACCATCAACAATTTCATTGTCATGATGGTCCATATCAAGAAGTGCATTAAGCTCTGCCAACCTCTCCATTTTCTGTGAGAGTTCTTCTTCCTGCGGGAACGGTCTTTCGACCTCTGCCTTTGCATTTTCAAGCTGAACCTTAGTATCTGCAAGTCTTTCTTCACAAGCCTTTAATTTATCAGGCATTGAAGATATAAGGTTATCAAGACGGGTGATATTACCGTAAATATCACCACCGAGAGATACAGAATGTCTGAGTGAACCGACAAGAGTTAATACATATTCTTTTTCAAAAGAATTGAATGACAGTTCCATATTAAAGCCACGATATGAACCGATTTGTTTCGGGTCAGGTGATGTCATCGCCTTACAAGCAACCAATATTGCAGAACCTGCACCTTTCTTTTCGTCATAGGTAACATCTTCAACTATCATTGGAGAGAAGTTATCAACACTCGGGAAGGTGTTTTCTTTCGCTCTTTCAATATCTGCATTGTATCCGGCAATTCTTTCTTCGCCCTCTTTAATCCTTTGAGGATAATATTTTATAATCATATCCTCAAGGCTGTATCTCTGACTTAAATGGTTTTGTTTCAAAAGTTTGAGCTTTGATACAGCTACATCCAAATCCATTTTTTCTTTGATATACGGATTACCCGTTGCAAGAGCTTTGATTTCGGCATAAGATAACGCCTGCTCGTCAACATCTTCTGCTGAACGCACAGGCGATTTAGAAGTCATAATCTGACCTATAAACTTTTGCTTATTCTCAACGAGCTGATAAAGGTAAGCATCGAATGTCTGCTCCGTAACATAACTGTAAATCTCAACTTCGGGGTTCTCATTACCTTGTCGAACTATTCGTCCTTCTCGCTGTTGAAGGTCTGCAGGTCGCCACGGACAGTCGGTGTGATGAATTGCAATGAGCTTCTGCTGAACATTAGTACCTGCACCCATTTTTGCAGTTGACCCTATAAGAACACGAACCTGACCTGAACGGACTTTTCCGAAAAGGTCTTTTTTCTTTGCTTCACTATCTGCATTATGAATAAAGGCAATTTCACTTTCAGGTACACCTTTAGCAATAAGTTTTTTCTTGATGTCATCATAAACATTAAACTTACCGTCATTATGCGGAGTAGATAAATCACAGAAAATAAGCTGTGTAGATTTCTGCGGAGTTGTTTTCTCCCAAATTGAATAAACATTATCAACACAAGCTGATACTTTACTGTTCGGGTCATCCGGTAACATTTCATTGAATAGTCTTTGGTCAAGTGCTAACTTTCTGCCGTCATTGGTAATGAGAAGCATATTATCAACACTTGAATCAACCATTTTGTTTCTTACCTTTTCGGCTCGTTCTGAAAGAGATTCAACAATCTTCTTTTGGTGGTCTGTCGGCTTAACTGCAATATTATGAAAGTTTGCTTTAGGAACGGGAAGATTAAGCATATCTGCCGTCTGTATATCTGCAACCTGCCTGAACATCATCATAAGTTCAGGGAGGTTATAGAACTTTGCAAATCGTGTTTTCGCTCTGTATCCCGTACCTTCGGGAGCAAGTTCAATAGCAGTAACAGTTTCACCAAAGGTTGATGCCCAAGAGTCGAAATGCTGTAAGTGCTTATCTTCCAATGCATCATACTGAAGGTATCTCTGCATTGTATAAAGCTCTACCATTGAGTTTGAAACGGGAGTGCCCGTTGCAAATATAACACCCTTGTTTCCGGTCACTTCATCAAGGTATCTGCACTTCATATAAAGGTCAGAAGATTTCTGTGCTTCTGTCTGTGCGATACCGCCCACGTTCCTCATTTTTGTATATAAGAAAAGGTTCTTAAAGTTATGAGCCTCATCAACAAAGAGTCTATCAACACCGAGTTCTTCAAAGGTAACAACATCGTCTTTTCGGCTTTGGTCATTGAGCTTATCAAGTTTAGTCTGTAATGACTTCTTCGTTTTTTCAAGCTGTTTAACGGTGATTTTCTCACCTCTGTCATACTTGATTTGTGCTACACCGAGAGTGATTTCATCAATCTGTCGCTGAAGCATTTCTCTCTGCCTTTCAATGCTTATAGGGATTTTCTCAAACTGTGAGTGACCTATGATAATAGCATCATAATCACCCGTAGCAATACGAGCACAGAACTTTTTACGGTTCTTTGTTTCAAAATCCTTTTTAGTAGCTACAAGAATATTTGCTGACGGATAAAGCTGAAGATACTCAGATGCCCACTGTTCAGTAAGGTGGTTAGGAACTACAATAAGTGATTTATTGCAAAGTCCGAGTCTTTTGCTTTCCTGTGCTGCAGCAACAATTTCAAATGTTTTACCTGCACCAACAACATGAGCAAGTAAGGAATTACCACCGTACATAATACGGGCAACTGCATTTATCTGATGTGGTCGCAGAGATATTTCAGGGTTCATACCCGAAAATGTGATATGACTTCCGTCATACTCACGAGCACGCATTGAATTGAACAAATCGTTATAAATTCTAACAAGTCTTTCTCTTCGTTCCGGGTCTTTCCAAATCCAATCCTGAAAGGCTTGTTTTATCATTTCCTGCTTACCCTGAGCAATAGCGGTTTCCTTTTTGTTGAGTACAGGTTTCTTGTTTCCGTGTTCATCTTCCACATAGTCAAAGATACGGACATCTTTAAGATTGAGAGTATCTTCAATAATCTTGTAACCGTTTATTCTGCTTGTACCGTAAGTGTTATTAGCAACAACATTGGTACGGTCATAAGTTTTGTTCGCAATAGTCCATTCACCTGTAAGTTCGGTATATTTAACTTTCATATTCCATTGAGCATAACGAGGTGTCTGTAAAATCTCATATACAAATCTTTCAACATCTTCAGGTGGGAGCCAAGTCGCACCCAAACGAACAGAAATCTCACTTGCTGTCAAATCTTGCGGCTGAACCTTTTCAAGCATTTCTACATTGATGTTATAATCATCGGGGTAAAGTTCTGCAGTTCGTCTTGCAAGTTCAAGTTTCTTTCGTACATTACCTGACAGGTATTCATCTGCGGGGAGATACCTTTCATCATTGCCATACTCATTTGTGTATTCCGGGTTAAGGAAAATTACGCCTTTGAGTTCTTCAAAGAGTTCTTGTTCCGTCTTTCCTGTAAGCTCACACATAAAATCCATATCAACTCTTGCTTTTTCACCGATTGAAACAGCGAGTGCTTCACTTGCAGTTGAAACAGATGTTACCTTAATATGAGGTTTGATTGTTCTCTTTGTAAACATATCCGCTTTGCGTTTAAGTTCGCCATTTTCACCGATAATTTCAAGTGAACAAAGCAAACAATATGAACTGTCATCAGCAAAGGCTAATCTGTTAGCTCTTGCATTGAGAAGTCCGTATTTCTTTGTAAAATCGTCATACAGGGTGTTTAATCTTTCCTGTGCAGACTTGATTGAACTGTCAGGGTAATCATCTGTCTGTAATCGTATAAGCTCTCTTACACAATCACGGATTTTAATCATACCCTTAATTCTGTTTTCGGCTGTTGCAGAAACATCAACAGGGTTCATTCTGCTGTTTTGACGATAATATATCTTATCTTCAACAACAGTAAAACTGAAGTTTTTTACATTCGGGTCTGCGGGAACTGAATTATCTTCAACCTCACCAATTTCCGAAATATCAAACTCCGTAATTTCTGCGTGAATATTCTGTACGGCTTCACTTAAAAGGTCAGAAAGGCTTCTGTCCTCATACGGCTTACAAGTCAAGGAATGACCGAACTGTGAGGACTCCATAACCATTTCACCGAGCACCATTTCAGGATGGTCAACAAAATACTTGTTATATTCATTTCCATTCTCATCACGGTCAAGGTGAACCCAATCAGGTTCATCATTTACAAGAGTATCCCTCTTTTGTAAGAAAAGAATATCTGATGTTACCTCTGTACCTGCATTTGCCTTAAATGTGTTATTCGGCAGACGAATGGCGCCGAGAAGCTCGGCTCTTTGTGCAATATACTTTCTTACATTTGAGTTTCTCTTGTCCATAGTGCCTGATGATGTGATAAATGCAATTACACTACCGGGGCGAACCTTATCAAGGGTCTTTCCGAAAAAGTAATCGTGTATGAGCCAATTATTCTTGTCGTACTTTTTATCAATTACTTTAAACTGACCGAAAGGCACGTTACCTATCGCAACATCAAAAAAACTGTCAGGTAGAGATGCGTTTTCATATCCCTGAACTGTGATACCGGACTTCTGATATAACTGCTGTGCAATACGACCCGTTAAGCTATCAAGCTCAACACCGAAGAATTTACTCTTCTGCATATTGTCAGGAAGCATACCTATAAAGTTACCCGTACCGCAAGACGGTTCAAGAATATTACCTTCGTTAAATCCCATATTACCGAGTGCTTCATACATAGCACGGATAACTACGGGAGGTGTATAAAAAGCAGTTAGTGTGCTTTCTCGTGCTGCAGCATATTCTTCGGAAGAGAGTGTTACAATAAGCTCTTTATATTCATCTGCCCAATTTGCTTTGCTTTCGTCAAAAGCATCAGCAAGACCACCGAAGCCAACATACTTTGAAAGTATTTCCTGTTCTTCGGGAGTTGCAAGACGGTTTTCAAATTCAAGCTCGTGCAAAAGGTTGATAGCAGCCATATTATTACGGAATTTCTCTTTCGGACCGCCAACACCTAAATTATCATCTGTTATTCTGAAATTGTGTTTTTCATTATCAGGAATAGTAGGATGAAGTGTTGTTACTTTCTCCGCCTTTTCTTCCCATACAGGAGGAGCAAGAGCTGGTTCTTCCGTCTTTATTGTTTCTACAACAATATCATAAGGAAGTCCGTTTTCTACTGCGGGGTATTCAGCAACCTTTTCAATTGTATATTCCTGTTTTTCAGGTGCCAAATGCTCTTTTACAAAACCGATTTTCTCAACTCTGTTTATAGGGTAAATTGATGTTGTGTCCCTCATTGACACATCACCGAATACAGGGTCTATCTTTTCGATGATATATTTATCACCATCAATAATAACCTCTTTGCCGATAAGGTCTGCATCTGTAATTTCTTCCACTATTTCTTCTTCGGCTCGTTCCAAATACGGACTTGGAATTATCTCAAAGCCTTGTGGCGGTGGGTCAAGCTCATTAACAAAATCTCTTGAAATTGTATTGCCGTCCTTATCGGCATACACAACAACAGACATCGGAGTACCGTAGAAATTTTCATCCTTAATATCTTTTACAAACTGATATTCGCTAGTGTACTCAATACTTTCACGAACCGTGCCGTCTGTATGAAGATAATCAATTCTGCCTACAGGCTTACTTTCAACCGGATCTTCCTTGTTCTGAGAAACAATCGTATAGGTTTTTCTCTCACCGTTTTCAAGGGAACACACAGCAACATCAAAACCTCTGTCTGTAAGCATATCAAGATAAGTTTCAAGACGATGCTTTGGAATGCCACACATATCAACGGTAACATTATCACCGATTGTTCTGTGAGTGAGCTGTAAGTCAAGGGCTTGTGCCATATCCTTTGCATCTTCGCCAAGTGCTTCAAAGAAGTCGCCAACCTGATACAAAAACAGCTTATCAGCATTTTCAGCCTTAAGCTCATTATACTGTTGCCAATACGGATTTAATATGCTGTCCTTAACAGGTACACCGTAGCTTTCTGACAATTCTTTAAACTCTTTGAGCAGTTCATCACGAATA
>JAFTUP010000276.1 GCA_017466205.1 Clostridia bacterium
AACCGAATAAGCGTGCGAAACGAATTTCGCAAACACCATTTGATAAAAAGATTTATTGTGGTGATTGTGGATGGAGTTACGGAAAGATAAAATCTTCCGGAGAACTGTATTGGGGTTGTATTCACGATGAGCTATCTTCGGGTAAGTGTGAAGGACCTAATATTAAGCACGAAATATTAGAAAAGTGTTTTGTCAGAGCATATAACAAGCTTCGTTTGTATGAAAATGAAATTGTAGATAAGACATTATCTCAATTAATTGCAATTAGAACAAGTATTACAAGTATGAACGAAGAAATCTCAAGTATAAATAGAGAAATTGCTATTTTATCAGAGCAAAACAGTATGTATAACGAGCTTAAAACAAAAAATATCATTGACGATGTTTCTTATTATGAGAAAACAACAGCAATTATGAATAGGTTAAATGCACTTCGAGAGAAAAGATTAAAACTTATTGCTGATGACGAGGATGAAATGATTATTGAGAAGATAAGAAAACTCAAATCTGTTCTTGAAAAATCTCCTGCATCACTGTTTGAGTTTGATGATAAGTGTTTTGAAATGATTGTTGAAAAGGTATATATATTTCCGGGCAATAAAGTTGTTTTTGAATTGTTTGCAGGAATAAAATTAGGAGTTGGTTTTTGATGGGTAAAAGAGTTTGTTTGTATGGATATTTTGTTGAGAATAATAACTTTGTTGTGAACGAAGCTGAAGCCAAGATAGTATCTGAGGTGTTTGAAAAGTATCTTTCCGGCTCAACTCTTAAAACCATTGCTGATGAACTAACCGAGCGAAAAATACAATATTATAAGGATAAGAATATTTGGAATAAGAATATGGTTGCAAGAATAATCGAAAATTCACACTATGTCGGTGATGAGCAATACCCAAAAATTGTAGATGAAAATACATATTCAATAGCGTTTGGCATAAAGAAAAGCAAAGGTGGAACAAGAGAAAAGGATACAAGGGAAGTGAAATTCCTAAAAACTCATACTTATTGTTCCACCTGCGGAAGTAGATACATAAGAAAATTTATAACTCGTTCAAATAGAGAAAAGTGGTTTTGCGAAAACCTTTGTAAAACGCAAAAGTACATTGATGACGAGGTTATGTTTAATACTATTCTTTGTATATTAAATTCAGTTATTGAAAAACCCTGTCTTGTTGAGGGGAAGATTACTGATACAAAATCATATAAACCGGATTTAGGAATAATGAAAAGAGAAAATGAATTATGCTATATGATGGAACAGCAGACAAAGAATTTTAAAATCCTTGCTAATGATGTGATTTCTCTCGTATCCGAAAAGTTTGATTGTTGTTATGAATTTAAGGATGATGAGTACACTGAAGCCTTCAAGGAATACCTTAAATCACAAAGTTACATAGATAATCTTGACTATAAACTGCTGTTTGATGTGGTAGATAAGATTATGATAAATGCCAAGGGTGATATTACGATTCAGTTTGTTAATAACACCGTATTGTGCTATAAGGAAGGAGAGTTTGTCAATGCAGCCTGTTAGAACAGTAACAAAAATTGAAGCAAATCCGCTTTTGACAGCCAATAAGAATGAATATAAGCAGATTAATGTTGCCGCTTATTGTCGTGTTTCAACTGATTCTGATGACCAGCTTCAAAGTTACGAAGCACAGGTAGCATACTATACTGACCATATTTGTAAAAATCCTAAATGGCACTTTGCTGGTATTTATGCTGATGAAGGTATCACAGGAACGGTTGTTTCAAAGCGAGAACGATTTAAAGATATGATTAGAGATTGTGAAAAAGGTAAAATTGACCTCATTCTCACGAAATCTGTATCCCGTTTTGCACGAAACACAGTAGATAGTCTGAACTATGTAAGAAAACTTAAGGCTATGAATATAGGTGTGTATTTTGAAGAACAAAACATTGATACCTTGACTACTGATAGTGAGATGTTTATCGGATTGTACAGCGTTATGGCTCAATCTGAAAGTGAAAATATCAGTGCCAACGTTAAATGGGGTGTTCGTCAAAGAATGAAAAACGGAACTTTCAGTTTTCATTTTAACACCTATGGATATAGAAAAGGTGAAAACGGTGAACCGGAAGTTGTTCCTGAAGAAGCTGAATATATAAAAAAGATGTTTGACCTTTATCTTGATGGCTATAGCACAAGAAATATAGCGATTCATATTAACGAGATTGGAGGCAGAACAAGAAAAGGCAAGGAGTGGGAATGGCGTTCTGTTCAGGATATTTTATCTAACGAAAAATATGTAGGCGATATGTTGATGCAAAAAACATATTCAACTGATTGTATAAGTAAGAAAAGAAAAAAGAATAATGGTGAGTTGCCTAAATATTTAATAAGTAATAACCATACACCTATTGTCAGCAGAGAAACATTTAAGCTCGTGCAAGCAGAAAGAGCAAGACGTAATTCTAAAAGAAAGAAATCAAGTCAGGCGACTACAGAATTAGGTTGTTATAATTCAAAATATGCTTTATCAGATGTTTTAATTTGCGGTGAGTGTGGCAGTAGTTATGTAAGAAATACGAAATACTACAAAGGTGAAAAATGGGTATATTGGAGATGTATAAATAGAATTGAGAATGGGACAAAGTTCTGTAACAAATCATCAGGAATAAGAGAAGAAAAAATTCATGCAGCTATATGTAGAGCAATTTCAAAAATCTCTCCATCAAATGATGAAGTCTTTAATTCTATAAAAACCACTTTGAAATATGCAATGGCTGAAGATGATGCTGAACTAAACAAATTTAATGTTGAGTTGAATATTAAACAGTTGCAGGATGAGGCAGAAGATTATATGATGACAGCTGCTTGTACCGAGGGTGATAAAACTGAATATCTTGATGAAGTAGAAAAGATTTTTAGTAAGGTTAAAATTTTAAGAGAACAGCTCGAAATGTTAGAAGCATCAACGATAGAGTCGAAATCAATAAGTTCGGAAAAAGAGAAAGTAGCAGAACTCTTCAAAAAAATAGATTTTAATAATCTTGAATACGATGATTTGTTAGTAAGAAGATTAATTGAATGCATAAAAATTATGGGAGATAAAACTATTATTATCATTTTTAAAGGTGGTATGGAAATTAAAGAATCATTAAATGATTAACTGAATATATTTTTTATCAGGAGTGCAGGGAGAAATCCTTTGTGCTCCTGTTTGCTACATAAAAAAATTTGTGCTACCTTGATTTCACGAAGGGAATTTGGTATAATGGCATTGAAAATGAGAGGTTAACTCAGTGGCTCTGAAACACCAAAACATTATTGGGTGGTTCAGTTCTGGGTGGTGCCTCCAAAAAATAAAGGACTTCATTTGAAGTCCTTTATTTTTTATCCAATCCGAAGGATTGGTATGTAATCTCGCGTAGCGAGTATGTAATCACGCATTGCGTGTGTGTTATCACTTTTGTGTATTTCTTTCGGATTGATTACATACCTTTCTGTGAAAGGGTTACATGCACAACTTCGTTGTGATTACATTCCGTCTCACGACGGATTACACACAATGCTTCGCATTGATTTTTTATTGAACACCCGCACCTGATTGTAATTTTAGATAATGTGTGATATAATCATCTCAACAAATCACAATTTGTCGAGCAGAAACAGCTAATTGACAATCTCATAAAATAAAACAGGTATATTTTTTATGAAATCAGGAGGACAGAAATATGGCATGGTATGATGAAGCTGTATTTTATCACATTTATCCTTTGGGAATGACAGGAGCCCCAAAGCAGAATTCTTATACAGAGCCTGTGCATAGGCTTAACACACTGTTGCCTTGGATTTCTCACATCAAAGGAATCGGATGTAATGCAATTTATATAGGCCCGCTTTTTGAATCTGTGGGACACGGTTATGAAACAACAGACTATAAAAGACTTGACAGCAGACTCGGTACTAACGAAGACCTGACAAGATTTGTGGCCGAATGTCACAAACAAGGCATCCGTGTGATTTTAGACGGAGTGTTCAACCATACGGGTAGGGACTTCTTCGCTTTCCGTGATATAAAAGAAAACAGAGAAAACTCTGTTTATAAAGATTGGTACTGTAATGTGAATTTTTGGGGTAACAATTCATATAATGACGGCTTCTCCTATGAAAACTGGGGCGGCCATGACCTTCTTGTAAAGCTGAATCAGAAAAATCCCGCTGTAAAAGACTATATTTGCGATGTAATCCGCTTTTGGACACGCGAGTTTGACATTGACGGCATCCGTCTTGATGCGGCTGATGTTATGGACTTCGATTATATGAAGGCTCTTCGTCAGGTGGCAAATGAGGTTAAACCCTATTTCTGGCTTATGGGTGAAGTCATTCACGGCAATTACTCACGCTGGGCAAATGACGGTACACTCCACAGCGTAACAAACTATATGCTTCACAAGGCTCTTTATTCTGCACACAATGACCACAATTATTTTGAGGTTGCCCACACAATTAAATATGTCAGTGATATGACAGGAGACAGCCTGAAACTTTATACCTTTGTTGATAACCACGATGTTGAGCGTATTTATACAAAGCTCAATAACAAAGCGCATTTTGTACCCGTGCACATTATGCTTTATACCTTGCCGGGTATACCGTCAATCTATTACGGTTCAGAGTTCGGTATTGAAGGCAAAAAAGAGCGAGGCAGCGATGATTCTTTAAGACCGGAACTTAAATTTGATGATTACAAAGACGAAGAAAAAACAAATCCTTGTACACAGCTCATTTCTTGTCTCGGCAAAATTCGTCAGAACACACCTGCTCTTTGCTATGGCGATTATAAAGAGCTCCTTTTGCAGACCACTCATTTTGCTTATGAGAGAAAACTTGACGGCAAGAGTGTAATCATCACGGTTAACAACTCCGATAACGATGTTACAATGAATCTTGCCTGCGGTGATACAAGAGAATATGTGGGGGCGCTTACAGGTAAAAAGATAAGTGCATACGGTGGTTCTATTCAGGTTCAGATACCTGCAAATAGCGGTGAAATCTGGCTTCCCGATGAGTTTGCGGATGAAAGCTTTAAACCGATTAAGGCGACGGAAATTAAAAAAGCTACCGTAGTTGTAAAGGCTGAAAGCACTGAATCTCCGGAAACAGTAAAAGAATCCGTGAAGGTACAGGCAGAAAAGAAGCCTGATACGACAGTTACAGTTCCGAATAAACCCTACGAAGAAATGACCGTTGAGGAGCTTCAGGAGGCGATTCTCGAAAAAATGAGAAAAAATGGCCCCGTAACTGACTATATGTTAGATACGGTGAGAGAAAACACACACCACGGCTCTTTGATAAATTGGGTTAAGAGCTTTAACTGAATTACAGCACGATAAAATCAACACCGCCGGGGATGTAAAAATCCTCGGCGGTTGCTGTTAAATAAGTGTGGTTCAGGACTGTATATCATCACGCACCTGATTGTAATTTCAGATGATGTATGATATAATCATCCCGACAAATTATAATTTGTCGAGGGGAAAAATCCGTAGGGGTCGGCGTCCTCGACGACCCTTTATTGGTTTATCTGTTTACTTATTTAGGGCTGTCGAGGACGCCAGCCCCTACGAAATGTATTCGATAACCTCCAATTTATCGTGCTGCTGATGAATTAATAAATATGATTCTAAAATGAGACGTATTGCCCAAAAAAGAACCATCCAAACGGATGGTTTTTCTTTTTGTTTTTCTAAAACTTCCTCACAAAGCTACATCTTTTACAGAGTTCTTCTTGTGCTGTTCGGTTTGAAAAACCGTTATAAATGTTTTGTGCTTTTGAGGAGTTTATAATGTTCCCTAAATTATCTTCAAAAAGATTTCCTAAAGGCATATCACCGTTACTGTCAAGGCAACAGGGGACAACAGTTCCGTCTGCGAGCACGCCAATCTGGTCGCGAAGTCCGTAGCAAAATACATTTTCATTTATATTATCGCTTTCAAGTGTAGGCCAATCAAACTTATCACCATATTGCAAATAAATTTTGTTGCCTATTCTTGTATCATTTCTTTCTTCAAACCAAGGTTTCGGGAAATAGTTTTCAAGAACACTTAAAATTTCATTATTCAAACTGTCTTTTCCACCGTTGTTCCAGAGTCTGAGGACAACGATTTTTTTATTTTCAGCAGATTTTGCGTACTCAAAGCAATTTTTCAAGTAATCTTCAAAAGAGTTTTTATTGTCATTTGCCTCGAATGAATGAAGAGAAATAACAGTTTTATAGTGAGAATGAGAACTCAAAAGAATATCTTTGCATTTATTTAAAAGTGTACCATTTGTGGTGATAATCACCTTAAAATTCATTTCTTCAGCAAGGTGCAAAAATGCTTCAAGGTCAGGGTGACAAAGTGGTTCGCCAAGAAGATGGAAATAGATATAATCTGTGTAGTCTTTAATTTTTTCAAGAACTATTTTAAATTCATCAATATTCATTCTTTTTAGATTTCGTGTTGTTCCCGGACAAAATGAGCATTTTAAATTACAAATATTTGAAATTTCAATATATACCTTTGCAAATCTTTTCATATTATTGTAATCACTTCTTAACTCTTGGTTATAATTCTCATCGGCTATTTTTTCGTCATAACTCGTCCAAAATACTCGTTAATACACAAAGTATTGCCTGCGTTTTTTGACGGTTCTGACAAAAAACTATCTCGCTGATAATCATAACCCGATTTAATCAGCGATTACCATCGATGATTTTAAATTATACCACAAAACGGACTGACAATAAACAATTATTATTGAAACAAATATTTATATGTGGTAAAATTTATTCGGGTGATAAATTATGAAACTTATAGTTTGTCTTGATGACAAAAACGGTATGATGTTTAATAAGCGTCGTCAGAGTCGTGATAAAATCTTAATTGAAAATGTTTTAGAACTTTGTAAAGGTGAAAAACTTTACACAAATGAGTATTCAGCAAAGCTTTTTCCTGAAAATACAGTTGAAATCTGCGAAAATCCTGAAGAAATTGAAAATGGCTATTGCTTTACAGAGAATTTCACAGTAAATGAAGATTGTGTTGAAGAAATAATTGTGTATAAATGGAACAGATTATATCCTGCCGATACATATTTTAACATTGACCTTGAAAATTGGACTCTGACAGAAACAGTTGATTTTGAAGGTTCATCCCACGAAAAAATTACAAGAGAGATATATGTGAGGTAAAGTATGAATAAGAAAATTTTATCAATAGTAAGCATAATTCTTGTATTGATGCTTACTTTATGTGCTTGTGGTGGTTCACTTTTTAACGGTGATATTTTACCTGAAATTGATGATATGGGAACAACAGTAGAAAATACATCAGTATTACTTGATGATGTCCCTGAATATTCAGGCAGTCCTTATGTTGCAATTAATGATAACCAACCTTCATTTACAGAGAATGATTATACAACAGAAGCCTTTGAGGAATATGCAGAATTGGACTATTTAGGTCGTTGTGGTGTGACATTCGCTTGTGTTGGTGTTGAGATAATGCCAACTGAAAAAAGAGGGGACATAGGCATGGTGAAGCCTACAGGTTGGGTAACATCAAAATATGATTTTGTTGACGGAAAGTACCTTTATAATCGTTGTCATTTGATTGGCTATCAGCTTACAGGTGAAAATGCAAATACAAGCAATTTGATTACAGGCACACGATATATGAATACAGAAGGTATGTTGCCTTTTGAAAATATGATTGCCGACTATGTGAAAGAAACTGAAAATCATGTGCTTTATCGTGTAACACCAATTTTTGAGGGTGATAATCTGGTTGCAAGCGGTGTACAGATGGAAGCATGGTCAGTTGAGGATGACGGTGACGGAATTTGTTTCAATGTTTATTGCTATAATGTTCAGCCGGGAGTTGTAATTGATTATGCAACAGGTAAAAATTGGCTTGATGAAGAAACAACTACAAGTAATAAAGTTGCTGATTTTGATAAGAATGCAGAATATGTACTCAATACTTCTTCAAAGAAAATTCACTCTCCTGAGTGTTCAGGTGCAAAGAATATGAGTGAAAAGAATAAGCAGGTTGTCGAAGGCAGCGATTTAAAATATTTCCTGCAACAAGGTTACGAATACTGTTCAAGCTGTCTTGATAAATAAAAAACGGAGTGGTTACCTGATGCGGTAATCACTCCTTGTTATATAAATCGGAGTTTGTCTGTCTCTTTCGCCTTCCCCTTGAGGGGAAGGTGGATTTGCCGTGAGGCAAAGACGGATGAGGTGGAAAACCAACTTATTATTGATATGTAACGGTTGCTATCGCAACCTACACCTCATCAGTCACTTCGTGACAGCTTCCCCTCAAGGGGAAGCCAACATCCCGACAAATTATAATTTGCAACTGAAATGATAATGGCAGGGTCAAAACCCCGCCATACGATTTTATACATTTTTATTAAGGAAAAGATTTGTTACGAATGAAATTTCCTTTGCTCTGTTTTCAATGCATTGGTGTCCGCCACCGATTACATTGTATGTTGTAGCATTCGGGAATGCAGAATTCATCTGGTTTTTCATTTGTGAATTGAGAATTAAATCTCCTGTTGCCTGAACTAAAAGGACAGGACACTCGATTTTATCTGCATTTTCCAAGTCAGTTGGTCTTACATTATACATCATTTCGCACATTCCTGCACCGAAACCGTCATACTGAACTGCATCTGTAACACCGTTTACATTGTAATCCTTTGAAAAACCACAATCAAGAGTTGCCATAAAAATCACCATCTTAACAAGTGGGTCAATCTCTGTACCATATTTGAAGAAAGCATTCATAGTACCTTTCATTAGGTCGGATTGAACAATCTCTTTCATTTCTTCAGGGAATTCGCTTTGTGGTGCAGGACAGTAGAGTAAAAGTGCTTTTACAGGATTTTCGATTGCAATATTAACTGCAACACCACCACCCATTGAATGACCTGCAAGAATCCACTCGTTCAGTGGTGCGATACTCTTCATAAGCTCTGTTATGAGGATTTCACGGTCAATGATTTCCATATCAGCAGTTTCTCTTGTACTGTAACCAAAGTTAGGAATATCAGCAAGAACACATTCATAGCCTTTTGCTGACATTTCAGTTGCCATATTGCGCCAAGCGTAGGTTGAACACATAAATCCGTGAAGCATCATAATTCTGCCTTTTATTTCGCCCTTTGCAGGGATAACTCTGTAATGAATGTCATAGTCGCCGTAAGTGAAATACTGACTTTCTTCGTAAGGCTTGTAACTTGTATCAGCACCAAAGGCTGTAATAGAAAATGCTGTGAATAAAATTACACAAGCGCATAAAATACTAATTAATTTTTTCATTTTTGATTCTCCTGATTTTTTTATTCTGCAACAGCAGTTGTTATATTTTCAGCAGATGCTCTGCGTTCTGCCAATTCCTTTTCAACCTGAGCTTTCTGTTCAGGAGTGTACTTGATGAACAGAAGAGGAATCATATAAAGGAGTGCTGCGATTGCAGGTGTGAGCATTACAAGTGGCCAAATCCATGTTTCAAAGGCTTCAGTCTGTGTGCCGAGATAAACAGCACCGGGTGTATCTTCAACTGCAACATAACCGAGAGCACTGAGCGCAAATGTTCCGAGAGCACCTGTGATACCGCTTGAAATCTTTGTAAAGAAGGTCTGCATAGCAAAAGTAACACTTTCTGTACGTTTGCCTGTTTTCCATTCCATATAGTCAACACTGTCACAGAAAAGAGATGTCTGTGCAATACTTGCAGCACCTCCGGGGAATGAGCAAATTGCAAGGATAATAAGAGTGAAAATAATGTTTTTACCCTCAAATCCGATAATCCAAGCAAGAACTCTGCCTATCAATGTGCAAAGCTGAATGAAAATGAGAAGATTTCTGTAACCCTTGAATTTTTCTTTAAGCTTATCAGCCATAAGCATACCAAGGAAACTTGGGGCAGTGGTGAGAGCACCAAAAACAGTTGTAAGGGTAAGCGGTCCGAGAACAAATCCTCCGATTGAAATTTCAGGGATTTTGTATTTGAAGAAATATGTCATAAGGTTGTTGCCGAATGCCAATGCACCAAAAAGGTTTGATAATGTCACAAGCATAAGCATCTTGTTCTGAAAAAGAAGCCTGAAGCATTCAAGAATAGATGTCTGTTGCTGTTCAGGTTCAACAAGACGAACTCTCTCTTGTGCTTTATAACATTTTGCACTGACTAATGCACCGCCAAGACCAAAGATAGCGGCAAATAAAATAGTCATAAGTGCAAGTGAATTTCCCGACTGTTTTGCAACAATTTCCATAATCATAGGAATAACTGCACTGAAGACACCATAGAAGATTGAACCGACTGTTCTTGCTAACTGAACAAATTTATCACGCTCACCGGAATTCGGTGTAACAACAGAAGTCATACCCCAAATAGCAACGTCCTGCATGGTGTATGTAATGTCCCAGCAGAGATACATAATTACAAAGTATCCTACACGAAGCCAGAGGAGATTTTCTGCAGTTGAGAAAACTACGAAAATAAGAACTGTAAATACACCTACGGGTACAGGTGTGTATTTAAGTAACGGACGAAGCTTTTCGCCACTCTTAAAACGATGACGGTCAACAATTGAACCGATAATCGGGTCATTAACACCATCCCATACTTTCATTAAAATAAGAAGAATACCAACAATATGTGCAGGAAACTGTGCAATATCTGTCAAAAAATATTGAAAGAATGATGCACCGATAAAGCAGTAAACAATATTCTGTCCTGCAAGACCTGCCATAAAATTGAGTCGTTCCTTTTTGCCTACATAATTCATAATTCCCACTCCTTTTTGAAGTTATAGTAATATAATACTATATAAATAGAGTAAAAATCAACTAAAACAAGAATATTTCTGTTCTGATAAGTCAACAGAAAAAGAAAATGTTACAGTTTTGTTAAAAAAATAAAAGATGAGATTATTTTTATTGACTTTCAAAAAAATTTTTTATATAATTCAACCGTGTTTTTATAAACACACTGATAAAATTATGTAAAACAATTTGAAAGGAGTCTTATGGACTGGAGAAAAGAATATAGTAAAAAATTAGTTAGTGCTGAAGAAGCAATAAAGAATATTCACGATAATGACAAGGTAGTTATGGCTTTTGGCTGTAGCGAGCCAAGAGCAATTGTTCGTGCTATGCGTGAAAATTATAAAAATTACAACAATGTTGAAGTTATAAATATGCTCCTTTTAGGAGAGACACCCTGGGTTGATGAAGAAGTAAAAGGCCATTTCAGATATAATTCATTTTTTGCATCAGGTACAAACAGAAAGGCTATTGCAAGCGGTATTGCAGACTTCACATCGTGTTATCTTTCAGAAGTGCCTATGGTGTTAAGAGAAATCATTAAACCTCGTGTAACAGTTATGTCTGTTACTCCACCGGATGAAGACGGATATGTGTCCCTTGGTGCAAACTGTGACTATATCGAAACAACACTTGCTCATTGTGAAGTAAAAATCGGTCAGGTCAATAAGTTCGTACCTTATACTTATGGTGCTGCAAGAAAGCACATTTCAGAATTTGACTTTTTCGTGGAACACGATGAGCCTATTCCTGAAGTGCCTGCACCGTCACTTACTGATGTTGAAATTAAAATCGGTAAAAACTGCGCATCATTAATCAACGACGGTGACTGTATTCAGCTCGGTATCGGTGGTATTCCAAACGCTATCTGTGAGGAATTAAAGGATAAAAAGGATTTGGGACTTCATTCTGAAATGGTTGGCGACGGTGTTGTTGACTTGATTAAGAGTGGTGTAATAAATAATTCAAAGAAAAATATTGATACCGGCAAGACAATTCTCGGATTTGCTTTCGGTACAAGAAAGCTTTTTGATTTCCTTGACGGAAATCCTGATGTTGAGATGGTACCTATGGATTACGTAAACAATCCTGTGGTTATTGCACAGAATGACAATGTTGTTTCTGTCAATTCTTGCTTACAGGTTGACCTTATGGGCCAGGTTGTATCTGATACAATCGGTCTTAATCAGTTCTCAGGTGTAGGCGGTCAGGTGGATTTTGTCCGTGGTGCTACTATGAGTAAGGGCGGTCGTTCAATTATTGCAATGCCTTCAACTGCGAAAGGTGATACAATTTCTAAAATTGTACCTAAAATCACCGATTATTCAGCAGTTACAACCACAAGAAATGATGTTAATTATATTGTTACAGAATTTGGTGTTGCTCAGCTTAAGGGCAAGAGCATGAGAGAAAGAGCGAGAGCGTTGATTTCAATTGCACATCCTGATTTCAGGGATGAACTTTGCGAAGAATTTGAAAAAAGATTTAACGAAAAATATTAAGGAGATGAAAAAATGGGCGTTTATAAGAAAGAACGTTTTGGAATTGCCAGAAAAATCGTATCAAATATGACAGCAGAAAGCTGGGAGACAATTCCTCACGCTGTTGTAAGCTATGAGGCAGATGTTACTGAATTTTTAAAGGAATATAAAAAACTTAATGAAGGTTGTACTGATAAATCAAAGAAAATCTCAATCAACACAGTTGTTATGAAAATTATCACTGAAGGGCTTAAGGCTGCACCAATGATGAACTGCCATCTTAAGTTTGAGCGTAAGCTTGTTCGTGGTAAACTTTATTACCATGACCGTGTTAATGTTTCAATGCCTGCAATGCTTCCTGACGGAAGAATGATGACAGTTAATCTTCGTCATATGGACAATAAATCTCTTACAAAAATGACAGAGATTATCAATGATACAATGCGTCGTATGCGAAACACAAACATGGATGAGGCTATGTTTGAAGTTTCTCTTGATAATACTCTTCAGGGACTGAAAAAGGGTAAAATCAAGCAGGCTGTTTTAAGACTTATCGGCTCGAAGACAGGTAAGCATAAGGTAAAAACTCTTAAAGGCGAAGAAAAGAGAAAGTATTATTCAATTCCTGAATCTGACAGACTTACAAAGAAGGATATTGAGCAGGGTACAATTACTATTTCCAACCTCGGCTCGGTTCACCGCAATCAGACAGGCATGTGCTTCCTTCTTGAAATCATTCCGCCTCAGGTTACTGCAATTGCGGTCAATGCAATCAGAAAGCAGCCTACAGTTGTGACTGATGAAAACGGTAACGATACAATCGAGGTTCGTCAGATTCTTCCTCTTACAATTGCATTTGACCATAAGGCTCTTGATTATGGCGATGTTCTTCCGTTTATGAATAAGCTTGATGAAATTTTTGAAAATCCATCAATTATCCACGATTGGAAAGAGTAAAAAATAAAAATATGTAAATTTATGGTGATTTGTAGAGTGGAAATGCTTTACAAATCATCTTTTTTTTATTATAATATAATGGTATTTTTATAAAATGGAGTAATAGTTAGTATTCCATTGGAGAAAGGATGAATGAAATGTCAAATCAGATGATGATATTTCTTGCTATGGCGGGATATATGCTGATTGTTATCGGTATCGGCGTATTCTTTGCGCGTAGAGCAAACAAAAACACAGAAAACTATTTCCTTGGTGGCAGAAGCTTAGGACCTTGGGTTGCAGCTATGAGTGCTGAAGCTTCAGATATGAGTGGTTGGCTCCTTATGGGACTTCCCGGTGTTGCATATTGGTGCGGTCTTGCAGACGCAACCTGGACTGCAGTAGGTCTTGCACTCGGTACATACCTTAACTGGCTTATTGTTGCAAAAAGACTTCGTAATTATTCAGCAATCAGCGGTGATGCAATCACAGTTCCTGAATTTTTCTCAAACCGTTTCCATGAGGATAAAAAGGTTATCAGAATTATTGCATCAGTTTTAATTCTCGTGTTCTTCACAGTTTATGCAGGTAGCTGTTTTGTTACCTGCGGTAAGCTTTTCAGCACATTGTTCGGATACTCATATACATCCATGATGATTGTTGGTGCAATCTTCGTTATTGTTTACACTTTCCTTGGTGGTTTCCTTGCTGAAAGTGCATCTGACTTTATGCAGAGTATCGTTATGATTATTGCTCTTGTTTCTGTTCTCGTACTCGGTACTGTTCATGCAGGCGGTATTGATGCAGTTATGGCAAATGCTCAGTCAATTTCAGGTTATTTCTCACTTACGGAAATTG
>JAFTUP010000277.1 GCA_017466205.1 Clostridia bacterium
TACAGTTCGTAATGAAAGTGGTATCTGTGCATTATTCATATTTTTTGTCGGCTTATATACTCCGGATAAAGAAACAAGGTTCTGACTTTTGAAATCAGAACCTTGCTCATAAAGAAGTGTTGCATAGGATAATAAATCTATGGCACCTTCAAAAATATGAATATTAGTGTTGTCTTTGTTTACTAACCGAAAAGGAAAAGTCTTATCACTTCCGTAAGCATCACCGATATATCTATACTTTTCTGTACCACGCATACCTGCATATTTAGGATTATTGTTTTCGTCATAGCCGACAAAAACAATATTGTTCATCGGCACAGATTGATAAAGCATATTATTTTCGATGAAGTAGGAAATAACATCTTCGTTAATTCCACGCCCCTTTAAATACTCGATTGCAACATCATTGTTTTCCGCTTTTGTGGGAAGTATAAGATTTCTTTCGGTTCTCGGTTTGGGTTTTTCATATTTTTTTCTTAAAGCACTTTCATCATTTGCAATTTGTGATACTGCTTCAATGAAAGTCATATCACGCACTCTCATAAGATAATCAACAGCACTTCTTCCGCCTATACCTCGTGACCACCACATCCACATTCCGTTTGATATTTTCAAACTATCGTGTGTTTTTGTAGTGTACGTGTTGCCTGAAATTCTCACAAGCTCATCAGGTTCATAAGTTTGCAAATAAGTGAGAAGATCCATTTCTCTTGCTCTGTTGATAGCACTTTGAGAAAAATATGCCATTCTATCTGCTGTCCCTGTCTGCTCTTACTCTTGCAAGTTTAATAAGATCATTGGCTTTATTCTCAATACAATCACGAATTTCATTCATATGGTCACTCTCGTGCTTTTCCCAAGCAAGGAATAATTTATCAAGGGGGTTCTTTTCTTTCAAAAGAGCTTTACACTGTTTTGCATCAAGGTCATTTTCTTCGAGTGACAACAATATATCTTCTCTGATAACAAGTTCATAAGCATACTGAATAATATTTTCGGGAGTCATAGTTTTTAATGAACTTATGAACTCCTGTTGTTCTGCATACACCTTTTCATAAAGTGCGGTGTTTAACTGTTCAAGTGTCATTTAAATCAACTCCTCATAATAAAATTAGGACAAGAAATAATCCTTGCCCTAAAACTTTGTTTACAATTGTTTTTGCATTTTTTACATTGTTCGTTATAAGTTATTCTGTTGTTTTCATTTAGAAAAAACTGCCATTCTTTTTTGAATTTTTCACTCAATTTTGCCATAGAATACCTCCTGAATTTTGATTTCAGAGGAGTTAAAAAACAAGTGATTTCGGAAAGGAATTTGCGACATTTTTGCCCTACAAGGCAAGAAAAAGAAATGGGTAATATAACTTGATGTCTGAAATAAAAATGGATTACAGACGAAAAAAGCATTAAAAAACGCTCCGTTTTATCTCGCTATATCTCTGTCTTTTTTCTCCGGTGTATCAGCCACATCAGGTTCACCGTCAACGATTTCATTGTCCTTATGGTCCATATCAAGAAGAGCATTAAGTTCTGCTAACCTCTCCATCTTCTGCGAGAGTTCTTCTTCCTGTGGGAACGGTCTTTCAACCTCTGCTTTTGCATTTTCAAGCTGTACCCTTGTGTCTCCAAGTCTTTCTTCACAAGCCTTCATTTTATCAGGCATTGAAGATATAAGGTTATCAAGACGGGTAATATTACCGTAAATATCAGCACCGAGAGATATTGAATGCCTGAGTGAACCGACAAGAGTTAATACATATTCTTTCTCAAAAGAATTGAATGACAGTTCCATATCAAAGCCACGATATGAACCGATTTGTTTCGGGTCGGGTGATGTCATCGCCTTACAAGCCACCAATATCGCTGAACCTGCACCTTTCTTTTCGTTATAGGTAACATCTTCAACAATCATAGGTGAGAAGTTATCAACACTCGGGATGGTGTTTTCTTTTGCTCTTTCAATATCGGATTGATAACCTGCAATTCGTTCTTCACCCTGCTTTATCTGTTGCGGATAGAACTTTATTATTCTGTCCTCAAGGCTATATCTCTGACTTAAATGGTTCTGTTTCAAAAGTTTGAGTTTCGATACTGCAACATCCAAATCCATTTTTTCTTTGATATACGGATTACCCGTTGCAAGTGCCTTAATCTCAGCATAAGATAACGCCTGCTCGTCAACATCTTCTGCTGAACGCACAGGCGATTTTGAAGTCATAATCTGACCTATAAACTTTTGCTTATTCTCAACGAGCTGATAAAGGTAGGCATCAAAGGTCTGCTCAGTAACATAGCTGTAAATCTCAACTTCGGGGTTTTCATTACCTTGTCGTACAATTCGACCCTCGCGTTGCTGCAAATCTGCGGGACGCCACGGACAATCCGTATGATGAATGGCTATGAGCTTCTGCTGAACATTAGTACCTGCTCCCATTTTTGCGGTTGAACCTATAAGAACACGAACCTGACCTGAACGGACTTTTCCGAAAAGGTCTTTTTTCTTTGCTTCACTATCTGCATTATGAATAAAGGCTATTTCACTTTCCGGGACACCTTTTGCAATAAGTTTCTTCTTAATGTCATCATAAACATTAAACTTACCGTCATTATGCGGAGTTGATAAATCACAGAATATAAGCTGTGTTGATTTCTGTGGAGTCGTTTTTTCCCAAATGCCATAAACATTATCAACACAAGCTGCAACTTTACTGTTTGGGTCATCAGGTAACATTTCATTGAATAGTCTTTGGTCAAGTGCTAACTTTCTGCCGTCATTGGTAATGAGAAGCATATTATCAACACTTGAATCAACCATCTTGTTTCTTACCTTCTCGGCTCGTTCAGAAAGAGATTCAACAATCTGTTTCTGATGTTCTGTCGGCTTAACTGCAATATTGTGAAAGTTTGCTTTAGGAACAGGAAGATTAAGCATATCTGCCGTCTGTATATCTGCAACCTGCCTGAACATCATCATAAGTTCGGGGAGGTTATAGAACTTTGCAAATCGTGTTTTTGCTCTGTATCCCGTGCCTTCGGGAGCAAGTTCAATAGCAGTAACTGTTTCACCAAAGGTTGATGCCCAAGAGTCGAAATGTTGCAAATGCTTATCTTCAAGTGCATCATACTGAAGGTATCTCTGCATTGTGTAAAGCTCTACCATTGAGTTTGAAACGGGAGTACCTGTTGCAAAGATAACGCCCTTGTTTCCAGTCACTTCATCAAGGTATCTGCACTTCATATAAAGGTCAGATGACTTCTGTGCCTCGGTTTGAGCTATACCACCGACATTCCTCATTTTTGTATATAAAAAGAGGTTTTTGAAATTATGAGCTTCGTCCACAAAGAGTCTGTCAACACCGAGTTCCTCAAAGGTAACCACATCGTCTTTTCGGCTTTGGTCATTTAGCTTATCGAGTTTTGTCTGTAAAGATTTCTTTGTTTTTTCAAGCTGCTTAACGGTGATTTTTTCACCTCTGTCATACTTGATTTGTGCAACACCGAGGGTGATTTCATCAATCTGTCGCTGAAGCATTTCTCTCTGTCTTTCAATACTGATAGGGATTTTCTCAAACTGTGAGTGTCCTATGATAATAGCATCATAATCACCGGTAGCAATTCGAGCACAGAACTTTTTGCGGTTCTTTGTTTCAAAATCCTTTTTAGTAGCAACAAGAATGTTCGCTGACGGATAAAGCTGAAGATATTCAGATGCCCACTGTTCCGTAAGGTGGTTAGGAACCACAATAAGGGATTTATTGCAGAGTCCGAGCCTTTTACTTTCCTGTGCTGCTGCAACAATTTCAAAAGTCTTGCCTGCACCAACAACGTGAGCAAGTAAGGTGTTACCACCGTACATAATACGAGCAACTGCATTTATCTGATGAGGTCGTAAGGATATTTCAGGGTTCATTCCCGAAAATGTGATGTGACTGCCGTCATATTCACGAGGTCGCATAGAATTGAATAAATCATTGTAAATTCTAACAAGTCTTTCTCTTCGGTTCGGGTCTTTCCAAATCCAATCCTGAAAGGCTTGTTTTATCATTTCCTGCTTACCCTGAGCAATAGCAGTTTCTTTTTTATTGAGAACAGGTTTCTTATTTCCGTGTTCATCTTCCACATAGTCAAAGATACGAACATCCTTAAGATTAAGGGTATCTTCAATAATTCTATAACCATTGATTCTACTTGTACCGTAGGTGGTATTAGCAACAACATTGGTTCGGTCATAAGTCTTATTTACGATAGTCCATTCACCCGTAAGCTCGGTATATTTAACTTTAATATTCCATTGAGCATAACGAGGTGTCTGTAAAATCTCATATACGAATCTTTCAACATCTTCAGGTGGGAGCCAAGTTGCACCTAAACGAACAGAAATCTCACTTGCTGTCAAATCTTTAGGCTGAACCTTTTCAAGCATTTCCACATTGATGTTGTAATCATCGGGGTAAAGCTCTGCAGTTCGTCTTGCAAGTTCAAGTTTCTTTCTGACGTTACCTGACAGATATTCATCAGCAGGAAGATACCTTTCATCGTTACTCTGTTCAGAGGTGTATTCGGGATTTAAGAAGATAACACCTTTGAGTTCTTCAAAAAGCTCCTGTTCTGTTTTTCCCGTAAGCTCACACATAAAGTCCATATCAACCTTTGCTTTTTCACCGATTGAAACAGCGAGAGCTTCACTTGCTGTTGAAACAGATGTTACCTTAATATGAGGTTTAATTGTTCTCTTGGTAAACATATCCGCCTTGCGTTTAAGTTCACCGTTTTCACCAACGATTTCAAGAGAACATAAAAGACAATATGAACTGTCATCAGAAAAGGCTAATCTGTTTGCTCTTGCATTGAGAAGTCCGTATTTCTTTGTGAAATCATCATACAAGGTATTTAATCTGTCCTGTGCAGAAAGAATAGCAGAATCGGGATAATCGTCCGTTTGAAGTCGTATAAGCTCTCTTACACAATCACGAATTTTAATCATACCCTTAATTCGGTTTTCGGCAGTTGCAGAAACATCAACAGGGTTCATTCTGCTATTCTGACGATAATATATCTTATCCTCAACAACAGTAAAACTAAAGTTTTTAACATTCGGGTCTGCGGGAACTGAATTATCCTCAACTTCACCGATTTCAGAAATGTCAAATTCTGTTATCTCTGCGTGAATATTCTGTACTGCTTCACTTAAAAGGTCAGAGAGGTTTCTGTCCTCATACGGCTTACAAGTCAAGGAATGACCGAACTGTGAGGACTCCATAACCATTTCACCGAGTACCATTTCAGGGTGGTCAACAAAATACTTATTGTATTCATTACCATTTTCATCACGGTCAAGGTGTACCCAATCGGGTTCATCATTTACAAGAGTATCTCTTTTCTGCAAGAAGAGAATATCGGATGTTACCTCCGTACCTGCATTTGCCTTGAATGTGTTATTCGGCAAACGAATGGCGCCGAGAAGCTCGGCTCTTTGAGCGATATACTTTCTTACATTTGAATTCCTCTTATCCATTGTGCCTGATGATGTGATAAATGCAATAACACCACCGGGGCGAACCTTATCAAGTGTCTTACCGAAAAAGTAATCGTGTATGAGCCAATTATTTTTATCATACTTTTTATCAATTACTTTGAACTGACCGAAAGGCACATTACCTATCGCAACATCAAAGAAACTGTCAGGGAGTGATGCGTTTTCATAACCCTGCACCGTGATACCGGATTTCTGATACAACTGCTGTGCAATTCGACCTGTCAAGCTATCAAGCTCAACACCGAAGAATTTACTCTTCTGCATATTGTCAGGAAGCATACCTATAAAGTTACCTGTACCGCAAGACGGTTCAAGAATATTACCCTCGCTGAATCCCATATTACCGAGTGCTTCATACATAGCACGGATAACTACGGGAGGTGTATAGAAAGCAGTGAGTGTGCTTTCTCTTGCTGCGGCATATTCTTCAGGTGAGAGTGTAACGATAAGTTCTTTGTATTCATCTGCCCAATTAGCTTTGCTTTCATCAAAAGCATCAGCAAGACCGCCAAAACCAACATACTTTGAAAGTATTTCCTGTTCTTCGGGAGTTGCAAGACGGTTTTCAAATTCAAGCTCGTGCAAAAGGTTAATAGCAGCCATATTATTACGGAATTTCTCTTTCGGTCCGCCAACACCTAAATTATCATCTGTTATTCTGAAATTGTGCTTTTCACTATCGGGTATAGTAGGATGAAGTGTTGTTACTTTCTCCTTCTTTTCTTCCCAAGTGGGAGGTGTAAGAGTAGGTTCTTCCGTCTTAATTGTTTCCACAACAATATCATAAGGAAGACCATTTTCTACTGCGGGGTATTCAGCAACCTTTTCAGTTGCATATTCCTGCTTAACAGGAGCCAAGTGTTCTCGAACAAAGCCGATTTTCTCAACTCTGTTTATAGGGTAAATTGATGTTGTATCACGCATTGACACATCACCAAATACAGGGTCAATCTTTTCAATGACATATTTATCACCGTCAATTATGACCTCTTTGCCGATAAGTTCTGCATCAGTAATTTCTTCCGCTTTTTCTTCTTCGGCTCGTTCCAAATACGGACTCGGAATTACCTCAAAGCCTTGTGGCGGTGGGTCAAGCTCGTTAATAAAGTCTCTTGAAATTGCATTGCCGTCTTTTTCGGCATACACAACAATCGACATCGGTGTACCGTAGTAATTCTCATCCTTAATATCCTTTACAAACTGATATTCGCTCGTGTATTCGATACTTTCACGAACTTTACCGTCTGTATGAAGATAATCAATTCTTCCTACAGGTTTGCTTTCTACGGGGTCTTCCTTGTTTTGAGAAACAATCGTATAGGTTTTTCTCTCACCGTTTTCAAGAGAACAGACAGCAACATCAAAACCTCTGTCTGTAAGCATATCAAGATAAGTTTCAAGACGATGCTTTGGAATGCCACACATATCAACAGTAACATTATCACCGATTGTTCTGTGAGTGAGCTGTAAGTCAAGGGCTTCTGCCATATCCTTTGCATCTTCGCCAAGTGCTTCAAAGAAGTCGCCAACCTGATACAAAAACAGCTTGTCGGCATTTTCAGCCTTAAGCTCGTTATACTGTTGCCAATACGGATTTAATATGCTGTCCTTAACAGGTACACCGTAGCTTTCTGACAATTCTTTAAACTCTTTGAGCAGTTCATCACGAATACCAAGTACAGAA
>JAFTUP010000278.1 GCA_017466205.1 Clostridia bacterium
GCAAAAGCTCAAGAACATTGTGGTCCTGAAAATCATTCAGTCCGCTTGAAAGAAAGCGATGACGAAGTCTTTCGCGATGACCCTTATGAACATTATTCTCTTTTTCAGCAGTCACTTCCTTAGCCATCCTACTTAAACACCCTTTTTATATATTTTCTCCATCTGTAAAGATAAATTGAAACAAGTCTTGTAAGCACCACATCATACATAGCAAACAGGACATTTCCCGCCAACAGCAATAACGGTAATGCAAGCTTCCCGAATGACTCCAGATCCTCAAAGGAAATCATAAAAAGCTTTGTCACAACAAAATATGAGCCAACCATTGCTGCATTGAATATTAAATATTTGATTATCCAACAACAAAAGCCTTTTATATGTTTTTCAAGGAGACTTTTGATAATTGGATAATATCCGAAAAATCCCACATACATTACTGCTGCTTCCTTATTACCGAGAATAAGCAAAGAAATAATACTTACAGCAATATAGATAAGAACCGCAAAGCTGTGTCCAAATTCCACCACAAGCATCATAAGTAATGCACCGGTAATCATCGGTATTGCATATACGAGGGTTGATGTAACTCCTGCTGAAATCATAAGTAAAAGTGACAAAGCGGCAACTACTCCGCCCAAAGCCACTTTAAATGAAAGAAGTTTTCTTTTATTCATATCAACAACACGGAATCAAGTCCCCACCGCAACACTCACAACAGCAGTCAGCACAAAGAAGTCCTGTACAAATATCACAGACATCCTTATCATTTGACTTTTTTGATGTTTTATATCCGCCACGGGAATTATTATTCATTGAATTGAATGCAGCAGAATACTCCTGATTAGACGGGTCAAGTGAGCAAGCTCTCTGATAACAGGAATACGCTTCATTAAGCCAACCGCGACGCTGATGAATAACCCCCTTAAGATAATGCCATTCAGCATTTCGCATATTATGGGCTACACCGTCAAGAATGGTTTCAGCATCATCAATTCTTCCTGTGTTTATACGTTGACGAACATCAGCATATTGTGAATAACTGTTATAATTGCTCTGATTGTTATTAGTGTATGCAGATGTGCCTCGCAAATCATTGAGAATAGTATCGTAAGCATAATTTAGCTCATTCATCCTGTTAGTTTTTTCACTGTCAGGAATATCGGCATTTGTAATCTCACCTGCTATTCTTCTGTAAGCATCCATAATATCCTTTTCATTTGCATTTCTGCTGACACCAAGATATTCGTAAGGATTATTCACAAGCATCACCTCTGTATTTTTTTATAATTTTTTCAGTCTGAAAGTCAAGACCGTCACAAATAATATTATTAATTATTGATGAAAAATTGTTAAATTTCTGCGTTTTAAAAATGTCAACTAACGTGCCTGCAGACATATTTATTGTATGAATTGCAGTTTCAGTAACATCATTGCAATTTCTGAACGGGTTAAAGGATTTTGTTTTAATATCCTTTTCGTAATCATCAAAAGCATCAAGGAAATAGACAACTCTGCCTAAATGATATCCAAACTGACCTGCTGAATCAAAGGTTTCACAGCTCTCACCATAGGAAAACAGCATTGATAAAATACTTGCTGTAGGATGAGCAGCTTTGTCAATTGATATTTCGTCAGTTTTTTCGAGACTGAATTGCTCGTTCATTCCTGCTTCAACGATTGAGAAAATGTCAGGATATTTTTTTCTTGCTTTTTTAACAAGATAATTAAAGTACGGATATATAAAATAAAACAGGACTTTCTTAAAAAACGAGCTGTCATTTATATTATCAACAAGCTTAAAATAAGCTAAAATCACAGTAATTGCACAGGCATTTTTATAAACATCACCTTTTGTTGTGATTTTAAAACACTTTTTACAAGGATTGAATGAACAGCAGGATTTTGATACACTAATATTTTCACTTGAAAGTCCAAGCTTATACATCACATAAAATGCACCGTCGTAGCTTAAAAGAAATCGAGATAAAAAACCGTATTCCTTTTGCATTTCCTTACAAAGAGTACAGTAAATCCCTTTATAAGCTTCATATTCTTTGATTTTAAGTTCAGGCTTATATATTTTTACATATCCGAACATAAATTATCGATTAATCCCCTTTAAAACCGTTCTTGCAACATAAGGCTTGTTCATAGTGTAAATGTGAATACCGTTCACACCATTTTCTTGCAACTCATTAATCTGCTTAATTGCAAAATCAAGTCCTGCCCTCATAAAAGCTTCAGGGTCATCCTTATATTTCTCTATAAATTCATTAACCTCTTTCGGAAGTCGAGTCCCTGAAAGTCCTATAATTCTGTCAATCTGATTAACATTGGTGATTGGCATAATTCCCGCAAAAATCGGTGCAAAAATACCTTTTTTACGAGCTTTTTCAACAAATGAATAAAAGACTTCATTATCATAAAAAAGCTGAGTTATAAGAAAATCGACACCTGAATCGACTTTAATTTTAAGATGCTCAATATCCTTTTCAAGCGAATCACATTCAGGATGACACTCAGGATAGCAAGCACCGCCAACATCAAAATAACCATAGTCCTTAATACACTTAACAAGCTCACAGGCGTAGGTGAAATATTCGCCCTCAGGACGAGTAAAGCCTACAGGAATATCGCCACGCATAGCAAGGATGTTATCAATGTTGTTTACCTTTAAAGTATCGAGAATTTCCTTGATTTTTTCCTTTGGTGTTGAAGCACAGGTAAGGTGTGCCAATGCAGTTGTATCCAGCTTATTCTTAATAAGTGATGCAATTTTTGTAGTATATTGGCTTGTACCGCCGCCTGCACCGTAAGTAACGCTCATAAAATCGGGATTCCATGCTGAAAGCTCTCTTACCGACCACTCAATACTCTCAAATGCAGAATCAGTTTTTGGCGGAAAAACCTCGAATGATATTAAGCTGTCCTTAACCATTAATTTTTCAGAAATCCTCATACATATCACCAATAAAATAATATCACAAGTCCTTACTCTTTCGCAAGAGTAAGGACGTTATTTTACATATAATTTACATTTTCTTAATTATTTGTGGTAACGAAGTGAACAAATATCGTCGCCCTTTGCAATACATTTTGGTAAATCAAGAACTGCACCATAGGATTCACCAATACCTTGGTCGCCACACATCGCAATATCACAAAGAGCTACAATTTCCTCATCAGTACAGCCTGCCTTCTGCCAAGCCTTTACAAGCGGGCAATAGTGGAAATCAATTGAAAGCTTATCATCTGTACTTTCAAGTATTTTCATTTCAAATACAAGCTGTGCAGGTTTTGTAAAGAGAGTTTTACGAAGTCCCACAAGACTGTCTGTACCACCCTTTTTTATATGATTTGCACCGTGAGTAAGACCACAACGCTTAATAGCAGCACTGCCAAAGTCCCACCAATCAAGACCACGCTTGCCTGCCTCATCACAAAGAAGGTAAAGCCAGTACGCACGATGCTCAAGCTGTTCACGAACCGCATCTATCAACGGGTTTTTGATTTTTGCATCATTTTTCACGATACTCATTTTTTCGCCTTCTCTTACAAATGGTTATAAGCTAATTATATCACCTTTTTATTTAAATTCAAGTTTATCTGTGTTATATTGACAAAATTATTCACGTTTGATAAAATACTTAAGTTATTAAATCTATGGAGATGTACCCAAGTGGTTGAAGGGTCCGCACTCGAAATGCGGTAGGTCGTGAATAGCGGCGCAAGAGTTCAAATCTCTTCATCTCCGCCAGAATGAAAAGAAAATGAACTAAAATCGGAGAAGTTCATTTTCATAAAAATATAAGAGATTTGAACTCGTGAGAGTTTTGCCGTTAAAAAACAATGCGGTGCATTATTTTTAGGCAAAAGCGATTGGCGGGTACCGAATTTCTAAAGAAATTGGGTCGCCAAGCGTTTAGTATGCAAGGCTTTGCCGAAGCAGACGGTCAAATCTCTTCATCTCCGCCAGAATTTGGCCTTTCAGATGAAAGGTCATTTATTTTTGCAGGTGATTTATATGATTAAAATTAAACAATTCATTAAAAATGAAATTGTACTTATTATTTCTTTTGTTCTGGCTGTTGTTTCAGCTTTTTTTGTTGTGCCTAACAGAGGTTATTTTGAATATATTGATTTTCGTACACTCGGCTTGCTTTTCTGTTTAATGGCGGTTATGGCAGGACTTAACAAGCTTGGGATTTTTAAGGTTGTAGCTGAAAAATTGCTTTCAAAGGTAAAAAGTCTTATTGGAATTTCATTAATATTAGGTTTGCTCTGTTTTTTCTCATCTATGATTATTACAAATGATGTGGCACTCATAACCTTTGTACCTTTTACAGTTACTGCTCTGAAATTATCAGGTAAAACGGACAGGCTGATATGGATTGTAACCATAGAAACTGTTGCCGCAAATTTGGGAAGTATGCTTACTCCCATAGGCAATCCGCAAAACCTGTATTTATTCTCTGCATTTAATATGGGCATAGGAGATTTTATCATGACAATTCTCCCCTATGCTTTACTTTCACTTATTCTTGTAATCGTTTCAGTTTTCTTTGTTGGTAATGGTAAGACGGATACAAGAAGTAAGGAAAACCCGCCACAATTTTCAAAATTACATATAGGAATTTATGCTTTATTGTTTGTCCTTGCATTATTAA
>JAFTUP010000279.1 GCA_017466205.1 Clostridia bacterium
GCACCTGCTTTAACAAAATTTATAAGGATGACCCGTCATCCAAGGTTTTTATCGTTAACGGAACAGATTATGAGAAATCAGTTTTCTTTGCGGAGATTGAAAAGCTTTTCCACGGATATAATATTGCTGTTTTTAATCCGTTTTATGATGAGTGCATTGATGGAATTTTTATAAAAAATCTTAATACATATATAATTTCTGACGGAGGTTACAACAAAATTTCACCTATTCTTTCAGCTCAATGGGAAAATCAGATTACAATTTCGCAAAAAAACTTTGACAGCAAGTTAATTCATCAGCTTATTGTTGGAAAACAAAATGAAAACAATTTATATCGTCAGGCTTGCGGCAATCTGAAAAAAGCAGGGTTTGTGAAAGAGAGAATACACAAGGAAATATCACCACACCTTAATGAAGATAAAATATTAGCTCTAATTATGAAGCTTTGCAGGAAATTCAAAGGTAAAAATGATAATAATAAAAGTGAAATTAAGCTTCTTTCCTCACCCACTCCCCTTGGTTTTCACACCCATTATGACACAATTTTCAGCCTTTGCGATGAATTTATAAACATCAATGATGACACAGGTTTTATAAGCTCAATTGTCCTTGGAGTCGTAAAAAATTGTGCTATAAAAAAAGGTATTCAGATTGTTGGCTGTACTCAGTATTTCAACAATAAGATTTATCAGTTTTTGCTTTTTCCGAAGCTTAAAACTGGAATCTGCACAACAGATTTTTGCCATATATTACCTTTTGAAGCAAGTTATAATGTGAATTCAACCGAATTCATTAAAGAAAATAAAGAGAGTGATAAAAAGGTAAAAACACTGTTGTCGGTTGAAGAAAAATTCCTAAAAAAAGCAATTCTCTCCCTATATGCAGGGAGAGAAGAAAGATTTAAATATAATGATTTAATCAAAGGCTATATGGAGCCTGATAAAGCACAGGAATGTGCGAAACAATTGGCTGAAAGGATATTGAATTGAACAAGACAAATAAAAATTTATATATCAAAATAATGAAGGCGAAGTCACTTGGTAGGACCTCGCCTGACTATATATTTATTTAGTTACCACTGGTGGATAACCGTCGGGTTATCAAAAATTTCGTCCATCTTTTTCATAAACGGAATAACATCATTGAAAGCACCAATTCTGTGATCGAATGTGAGAGTTACGGGAAGCATTTTCTTTGTTGCAAGGTCAACTTCGCCCTTTTCATTTCTGAATGGAACTTCCTTTTCTACAAATCCGCCTACGCCCATCATAAACACCTGAGGATAGAGAAGTGGTGAAGTTGTTTCAAAGCCGCGAAGACCCTCGTAAAGCCCTGCCCAGTTTGAGAAACATACAGTACCTTCATTCAGATGATAGTACTTCAAACTATTTTCTTCCCTCGGTTTTTTCATATTCTTAATGAGGTTGCCAACTTTTACAAAACTATGCTTACCAACAACGCCTGCCACACCCTGGGCAACAGTTGTTGAGATTTTACCCTTAAGCAGGAATCCAAGCATTCGCGGAAGAACAAGATCACCAAGAACTCTGTCAACATCTGTATTTTTCATTCTGTATGTCATATCGTCGATTTCTCGCTGAAGTGACTGAAGATCTCGTTCTTCACAACCACAGATTTTTACAGGAAATGTTTCACCACTATCAAGCATAACAGGCATTGCAATATCAATATGCTTTTTAATTGTGAGAGTGCCGCAACAGCGTTTGTAATTAAAATCAATATGTGCATTCAGTCTTGGAGCTGCTTTCAAGCCCTCAACCATTGCCATCATCAGAATTGTATTGAATGAAAGCTTGTAACCGCATGTTTCCTTTAATTTTTTATACTCATCCCACATATCAGTAACATCAATTTCATAAAAATATGCAGCCTGTGGCTGATCCTTCTGATTACTTGTAAGAGTATAACCGTTTAATCGGCGTTTAATATTATTGAAATACTCTACTTTGTCACCCTCTTCAGGTTTATTTAAAGCTACATCTAAAAATTTTCTTTCTCTCATTTACATCACCTTAACAAAATATGACAAAATTATAACAAAAATATATATGACTGTCAACGAGAGTATTTTGAATTTTTTGTTAACATTAAGGAATAATAAATTTGATGAAAGGATTGATTTTTATGGCTGAACGAATAGGAAACCATACTATTATATTACCGTCCAAGCCCTCTGTTTACGGTTATGCTTCTGTTGTTGGTAAGGCTGAGAGCGAAGGACCCCTTGCTGATGAATTTGATAAGACCTATGACGAGGACACTATCGGCGGATGTCCAACCTGGGAAAAGGCTGAAAGTGCCATACACAAGGAGGCAGTCACAAGAGCTATTGCAAAAGCGGACCTGTCCCCTGCTGAAATTGACTTGATTATGGCAGGTGACCTGCTTAACCAATGCATCGGAACCTCCTTTGGAATAAGAGAACTTGAAATACCATTTTTAGGGCTTTACGGTGCTTGTTCAACAATGGCACTTTCATTGGGATTAGCATCTGTTTTAGTTGATTCCTGTGTCGTGAACACAGCAGTGGCATCCACATCCTCACATTTTGCATCTGCAGAAAGACAATTCCGTCTTCCTCTTGAATATGGCGGTCAGCGTCCTCCGTCAGCACAACGAACAGCAACCGCATCAGGGGCGACTGTAATTTCACATCACAAGGGAAATTCGCCATCAATTGAAGCTGTTTTATTTGGGAAAATCAAAGATTTAGGAATTAAGGATGCCAATAGCATGGGTGCTGCCATGGCCCCGGCTAATGCTATAATTGGACCATAAAAGTGGTATAAAAAGTATTAAATTTGTTGTTTGAAATGTTTGTTTACAAGTATGTTTGTATGTTTGTAAATGGCTTAACAGAGCCATTTGTAAACGTTTTGTTACATCTGTTGACAAACCAATTTCTGCAGTGTATTATGAAAGTACCAATCCAACCAATTTAATATTTTATGCCGCTTTGGTCCGTACAATAAAAACGATGATAACACCACCGTATTCTTCAAAGTATTCTGCATGGAAATAGTTATGAACAAAGTTTTTAATTCTACGGAACTGCAAAATCGCTTAGCCGATTTGCACAATTCAAGTATTCGGGACTGCGATAAAAACTCGCTTAAAAATCTTGAAGATTTGGATTTAGTTAGTTATGCCTTTCCGGGCAAACTTGACGAGTATCTTGGAGATATGGTCAATCCATATCTATTCAAGATTGACGACGTGACGGTTAAAATGGAATTCAACTGTAACGGGCAAAAGTTCTCTGATACTTTGTCCAATATCATCAAATTTCATTAACTGTTACCAACAAGGCGGTATAGTAATCTTTTCAACTTACCGCCTTCATATTACATATGGAGGCTTTTCTATGCATAAAAAGTATGATGAATATGCAACTTCCCTTGACAAGAAAGTCGAAACAGTCAAGGTAGCATTGAACCTTCGATTAACACTTGATGATGGTGATAAAAATGAAAGCAATTCTATTACAAATCAGCGTAACATTTTAACATCTTATGTTAAACAAGTTCCTGAATTCAAAATCGAAGACATATATGTTGACGATGGTTTTTCAGGCACAAATTTCAATCGTCCTGATTTTCTTCGTATGATGGACGACATTTATGAAGGCAAAATCAACTGTGTTATTGTGAAGGACCTTTCTCGTTTAGGACGAAACTACAGCGAGACATCACGATATATTGATGAGATTTTTCCAAGGCTTAATATCAGATTTATAGCTCTCAATAACAGCATTGATACTGCATCAAACACAATGAATGCTGCGACACAATGTATTTCTGTTGGTGTTACTAATGTCATCAATGAAAGTCTTGCTGCAACAACATCAGTCAATGTCCGTGCTACTCTTAACCACAACAGACAGCAAGGCAAATTTATCGGTAGTTTCGCCTGTTATGGGTACAAAAAAAGTGATGATGACCATCACAAGCTTATTATCGACCCCGAAACTGCACCTATTGTCCGTGACATTTTCAATCATTTCATTTCAGGTGAAAGTGTTTTATCAATCACAAGGCATTTGAACTCTTTAGGTATTCCTAATCCATCTGCATACAAATCAATGAATAATCCCAACTACAAGCCACAAAGTAATTCTTCACTTTGGGTTGATTCAACTGTGCGAAGAATACTCTCTAATGAAATGTACTTAGGCAATATGGTTCAAGGTAAAAATGAAAAAATCAGTTATAAAATCAAGCAAAATCGTAGTGTTGATAAGTCTAATTGGATAATTGTCGAAAATACACATCAACCAATTATCGACCACGACACTTTTAACAAAGCACAATCCCTATTCAACAAAAACACAAGAATTGCACCAAAAGCTGACTCTGTTGATTTGTTTTCAGGTTTTATGAGATGTTCAAACTGCAACTATACACTTAACAAAAAGACCAACACACATTCATATGGCACTTACGAATATTACAGATGTACTACACGCACAAAAAAGGGTAAAAACACATGTGAAAGTGGTCACACAATCCGTATTGATAAACTTGAAAAAGCAGTGCTAAAATCACTACAATTTATGATTAAAACAGCAGTTGATATGGACGAAATCATTAAAAATTCAAATCAAACAGGCAAAATCCGTACTGATGAAACTCTACTTGAACGAAAACTGCAGAAAGAGTCTTCGCAGCTTGAAAAATACAAATCCGCTATGGTTGACCTTTATCCTGATTACAAGTGTGGAATTCTTTCACAAGACGAGTATTTACTTTTGAAAGCAAATATGACAGAGAAAATCACATCACTTCAAAAAGAAATCAGTAAAACACAAGAGCAAATCAAAAAACGTCATGATGGCATTATTGATGAAAACGATTTCATTGCAAGTTTCAAAAAGTACGGCATAATTGAAAAACTCACACGACCTATGCTGGTTGAACTTCTCGACTGTATCCTTGTCCACAAAGGTGGCGATATCACAATCCGTTGGAAATTCCGTGATGCCTACCAAGACGCCCTCACTTATCTCGCTGAACTCGAAAACCAAAAATCAGCATAAATTCTTCGGCACAGCCACCTTTAAATGCAACGCATTTTATCATAATTATGGGGTCATAGGGGTATTCCCTAAAAACGAAAAGGTGAAAAAAGAGTCCACCGTAGCCAATGCTTGTATTGAAAAAATCAATAAAAAAGGTAATAAAACACGTCACATGCAGGAAGTAATTTTTATAATAAAAAAGAACAAAGAGCAATTTATATTTTAGTATCACCAACAGAAAAGTCATTTCACATTAATCATTGTCTTGTGGAGTTTGTAAGGGAAACATATCGTCACAACATAAAAGGAAGACGATATGCAACACAAAGATTCATTAGCAACATTCAGCCTAACCGCCCATTTCTTTTTTGTTCTTGAAAAAATTGAAACTACCATATCTGATGCATATAAACATGTGTTAGTTTGGATAAAAATTCTGATGGAAAACGGATATAAATGTTATAATTACAAAGTGACGGTTGATGCTACAAAAGAACTCCATGCAAAAACCGAGAAGTTATATATGGATAGAATAGATAATGATTTAACTGAATTACTGTGTTGTGAAAACTGCCTTGTCAAAGTTTATAACAGAAAAGGATGTAAAAATTTAAGCAGAATAACATTTGATTATCATCCATCAGCACAACCCCCTAACAATTTCATTATCTAATGATTTTAGCATTTTAGTGAAAACAAAAATATGCCTATGAAGTTGGAGACACAAATCTAACCTCATAGGCGTTTATCATATATTATGTAATCACAAAGGCTCTTTTAAAGAATTGTTTGGATTTAGGTAATTTTGAGGCTGAAACCGTTGATTTTAACGGATATTCAATGTATAAATATTCATAGCATTATGTCGTTTAAGATATAGTATGAGCTATACTTTCAATAAATTTAATGTTTTGTGTTTGTTTGTCCAAAGAGTTGTGTGATGAAATAATCTTAAAAATTGTAATGAATTACACTTATTTTTTTAGTGCATAGTGTCTTAAACGATATAACAAATTTGTGCTATTAAACGCAAAAGAGGCTGGCTCATTTCGGTAAGTCAGCCTCAGTTTATAATATTATATGTTTTTATGCAACCTCTTCGTCTTCACTGTCTTCCTTGATATATGCAGAATTGTTTATTTGCTCAATATTATGCATATCAAGTGTTTGTAGTTGTGTTTCGATTACATCAAATGAATCAACAGCACCATCGTGATTTGTATCAGCAGCCATGAGACACCATTTATTATCTATCGTTCCTGTACAAGTTGCAACATAAGTAATAATTTCTTTATCAGTATCATTTATTATGCCATCACCGTTTACATCACCATAAAGAACAACCGTATATGTATCAAGAAGTTCGTTCGTAGTACTATCATAGATATAAACAGTTGCACCTGTACCAACAAGGTCATCATCACTCACTTTTTCATTATTGATGTTGTATATTTCAATACTTATATTACCAATTCCTACATTATTTTTAACCCAATCAAGTGTGTTAAGGTTATAATAAAGGCCTTCGACATACATACCATTTTCAACGAAAACGCATGGTCTGTATCCCCCACAATTCAAACAAATTCCATTGTCATAACAATGCTCTGTGGAGTCAATATAATCAGAAATATAACATTCACCACAAGAGCAGGTGTATGTTGTATAACCCTGCGATATGCAGGTTGGAACCGTAACAACAGCATTGAAATCATGTCCTGTCGTAGGAATCATTTCGCTTATAACAGAAACTGCTTCACCACAATCATCACAAATAACTGAGATAGTTTTTTCGCCATCTGTAACACATGTTGGCAGAAGAATTATATCCTCTGTTTCTGTTATGTTTTCATGAACACACTCGCTTGTCCCATCTGATATGGATGCTGTTGCACAGGCTTGACTAATATCAATCGTTGTTGCATCAAGATTTTTCGTTGTTGTTGCGTTACCCGGGTCAACATAGTATTTAAAATATATTTGTATAGGTGTACACAAAACAGAACCCGATGTTATTGCTGCATTAAGATTAACTCCTTGAGTAACATCAGATGCAACAACAAATGAAAGAGTCATTATTGGTTCTTCGCTATTAAACTCATAACCATATATACCATTTTTGCTGTTTGAAGCGTTTTCGTGCGAACCACTTGTATTTCTTGCAAACAATATTTTAAGATATTGGTCATAAGTTTCGTTTTCTTCTTGTGTGTTTGAATTTGATATTTTGTTTGCTATTGTAGCAGATTGCCACGCCATTGTAGGAGGAGTTTTCCAAAATGAATCAAACAACTCACTTGTTGTTATAGAAGCTTTAGTATCTGCTACCAAATTATCATCCTGAAGAATTGTGTTAGAGTCCAATCCGATTGTAATTGCGCCAGTACCTAATGATAACGAATCCGCTACATTCATATATATGCTCAATTGAGCTGTTTCACCGGGCAAATACTCTTCCTTATCCCATTTTAAATCGAAAATAACTGACTGAATAATTTCTCCGCATTGTTTACAAACGCCGTCAACAACGCTATGTCCTCCCAATGATTCAGTTTCATCGGAAACATATACATCTGCACAGTAAGAGCAAGTATATGTTGTAAAGCCACCTTCAAGACAAGAAGATTCTGTAATAACTGCTTCATAATTATGTCCTGTAGCACCAATTATTTCCGTTTCCAACAATTCCTCACAAACAGTACATTTCTTGATTTTTTCACCATCAGATAAGCAAGTCACTTCTACGGTAACAATCCAATCGCAAGCAGTATGACCTATTGCAGAAATCTCGACTATTTCTGTTTTACCGCAATCGAGGCAGCTTCTTGTTTTTGAGCCTACTTCCGTACAGGTAGCTTCGCGAGTAATGTTCCATTCCTCATGCGAGTGTGGTTGACCATAATGATAGTGGAATGTTGCGTCTGTCAAATATGTGTTGTTTGCACCAATTGTAATTGAGTTCCATTGTTCAGGAAGTCCTGCATAATACACATCAGTAAGAGCCTTACAGTTGTTAAATACAGTGTTATTAATTGTTGTAAGACTTTCAGGGATTATAATAGATTCAAGTGCTGTACACCCATTGAATGCGCCTATATTAATTGTGGCAACATTGCTTCCAATTTCAATATTTGTAAGTGTAGTACATAAACCGAATGCAGTTGCACCGATTGTTGTTACTCCACCCATATCAACTGTTGTAAGTGTTGAACTATGGTAAAATGCAAGACGACCAATATAGGTTACATCGTCGCTGAGGATTACGGTTGTCATATCATCCTCAAATGCTTCCCAAGGACGAGTTGTTGCGGTGTAATCGAACATCGCACCTGTGCCCGTAATTGTAAGTGTTTTTGTTTCAGTATCATAATTCCATAAAAGGTCGTTGCCGCAGAAACCGCTTGTATCTGTAAGAATTGGTATTTCTTTAGATTCAAAAACAGTATTACAGACAGTACATTTCTTTACGCTTTCACCAACAATTTCAGTTGTAGGTTCTGTTGTGATTTGCCAGTCATTTATGTTGTGAACTCCTGTTGCAGGAATTCCTTCTGTTTCAAGAGGCTCATCGCAATATGTGCATTTTACAATCTTTTCACCGGCTGAGATACAAGTGGCTTCAGTTGCTATTTCCCAATCGCCTGCAATGTGTTCCGTCATTGGCAATTCTTTTGTTTCAAGAATTGTTTTACAGTTTGCACACTTGATTACTTTTTCACCAACTGAAGTACAAGTAGCCTCGGCTACTATTTCCCAATCGCCTGCAGAATGCTCTATCATTGGTATTTGTTCTGTCTCAAGAACCGTAGTACAATAAATACATTGTTTTACTTGCGTGCCAACAGATTTACAGCTTGGTTGAATTGTAACCAACCAATCGCCGGCTTCGCAATCAACAATATCAACACTTTCTGTGGAAATGGTTCTGTCGCAAATCAAACAGTATTTTATTTTAGTACCTGTTCTTTTGCATGTCGGTTTTACAGTAACCTTCCAGCTTTCATCATGACCGGTTGCAGGAATTTCTTCTGTTTGAAGAATTTCATCACAAACGGTGCATTTGATAATTCTTTCTCCGGCAATAATACAATCAGGTGCAGTAGTAATTTCCCAATCACCTTCTGTGTGACCGCCTAAAGACGGAATAACAACTGTGGTCCTTTCAAGTTCTACAGAACAAGTCGAGCAATAAATAACATCATCGTATGAGCCATCTTCAAGACAAGTTTCTTTAACGAGATTTTCCACCACAACATCAGCCTCTGTGTGACCTAATGCTAATGTCTCATCAGCAATATAAGAATCACCACAAACAGAACAAATGTATGTTATATAACCACCTTCTGTACATGTTGGAGCTGTAACAATTGCTTCATAATTGTGGCCGGTAGCCTCTATTTCAGTATCCGTATAGCTGTCGCCACATATCCAGCAAGTATGCTTAGTATATCCAACAGAAACACACGTGGGGTTTACATAAGTAGTAATAGAGAATTCGTGTTCGTTTTCATTATGGATAATAAGGGTATATGGAATACTGTTTTCAACACAATAATTGTGTGCAGGAGAGTTTTCATAGCAATTCACATTAATGTTTGAACACCCTTCAAACGAACCGGATGAAATATTCGAAACATAATATGGAACTGTGATATTTTCAAGATTAGTAACATTAATTAATGCATCTTCACCAATTGATGTTATGGTTTCTGCAACTAAATAATCCGTATCCGGTTTTCCCTGCGGATATTTTAGCATCGTTGTGCCATCAAGAGTAAACAGCACACCATCATCTGATAAATATGTAGTGTTAGCTGAATCTACCGTAATTTCCGTTAAAGTATTAACTCCATTAAACGATGAAGAAGTTATCTCAGTAATGTTTGACCCTAAATGAACCGTTTCAAAAGTACAACCAGTAAATTCCGCATCAATAGCAGTCACCGGTAATCCCTCTAATGTATCGGGAATTACAAGATTGTTTTCTGAACCTGTATAACCAATAATTCTTATTTCAGTATTATTAATCTTCTCAAATTCAAAATCAGAATAAACATTAACCGTACATGATGCTACTATATCACCGTCTTCTGTAATTGCAGAAATAATTGCTGTACCTCGGGCATAGGTTGTTACGACTCCATTTTCATCAACAGTGGCAATATCTGTAGAATCACTAATCCAGATAACATTTCTATTCATTGCGTTTACCGGTTCTACTGTCGCAATTAACGCTACAGTATCCTCTAAACGAACATCTACCTCACTATAATTTAATGTGATTGACTCTACTCTTATAGGCGCTCCGATTATGATGCAATGGTTGTTTTCGTAATTTGCTTCAGGTGTAGATGTGGAAATTTCCAAATCAAACTCGTCATAATCAGTATAATTGATATATGAAGTGTACTCTGCAGATAATTCATATTCAAATTCTTTTGTTTCTCCGCCGACAATCGTTCCAACAGAAATTGTTGAAAGAGATGTGTATTCAGTATCAAAATTATCTATTTGAATTTTTACATCATCTGCATCTTCAAAACCGACATTCGAAACTTTGCCTATGATTTTTCCATTATCAACAGCGTAATCTGTCAAAACTATATCTGCTTTACCAATAGTTATTTCGGCACTATTATTTGTAGATTCACAATCATTATCTGTAGATACTTCAAAACTTAATACTGAGCACTCATAATCATCAGGTATAGCAAACTCTATTTCTACCTCTCGTGTTTCACCAGGTAAAATTGCTTCTGTAATCTCTACTGAATTGACTACACCTTGCGAATCACTTAATGATAATGTTGCACTATTTATCGTTGATGTTCCCTGATTTGTAATAAATGTAGTAAAAGCTGCTGTGCCACCCTCTACAATACTATCCTCATCATAATAAATAGCATCACTGATTGTTAAATCTGTTGTTTCACCAAATGATTCAAAAACCAAATCAGTTGTTCCATAAGGGAAGTCATCTGTATCATTATCAAGATTATCAAGACCGGCAAATAAAACAACTTGTCCATTATAATAATCAACATCAAAACAGGAGACATGTGAACCATATTCAGTTAAAGCGACAGGAGTTGTATATTGGCCATCTACCAAATATGAAGCATACAACTCATTTTTAAAGCCATCATCCACAGAATAA
>JAFTUP010000280.1 GCA_017466205.1 Clostridia bacterium
TGTTTCTTTAATCGTTGCACGGGAAACCGCGTGTTGTGAAATCGCAAAAGGCTCAATGAGTGCTAATTCCTGTGCAGAAAGTCCTTTACCGTCATAAATTCTCTCGACAGGCATTGAAATATATTCACAGAATGCACCGTCACGCTGAACACCCATTGTCTGATTATCAGTACAGCAATTTACAAAGCCTCGCTCGCAACTGTAACAAGTGCCACAGTTGAAATACGGGTTACAAGTAACAATATCACCTGCTTTTAAGCCCTTATTATTTTCGGGGATTGAAACGATTTCTGCTGAAAATTCGTGTCCCGGAATTCTTGGGTATGTAGTGAAAGGCTGATTACCTGTGAATGATGCTACATCAGCACCACAAATACCTACATATTTAACTTTAAGGAGTGCCTCACCCTCTTTTACTTCAGGCATTGGTACTTCTCTTATTTCAATTTCATTTGGATTAGGAATAACTATTGCTTTCATTTTATTCGTCCTCATTTATATATTTTTTATTCCATATAACACCTGTTTTTAAAGGTGCACCTTTACAATATATTTTGTTTTCATAAGCATCAAGTGGGTCGCTGATAAATTCTTCTTTGTCAATAAGTTCAACAACCTCATCATAACGACTATCAACAAGGACATCTATCGCCTTTTCCATGTGCTCCTGACGGAAATTGATTGATGCAAATATCAAATGATTTTCAAAACCGAATGGCATTGTATCATAAGACACAACAGGGCCTAATGAGAAACTGTTATATACACCGTTACAACCGAGAACTTTATGTTGAAATGCGATTCTATGTTCAACATTTGAGCCACTTGTTCCTACAAACATTGTAGCCCTGCCACCAATTTTCTCCATAATCTTTTCTGCTGTTTCTTCTTCAGTAAGACCACTTGTGCAAAGATAATCTGCACCTGCAATTTCTTTTGAGAAAACAACTTTTTTGCAGTTTTCATCACTTCTGCCGACAAAGAGAATTTGAGCATTTGGGTGATTTCGCTTAATCTGGTCTGCAATAAAAAGTCCTGTCATACCAAGACCAAAAACAACTGTCTTAGAGAAAATATTGTCTTTTGCTAATTTTCGAGCTTTCTGTTCAGAACATTTATGCTTTGCCATTTCAACTCTGAAATTCTGAGCTTCACCCAAATCCTCCATTCGTTCAAGCTGGAATATAGCACAAGCGTAAGGGTCAGCAAAGGACAGCTTCTTTGCAACTGATAATGGAAGTTTTTCAATATTTTCATATTTTTCAGGCAAGTGCAAAAGCATATCAGGGTTGAAATAGTTTTTGTCACAGAAAAGACCGTCAGCCTTATCGCAACCGTATTCAAAATATGTTTCATCTTCTGTGTAACGGGTGGGGTCGCAACTATCACCGCCACGGATAAGCACAATTGCGAATCTGTTTTCTGATGGCACCCAGACAACACCCTCGTGACCATTTATAAGACGATTTTCACCCTCAGGGAATTTCGCAGAAAGCTTATTTTCCCGACCCATTTTCATAAGTTCAAAGTCTGTTCCACAGAAACCTTGAAAAACAGGCCAAGCTTCCACGCCTTTATACAAAGGCTCGCCACGAAGTCTTTGTCTTTCTGGATTGATTAAATTGATTTCACCATATTTAATGGGCTTTTCTTTATCGTTTTGAAAATATGTACCATAAGTTTTCAACTATATCTCCGTCCTTTTTGTCAAAAGATACTTAATCGAAATCATTATACTACATAGTAATAGAATTTGCACGACATTTTTCATAAATACATGTCATTTGTTTCACTTGAAAAAACATATCGGCAAATCGGAGTTTGTGGGGATAAATGTAAAACCATTGGTGTCACGGTAGGGCGGGGTCTTGTGTCTCACCTGCCGGTTCGGTCGGTGCTTCTGCTTCGCAGAGGTGTCCACCGGACACCCGCACCCCCCGCCGAAAAGCGACATATCAACCAACGTCGGCGGGGTCAAGACCCCGCCCTACCAATATATCAAATTATTTAATCATCCCGACAAATTTATAATTTGCTAAATCATACAACAAAAGCGAGGTCAAAGGACCTCGCCATACTGTGCGTATAAATTTTCAGAATAATTCAACCTTTAAGGTTTCGTCGTTGTATTTATAGAATTTTCTGTCCTCAAGGGCCCAGAGTCTGTTTGTAAACTCACCTTTATTGATTCCGTTTACCGCATCCATAATCTCATAAACACGGGCATCCATTAAGTCAAGCTGTGAGAGAAGCTCTGCTTCAAGAAAAAGCGGTCTGACAGCAGCACCGAACTCGGGCTCACCGTGATGAGATAAAATCATGTGCTGCAAAAGCATTGATTTTTCACTGTCAATATTAAGCTTTTCAGCGGCATCCTTAACCATCATCGCACCCATTACAAGATGTCCCAAAAGGTTGCCCTCAACAGTATAGCCGGATGCAATTCCTGTTTCCTTAACATCAAATTCAACGGTTTTTGCAATATCGTGGAGAATTGCACCTGAAATCAGAAGCTCACGATTCACAAAGGGATAAACCTTACAAACTGACTCACAAAGCTTCACAATTGAAGCAGTATGCATTAAAAGTCCGCTGCGAATTGCGTGATGAAGACGGAATGCCGCAGGAAAATAAAGAATTTTCTCTTTATTTTTTTCCAAAAGATATGAAACAAGTTTCTTTAATTCCTCGTCTTTAAATGCATTTACAATTGAAATCAGGTGATTATACATTTCATCCCCTGAATAGTCCGCTGATTTTACAAAATCAGAAACATCAACATTATCACTTTCGATTACAGGACGAATACGCTCAATACGAAGCTGGTCATGACCGTTATACTGTGAAATAACACCTCTGATTTTAACAAACATATCTGTGTCATATTTTCCGTGTGACGCTTCGTTATAATCCCATAATTTTGCAAAAATTTCGCCATCCTTATCTGACAAAACAAGGTCAAGATAAGCATTTCCGTTTTTTGCCATTTTCTTTTCACATTGTTTGATGACTGCGAAGCCCTCGCAAAGTCCGTTATTACCAATCTCTTTAAAATTCATAAATATGTAAATTCCTTTCATAAGCTCTGATATAATTATACACAAAAAATCAGTCTATTGCAACCCGAAAAGCATTATATCAGTATTGGTTTTTGCAATAAATACAGAGCATAAAAAAAGTGTTGTCAATGTTGTGACAATTACACACATCAAATATGCTTTTATGATTTTATTAAGCTCATTCATATTGAAACTCCTCCAGAAATGATGATAATTCCTGTGCAAAAAGATTGGCTGAATACACAGCCTCTGAAAGTGTGTTTGAATCTGTGCCGATTTCAATTAACAAAGAACAGGGTGTCAGGTCCATATTGTATTTTCGGCTGCAGAATAACAACGGTCGCAAAAGTGACGGATATGTAGTCTTAATTTTGTTCTGAAGCTGAACCGCAAAGGATAAATTCTTTTCCCAATTTGGAAAATCAGTTACATTTCCGTCCTCACAGCCTGAAATTATCATAATCTGTGCTGTCTTTTGTCCGTTTATTTCAGTTGTAGGCTTTACACGAGTGCCATCCTTTAAATATATTGCATCACGGTGAATGTCCAAAACAATCTGAATTGACGGATTATCCTTTAAAATTTTTGTAATACTTTCTCGAGAACGGTCATACGCACCGCTGTATTCCTTATCATAAACGGTTTTATCGTGAATGGTTATATAACCGTTCTCTTCTAAAACACTACATATCTCCTCACCTATTCTAATCATATTTTCATCATCATTTTCACTTCTTGAGTCTCTCTCGTTCGTATAAAAGCCTCTGTCAAGAAGCTCATAGGTTTCAGTTGTATGAGTATGGTAAATCAGAACTGAGGGTTTTGATTTATCAATATCAGCATAGACCCTGCTTTTGAGATATTTTTCAATATTAATCTGGTGACTAAGAGTTGTATTCCGCACATACAAGCCGTCAAGCTCTGAGGTTGCGTTTTGTATACTGTAATCCTTTTCTGTGATTTCACCGTCATTTGTGCTGTTGGCATATTGTATTTCTGCTTCATTTATAAGCCTTTGAATGTCGTCAGGAATTGCACTGACCTGAACCGCTGTCTCAACTTCAACATTTTCTGAATTTGCCATTTCATTTACAGCATCGGTTTCTGTATTTTCAGTAAAAAAGCTTTTTGGATTTGAAAGAAACGCACCTGCACAGGCAAGGTTTTCAAAGCAATAGTCAATACCGTTTGTTAATATTGTAATTATGAGAAAAATCGGAATTACCCACATTGAAACATACATAAATAACCTGTTCTGATTGTTTGTCCTTTTTTTCAAATTATCATCTCTTTTCGCATTTTATCAATACAAATTATGCGAAGAAACAATTGTTTATGATAGAGACAAAAAGGTTTCAGGTGTGACAGTTGGCTGTAATGCACAGTTTATGCTCAACGATAAAAGTGCTGAAGCACGTGAAATAATTGTATCAATATCCTTTGGTGTGACTATCATGTTCACGTCTGTTTCAAGGTCCATTACAGTTGGTACTCCCAACGACACAACAGGTACTCCAAGTGTTGAACTGTCAATGGTTTTTCTGAAATTTCCCACTCCTGAACCCGGCGTTATACCCGTATCTGAAAGCTGAATTGTTTTTCCGAGACTTGACAGTTTACCACAAGCCAATGCATCAACAATTATTACTGCATCCGGCTTGACAAAATTCACTATACCGCTTATATATTCGGCTGTTTCAATACCTGTTTGTCCTAAAACACCTGTAGAAATTGATGCAACAGGATTTAAGTCAGGCAGGCTGCTTTTAAGCTCTGTTATATTTTCAAAATGACGAGTTGAAAAAATTTTTTTCGCACACAAAGGTCCTAAAGCATCAGGAGTAATATTTTCGTTTCCAAGTCCTGCTACAAGAAAGGTTTTTGCATTTTGGGGCAGAAGCTCCTTGATAATATCGCTTAAAATTTCAAGACGAAAATCTAAAATTTCACTTTCGTGGGAAAATTCAGGAAGCAGGACTGTATAATATTTTCCCATTGGTTTTTTCATATTTTCAGCACCGTCACGAGTTTTAATATGGACTTTTACAAGCTCTACATCTCCCTTTTTCCACTTTTTGACCTCTACACCTTTCCTGTGTTCTTCTTCTAAAAAGTCGTGCTGTTCCAGTGCTATATCCGTTCTGAGTGCCATAATACGCTCCTAAAGTAAAAAAAGTTTATAAAAATAATAATCAAATTAAAAAAATAACTTGATTTTTATTTTAATTCGTGTTAAGATATGTATCTGTAAATACGAAGGAGGTGTAACGAATATGCCAAATATCAAATCAGCTAAAAAGCGTGTTCTCGTTAACAAGACAAAGGCACAGCGTAACAAGTCAACAAATTCAGCTCTCAAGACAGCTATTAAGAAGGCTAACGCAGCTATCGAAACTAATGCTGCTGATAAGAATGAGCTTGTAAAGGTTGCTGTTAAGAAAATCGACCAGGCTGCTGCTAAGGGTCTTCTTCATAAGAATAATGCAGCTCGTAAAAAGTCTGCCCTCGTTACAAAGCTTAACAAGGCTTAATTACGTAGTTCTTTGCCGTTGACGAAAGTCTTCGGCATTTTTCTTTATACAAACCTATTATTTACAAAA
>JAFTUP010000281.1 GCA_017466205.1 Clostridia bacterium
AGCATAAAATTGCGGCGTATCTAAATAGTGCTTTTGTTCGCTATGAAAATGATGAACTTGTAATTTCGGAAGAAGAAATTGCATTATTCTGCAAGGAAAAAGGTTATGATGTCGAGGAACTTATACAAAGAGAAGCTGCCTTGTATCCTGAACGAACAACAATTATGCTACGAGGAATGTTTTCGAGAAACGGACTCTCAAGTGATGTAACGAATTTCTATGTTGACGAAATCATCTATGCGGATGAAGAACAGTTCACAAAGGTAAGAAGAACAGAAGATGTAGAAATATTTAAAGAGTATAACGAAAAAACCTACGAACCTGTAACAGACGGTGTGCACGGTGTTCTCGTTATCGGACCTAATGGTGATGGAATAATGGTTGATACACAGGGCTATGATTATGCAAGGTATATGAGCTATGCTCCGAACATTGAAATGCCTATCAACTACATGCTTGAGCAAAGGATGAGAGAGGAAGCAACACTCGAAATGAAGCTGTATGTTCCACTCAAAGTCGAGGAACTTGACAGAGAAATGGGCGATACCAATGAAATAGATGGAGAGCTATATCTGAGAGAAATCCGAAAGAAGGTTTATGACTTCAATCTCGAAGATGGAGAAAGAGGTCTTGCAAGATATTTCGGTAAAGATAATATCAGCCGAAATAAGGTGTATAGTATAAAACCTGATGTAGAAATGGTTCGTGATACTATGATGGGTGTTGCAGTTATTAAAATGACTAAACCTCTCACACAAACTGAAATTGATGACTTAAAAGACTATGTCACAGGACAGTTTTCGGATGGATGGGGAGAATCATTTGAGCAGCGAGAAATCCAAGTATCCGGCGGAGAAATCTATGTTCACTTTTGGGATTCAGAAGAGTACTACATAAACACTGACGAAGAAATGGAACAGAAGCTTGAGCAGAATCTAAATGAGGGCATGCAGGGAATGCAAGGTATGTCCGGGATGTGAGGAGGTGTAGAAAATGGCAAAAATCTATGAACATAAAATCTATGTTCCCGTTGGAGTATATCTTAATGAAGATGACAGACCATACGTGTATACAGACGAACTCAGAAAGATTAGCGGAGTCAAATACAGAGATAAGATAAATGAAGCTATTGTTGATTATTTATCAGAGACAGAAGGGACAGGCTTGGCTGATCATTTTAAAGTAGGAGAAAAACTAATATCGATGTATCCAAGCGTAGAAAAACATAATCGTAGATTGGTTGGAGTGCTTACATTTAAAGGCAAACGCAAATTCACAAAAAATGATATTGTGGAATTTGAATGTTGGGCAGAAATTGAGTGCGGTGCTGAATGGGGAGTTCATTTTGAGGAAGTCCCTATAAAAACAAAGCAAGGCAATATATATGTTTCTTTCAGTACAGGAAATATAATCATTCTAAGACCGCCTATAAGAGAATAGTGAATATAAGCGAGGCAGAAATGTCTCGCTTTTCTCATGCAGAAAGGAGTATAAATGCGATACGAGCTAATCCATTTTTGCGAAATAGATGGAGAAGCTGTTAAAAGTTATTGCACTATACATAATGAGAATATCGGAAAGAATCTCGGCAACATTGAAGAAGTGGATGAAAAGAATCTTAAACCTTTTAATTTTATGGTTGGAGGGACACCCTGTCAAGATTTCAGTATATCGGGAGCCAGAAAAGGAGCAGTGTGGAAATGCAAAAACTGCAATACGGAATATAATCCGTTGACAGTGCATGCAGATATAAGAAAACAATGCCCTAACTGTGGCAGTGAAGATATTGAAAAAACAAGGTCATCACTGCTTGTAGAATGGCTCAGAATCCTAAAATATGTAAGACCTGATGTAGCAATCTATGAGAATGTAAAAAACATTTTAAGTTCAAGTTTTAATAAAATGTTCGGACTTTTTATAGAAGAGGTTATGTCATACGGTTACAACATATACATGGGAGTCCTTAACAGCAAAGGATACGGAATACCTCAGAACAGAGAAAGACTCTACATAGTAATGATAAAGCAAACTGTTGACAATGGAAAATTTAAGTTCCCCGATCAGGAAGAAAACATCGGTAATCTTAATGACTTTTTATTGCCTGTAGATATGTCAGACTTTTATGAAACAAGGGTTCCGAATATCTATATCCAACAAAGCATAAAACCCTCTGTCAGAAAGGTGTATGAAAGAGACATTGAGAACATTATATCCTGCAAAAAGGATATGTATCAATGCCTTGTAAAAAGCGGATTTCAGGATTGCAAGGTAGGGCTTACACTCGCTCCAACACTAAGAGCAGGGAACCCACATACCGCTGTATTTGACGGAAAAAGGATAAGAAAGCTTGAACCTCTTGAGAATGTGTTGCTCATGGGATTTGAAAAAGAAGACTATGAAAAGATGAAAAACGCAGGAGTCAGTAACGCACAGATATATAAGCAGACAGGAAACTCAATAGTAGTAAATGTTTTGCTTGCCATCTATCGCAAACTGTATATTGCAATGCCGTACTTGTTTAATGACATACGGCTTGGAAGTTTTTTCAGTGGGATAGGAGCCTTTGAAAAAGCGCTTGTTATCTTAAAAAATGAATTGGAAAGAGGTGAAATTAGTGATACTTGGAAATGAAAAATTCACATATGAAGAAGTGGAATTGATTGCAACCTATGAAGAATTGTATAAAATTCCGGAGAGTGAAAAAGTCACTGACTGGTGGGGAGATATGCATATGCATGAATTCAAACATATGGCACAGCCTGAAAAGGCGAAAGAAATGCTTGAAAAATCCTTAAAAGCAGTCAATATGACGAGAAAAGAATTGGCTGATTTTCATTATGTTTACAGGTCAAGACTCATAGAAAAAATGAAAGACAATATGCCTCAAAAATATGAAGCTGTAATCATATTTAACAAGCCGATGCTATTCACTAATCTGAGGATTGAAGATAAAGATGTTCCTGATGGAATGTACCGATACGACATCAGAGATGGCGGTATGGATGGCAACATGTGTGAACTGAAAGACTATGTTGCAGTTAATCATTGGGGAACAGTACTGAGCAAGGATGCAATAGAGCCACGAATCATCGATGGAGAGGAAATGACTTCTGCAAATGGAATTCTCATGACAGATGATGACTATAACTACACAGGAGAAGAATTCACAGCAGATGAATTTCTTGAAAAATATGACTACCTTGTATCCGAGTATTGTGAGCCTGAACAGACAAACGAAATGACTATGGGATAGGAGGTGTTTCATAGATGAAACTTGAAAAAATTTCATTCAATTACAGCGTTGAAAAACTCCGTGGAATCAAAGTTCATTCACCTGAAGTTTATGAAAATCTTGAAACACATTTGGCAGAAGGCATGGACAAAATATATCGAAGACATGTACCAAAATCAACAAGAATGTATATCGAAGCCATGCTTGCCGCTGAAGAAAATGTTCCTGGAAAGGGTGGTAATAAATGAGTAAATATAAACCATCATTGCTTGAACAAGAAACAATAATTCTATATAACCAAGGCGAGAAGGATGTAGAAATATATACTCATGATCCCATGCTGATTAAGAA
>JAFTUP010000282.1 GCA_017466205.1 Clostridia bacterium
CATTTCTCTGATTAAAACTGTGTAATCAACAGGCGGAGCTTCTTTAATGTTCTTGTAATAAAGCAGAAACCGAATCATTTTTGATTTTGAAATTTTCATTATACTGCAAAGATAATTAAGCCTTTCGTAATCTTCTTCAGTAAAATATGCTTTTACAAGTTTCGTCTTTTTGTTTTCTTTCATAAAATTTTCACCTCTTTTCTGTTTTGATTTTCGGGGTGGCTTTCCCCAAAACGGATTTTGTGGTACCAAAATCCAATGCTCGTTAAAGTAATACCGCCGTTTTGAATGAAAAAAGCACCCGATTTTTCGGGTGCAAAAGAGTTGACATTACAGGGGTGGCTGTAGTGTTTTTTATACAGAACAAGTGCATTTGAGGTGAAACAATGGCACATATTACTTATGAAATACCGATGCTTTCCGCAAGAGGAATTATCTCTTATGCAGAAAAGCAAAATGAAGAAACATATATTTTTAATCTTAATAACAGTGCAACTTCAAAGTGTTTGATGAATAAAGAAAATACTTTGCAAGATGATTGTGCTATGTTTTATCAGTTAATGAGCGTTTTAACTTCGGATAAATTTACTCAACCGAAGAGCGATACAAAAATTTCCGAGCTCTCTGATGTGATAGTTTACATTGACTTCAGCGGAATTTTTGACAGAGATTCAAAGAGTGAACGCATCCGTTTAAGACAATTAAAAGCAAAATCAATGTTCCGCCCTGAAGGAATAAATATTGATTTGGGAACAGGAATGAAAAACTTTGTTGCTTTTGAACGTTCTGCAAGCATGAGCAGAAATGCTCGCTTGTCTTTCATAAGAAGTGATGTTTATGAAAAAGTTAAAGAGAGAATTGAGCTTGATATGAACATCGGTTTGTGTCAGTTAAGTAAGCTTTATGCTTACAACGGACTTATGTTTTCGGGTGGTACAAGAATTGAAAACAAAAAACTTTTTGATAAAGACAGCATTGTTATCATCAAAACTTGGGAAAGATTTATTAAAACTCACGCAGTAACAGTTACATCAAAAGATAAAAATACGGCTGTAAAAAAATACAACCGTGCCGAAAAGGACATTAAATTTTCTTACGATTCATTCGACGGTGAGGGGGTTATCTCACCAGCATTTGCAAAAGAAATTGATAAACAGTTCTGCGGGAAACATATTCATTCTTCTTTTCAGATTCGTTTGCCTTACATAAAAGGTATGGTACACGAGGTCGATTTCAAATCATTTTTGAAAAATGTTGGTATATATTCCGTAAAAGATATGTGGGGTGTTGAGCATCCTGTTGATAAAATAAATCTTATTCTTACCGATACAATGTTCAAGGGTAAAGGTTGGCTGAGTGAAAACGATTTAAGTTTTAATGATTATCTTGAACGCTGTAAAAAATACAGACACTCGTTATACATTTCGAATGTAGGTAAAGGTGAAAATGAAAATTTAACTGAGCTTAACTTTCAGTTTTTAAATACCGTTGCAATACCGGAAGAAAAGTTCAGGCCTAAAGATTTACCTTTGGGATGGAAAGAAAGTCCGTCACGGGATAAAAGAGAGTGGCTGACTAAGGCAACGGAGCAGGCATATTACAATTACTGCAACAACAGAAAATACAGAATAGATTATTACGCAAAGCATTTAGATGATAGTGATGAAGATTTAAAAATCAAGGCGAGGCTTATTAACAAAAACTCTTTGCTTATTGATGAACCTTTCTTTTCTAAAGATATTGATGACATTGCAGAAAACA
>JAFTUP010000283.1 GCA_017466205.1 Clostridia bacterium
TAACTGCGTAGCAATCGTAGGAAGGGGTTCACCTTCAGTCTGTGACACATCAAATACTGATGTTACCTTAAATGTCGGAACTTGGATTTCTGTTGTTGTCATTATAGGTTTTCCATCACCGTCAAAAACAGGCTGTCCCGCTTTATCAAGTTTTTCAACTTCGATTGTTTTTTTGTACGGTGCTGGAGCAATAATTTTTATTCCTTTTTCGCCTTTTTTTACCTGTCTGTGAAATTTATCCTTCCACGCATTATATCCGGCGATTGCGGAAGCATCCGGTTTCTGAAACATTATGAGAAGAGTGTTATTAAAGCTGTAGTTATGGAATTTTGACATTGTTTGCAAATATTCCATATACCTTTCGCTACTGAAGAGGTCTTTTATACCTGCTTCCAATTTATCAGTAATTTCTTTGATTTTGTCCTTCTGATTTTCGCTTTCAAGCTCGAATGGAATAACAGAAGAAGTAATTGCTTCAGCCATTGTTTAGTCCTCCTTATCGTGTAATATCGTTTTCAAAGATACGGTTTTCCTCTTTGGTGATACAGGGGTATTTTTTCACGAGTTCCGAAATCATTTGTTTAATTTCACGCATAAACTCTGTGTATAAAAGTTCTCCCTTAGTAATCAAAATCAGTTTATTTTCCCACTCATAAGTAAGGTCTGCGTAAGTAAATGTTTCTGGTAGCACAGAGATAAGAATATTACCGTTTTTGGTAGGAACAATATTTTTTCCTTTTCTCTCTGCAAAACCTGTTTGAACAATTTTTTCGATGATTGCGGCTCTCGTTGCCGGAGTGCCGATACCTTTGCGTTCAACATCATCAGACATATCTTTTGCACCAGCCTTTTCCATTTCAAAAAGAAGTGTTGCTTCAGTATGAGGTTTCGGAGGCTTAGTATGATGCTCGGATACATCCATTTCACAGTTTTCAAATAACTGTCCTTGATGGAAGTCTGACAGAAGAACATCGTTTTCTTCGTCTTCATCTTTTGGGGACTTGATAAGGTTTTGAATTTCTTTAAATCCAAGTGATATTACCTTCGTACCCTTGAGAGTGAATTTGTGTCCGTGACACTCAAATTCAGTGGTAACACTCTCATAGGTATATGGATAATACACCGCACAAAGCAATCTGCAAATTATAAGTAAAAGAAGTGATTTTTCACCGTTTGTAAGTGTCCCCAAATCAGTTTTTTCAAGCTCTTTTGTAGGTATAATTGCGTGATGGTCTGATACCTTTTTATTATTTATAACCTGCTCGGTTGAAGGATAGAAATTGGGAATGTTATCAAAAGGTGGAACTTTTGCTGCCATATGCAAAACAGCACTTAAAGTTTCGCCCATATCGTCCGTTAAATATCTGCTGTCGGTTCTTGGATATGTGATGAGTTTCTTCTCATATAGGGACTGAGCATAATCAAGAGTTTGTTTTGCAGTGTATCCTAAAACTTTATTTGCTTCTCTTTGCAGTGAAGTCAAGTCAAACAACTTCGGGACTGCTACCGATTTGCGTTCTGAGAGAACGGAATTACAGATAACCGGATAGTTTCTACAGGATGAAAGAATGTTGTTTGCTGCCGTTTCATCGTTAATTCTATCCGTGGATGCAGTTGCACCACCGATATGAACATTAACTTTATAAAACTTTTCTTCTTTGAAAAAAGATATTTGGTCGTGTCTTCGAGTCAGCATCGCAAGTGTCGGTGTCTGAACTCGTCCGATGTTTAGTGTTTTTCTATAAAGCAGAGAAAAGAGTCTTGTGGCATTGATGCCAACAATCCAATCCGCCCACATTCTACATAGTGCAGAATAATATAAATTATCGAACTCACTTCGGGTTTTAAGATTTGCCATACCTTCACGGATTGCAGAGTCTTCCATAGATGAAATCCAAAGTCGGCTAAAGGGCTTGTCACAACCTGCTTGCATATATACAAGTCTGAAGATAAGTTCACCTTCGCGCCCGGCATCGCATCCGTTCACAATCTCGGTTACATCCTTGCGGTTCATAAGCCATTTAACAACCTTGAACTGTTTTTCTTTATCTTTGGAAATCTGATACTTGAAGTTTGGTGGAAGGATGGGTAAATCATCATAGTTCCACTTTTTATATTTTTCATCGTAAACCGATGGGTCAGAAAGTGTTATCAAATGTCCCACACACCAAGTAATGATAAATTCATTGCTTTCCATATATCCGTCTTTTTTGCCTTTAACACCAAGAGCTTTTGCATATGCAAAGGCCTGTGACGGTTTTTCAGAAATTATAAGTTTCACTTTTGTAGTCCTCCGTTCTTATAATACAGATAGCACCCCATAAAGAGGTGCTATCCGCAATAAAAATTATTCAGTTTCTTCATCATCAGTGTCGTAAACTTCTTCAGCTTCCTTGACATCTTCATCAAGTTCATCGTCTTCGTCACCGAAATCAAAGTCTTCAATGTCATCGGCATCCTTCAGTTTCTTCTTAGGAAGAATAACCTTGTAGTAATAACCACCGATACCTGCTGCTACAGCAATTACAAGTATGATGATAAGTCCTGTGTTGTTGCCTTCAGGTTCTTCGGGTTCAACATCTTCGATAGGCTCAAGGTCTTCATCCGGTTTTTCAACTTCAGGTTCGGGAATAGGTTCTTCAGGAACTTCGGTTTCCTCTTTTTCGATA
>JAFTUP010000284.1 GCA_017466205.1 Clostridia bacterium
CGTCACTCGCTATGCTCGTGCCACCTTCCCCTCCAGGGGGAAGGCCAATTTGGGCTCCCCACTTGATGGGGAGCTGTCATTTTGTCAAAAATGACTGAGGGGTTTTTCATACCTGCTTTCGTGTGTCACCCTAAACTCTGTAGGGTCTGCAACGCTGATTATATTATATGATTTTATTATAATTGCAACGCAGTTCCGACGTTTTCCACTTTACGTTTTACACTTTGCACTTTTTTCATCCCGACAAATTATAATTTATTTAACAATTTTCAATCTTCAACTGTTTCTCATCCATAGATCATATATATGATTTGCCTTTTTCGATAGACTTGTAAAGAATTTTTTCTGACAGAACATCTTCTATATTTGTTTGAATTGATCTCTTTAGTGGTCTTGCACCGTAAATTTTATCATATCCTGCCTTTGACACGAAATCAACAACAGAATCATCAAAGGTCATAGTGATTTCAATGTCACTCATTCGCTTTTCCAATCCTTTTAAAAGACGTTTTGCGATTTCTTTTATATCATCTTCGGAAAGTCTTGTAAAAACGATTGTGTCGTCAATTCTGTTCAAGAATTCAGGTCTGAAAGTATTTTTAAGTTCACTCATAACAGCTTCTTTGATTTTTTCTTCAGAGTGGCTGTTTTCACTTGCTGCGAAGCCAAATGTGGCTTTTTCTTCGTTTATGAGTCTTGCACCAACATTCGATGTCATAATGATTACACAGTTTTTGAAATCAACTTTTCGACCTTGTGAATCTGTCAGAATACCATCGTCGAGAATCTGTAAAAGTGCATTGAAAACATCAGGATGAGCCTTTTCAATTTCGTCAAAGAGAATTACTGAATAAGGCTTTCTGCGAACTTTTTCCGTAAGCTGTCCGCCTTCATCAAAGCCTACATATCCGGGAGGTGAACCAATCAGCTTTGAAACCGTATGCTTTTCCATAAATTCGGACATATCAAGTCTTATCATAGCATTTTCGTCACCGAACATAGCTTCAGCCAAAGCCTTTGTAAGCTCTGTTTTACCAACACCCGTAGGACCGCAGAAAAGGAACGTGCCCATTGGTCTTTTAGGGTCTTTAAGTCCTGCACGACCACGACGGATTGCACGGCTGACTGCAGAAACAGCCTTTTCCTGACCTACAATTCTCTTGTGAATTTCCGATTCCATATTAAGAAGTTTTTCACTTTCTTCCTGTGTCATTCTGCTCACGGGAACACCTGTCCAGTCTGAAACAATTTCTGCAATTTCGGTTTCTGTAACCTGCAAATCACGTTCAGGTGCCGATGACTGCCACTTTGCTTTTTGGGAATTCAACTCCTGCTGAAGTGATTTTTCTTCATCACGGAGTTTTGCTGCTCGCTCAAAATCCTGCTGATTTACAGCCATTTCTTTTTCTGCAGAAAGAGAAGAAAGTCTGTTTTCCATCTCTTTGATTTCATCAGGTGGAGTTAAGGATTCAAGTCGCACCTTAGAACAAGCCTCGTCAATCAAGTCAATAGCTTTGTCAGGTAAAAATCTGTCACCAATATATCTGTGTGAGAGCATTACTGCTGATTTTACTGCTTCATCGGTGATTTTTACTTTATGATGTGCCTCGTATTTATCACGGATACCTTTAAGAATTTCTACAGCCTCATCAGTTGACGGTTCACCTACAGTAACAGGCTGAAAACGGCGTTCAAGAGCAGCATCTTTTTCGATATTTTTACGATATTCGTCAATGGTTGTTGCACCGATTAACTGAAGCTCTCCTCGAGCCAAGGATGGTTTTAAGATATTTGCAGCATCAACTGCACCCTCAGCACTACCTGTGCCGATAAGTGTATGCACTTCGTCAATAAAAAGGATAATGTCCTTTGAATCCTTAACCTCATCAATAATGCCTTTGATTCGTTCTTCAAAGTCACCACGATATTTTGTACCTGCCACCATTCCTGTCAAATCAAGTGACACGATTTTTTTATCCTTCAAAAGTTCCGGCACAGTACCCTTTGCGATTTTAAGTGCAAGACCCTCGGCAATTGCAGTTTTACCCACACCGGGCTCACCGATTAAGCAAGGATTATTCTTACTACGACGGCTTAAAATCTGAATAACTCGTTGAATTTCATTTTCCCGACCAATTACAGGGTCGATTTTATTTTCTCTTGCAAGACTTGTCAAATCCCTTGAAAACTTTTCAAGAACTGAATTGCTCTTCTTGCCTTGCTGACCATAAGATTTCTGCTGACTGTTTTTATTGCCGGCAACAGCTGCAATATCACGAATCAAACTTTGTGGGCTTACACCTGCACGGTTGAGAATCTGACAAGCGTAACCGCTGCCCTCACGACAGAGAGATATGAGAATATGCTCTGTTCCCGCAAGTGATTGACCTGTTGATGAAGCGAGCATCAAGGCATTTTCGATTATATGCTTGCTTCGTGGTGTGAAGTCGGCAGGGTTTAATTCTGTCGGAACACCTGTACCAACTGTCTGACAAATGACTTCATAAATCCTTGAATATGTTACACCTTTTGAATTAAGCAATTTTCCTGCAACGGAATCTGTTGTATCAAGAATACCCAATAAAACGTGCTCACTGCCGATGTATGTGTGACCTGAATCCTCGGCAACCTCAATAGACTTGTTAAGTGCCATATTTGCCTTTTCACTAAAACCTGTAAAATTGTACATTATCATTTCACCTCAATTAATATTAAATAATCTTAGCCTTCCCCTCGAGGGGAAGGTGTCACGCAGTGACGGATGAGGTGGAAAACGAATTATAACGGATACTTCGTATCCTACACCTCATCAGTCTCGCATTCGCTC
>JAFTUP010000285.1 GCA_017466205.1 Clostridia bacterium
GGATACCGCACCAATACAGCATTTCAAATGCGTAATAGGATACGGGTTTGTCCATCACTGCAAAGGCGAATTTTTGATATTCTTCTTGTGTCCAAAAGAGCATTTCACGATTTTTGGATTTACCCATATTACCGACCTTTGAGGCTGGGTTTTGTTTTAAGCCATAGAATTTTACTGCGTGATTGAAGATTGCACTCAATTGGTTATGCAGTGTTTTAAGATATACAGGAGAGTATTTTTTACCATCCTTTCCCTTGCTTTTTATCATTTCATTTTGCCAAGCGATAATATATTTAGATTGAATATCATTTATTTTGCGTTTACCAAAATAGGGGAGTATTTTTGATTTTATAATATGTTCTTTTGTTTGCCATGTATTTTCTTTAATACGATTCTTTATGTCTGCAGTATAGATATCAATGAAACTGGCAAAAGTCATATTGAGGTCCGTTTGTACCTTGTTCAAAAACTCTCGTTCCCAAGCCAATGCATCTCTTTTGGTAAGAAATCCTCTTTTAGTACTTTGTTTTCGCTTTCCAGTCCAATCTGTCACTCGATAATAAACCATCCAAGAATTTGTTTTTTCATCTTTATAGACTGCCATTTGAATTACTTCCTTTCTTTTAATTTGTTTGGGTTATATTGTGTCTTTTCTAAAAAGAATTGTTTATTTATTCTGCCTGACATTGTAAAGAAACCTTGTTCTTTTAATTCAGCATTCATATTTCTTATTACTTTATAGGCAAAAGATTTAGAAATCTTTAAAGCTTGTGCAACCTCGTCAACAGTTAAATAGTAATTTTCAAACATTTTTTCACTCCTTTCAATAAGTTGTGTTTTGGCATCTATATGTAATATTTTTTCCAGACTATATGTTGTTTTATATGTTTTACAGATTGAAACTATTGAATTTATATGTTTGTTAATATAGAAAACTTAAACATAATTAGTTAGGTTATCTTAATTATACTAAACAAAAAGAGTTAAGTTAAGTGTGCGAACAATAAAAAAAGTTAAACTTTTTTGTTTATATCATATTGACTAAACTTAAACAAATGTGTTATACTCTATATGTTGCATATTAACAAGGAGTGAACTATTATGGCTATTGGTGAACGAATACGATATTTTCGTAATCTAAAAGGTATGACACAAAAGTTTCTTGGTGTTCAGGTTGGCTTTCCTGAAAAAACAGCTGATATTCGTTTGGCACAGTATGAGTCTGGAACGAGGACACCTAAATCTGATTTAACGGAAGTACTTGCCAATACTTTGGGTGTATCTACTATGGCATTAAATGTTCCTGATATTGACACCGAAATCGGATTTATGCATACGCTTTTTGCATTAGAGGATATTTATGGCTTAAAGATTAACAAGGTTGATGGAGAAATTTGCATTTGTCTTGATAAAAACAGAGGCACATCTTACATTTCTTTGCTTGAGCGTTTTACTGCTTGGCAGAAAGAATCAGAGAAGTATCGTAACGGTGAAATTAGTAAAGAGGAATATGACCATTGGCGTTATACATATCCCGAGGTAGAGGTACAGCACACAAGGGATGCTCTTAACGAACTTCGCAATGCGAAAAAAGCAGACCAATAACGAGGTATCTTATGGAAAAAATTAGAATATGATAGTCTTCACAAATTCTTAGTATCTTTAGGAATTGTTTTGATTGCCTTACCTTTTGCGTCGCTACTTTACTTATTAAATACAGATGTAGCACTAATTAGTCAGGTTGAATATGATCAGCTTTCAAAGTATTCTCAATATGGTCTCCAGCAGAGAGAACAAATAATGAATTTTATTTTAAAAGTGCTTCCATTTCTCCTTGTCATAATGTTCATCACGGGAGTGATTCTTGTTATCATTGGAATAACAAATTGGAAAAAAGTACAAAAAGATTTGGATGCATTAATAGAAGCTGAAAGAATTCAAAAAGAACTTGATTCTTCAACCTTGAAAAACTCAGAAGTTTTAGCAAAAACAGAATCCGAATTAAAGGAAGATTTTGTTTTAGAAGATTCCCATATTCAAAGCCAACATGATAGAATTCTAAAATATATGGAAATTGAGGAACGCTATTTCGCAAATGCCCTTCCTATTGCATTCCGAAGAAGGCATATATTTAAACGAAATGTCAGGATTGGTAAATATGATTATGATGCTATTGCAATTTCGATTGAAAGTAAATGCGATATTATTTTTGAAATTAAGTATTGGCGCCAACCAATGCCGTTTTCAGCTATTAGCAACACATTGCATAGACTATATGAAGCGGGCATAAATTACCAAGCTATCCAACAACGTAATTTTTCCTGTGTACTTGCTATAGTTGCTCCTAAAGAAACAATAGAGCTAATTCGTAATAATGTTGAAAAACATATGCACCAAAATTTAAATTCTGATCATTCAAAAATTGATATACAATATATAGCCGAAGAAGATATTTAAAAGAAAGGGAACCAAAAATGGAAGAAGCTTTAACTCTTCAAAAATTAAACCGAAAAGTGTCATATAAATACGATTATGATGAAAAACGTATTGTTGGAATTATGCTTGCGAGATACGACTTGCCACTGACACAATCAATCGTAGACAGCTGTTATTTGTATTGGCATTACAACACCAGTAAGACCTTAGACTTTTTCTGGGCTGGTTATGGTGAATATCTTTGTCCTGATGAGGAATCCAGCAATAAAATCATTTTGAAATTTGATGGCAATAACACCCGTGTATATTATGATAGAAAGGCTTTTATAAGTATAAAAAACGAATTTAACCAAATTTTCAAGAAGCCTTACCAAGACAAATTGCAACTCATACTTGTAAACTACTATGACGGCAAATTGCGATTTGACGAATCAATCAAAATTGATTTGGAAGAAAACCTAGATTCAAATTTTGCCACAATTAGAGAACTTGTAGAATTTATAACTAACGAATGTGCAGAAACATACGATGTAGCCAACTTAGCAAGAAAGCTTAAAAGCGAACGCATTAAGGATTATGTAAAAAATCAAATTAAAGGCATTACATTAAGCGATGTAATCGGCACAGCAATAGGCATAGTAGGACTGTAAAACCAAAAAGAGCTAACAGACTTTGTAATAAAAATCTGTTAGCTCTTTATTTATGAATAATCTGAAATTGTTGTCAAAACGTTGTCACGAGGCTTTTTAAAACCTCAAAAACCCAATGTTTATGCGGGTTTTCAGCGTTTTTGGTATTATTCCCACTCGATTGTGCCGATTGGCTTTGGAGTGAGATCATAGAGTACACGGTTGATGCCGTCAACCTCGTGTGTGATTCTGTCTGTAATCTTATGGAGCACTGTGTATGGAATTTCTTCGATTGTAGCACTCATAGCGTCTGTTGTATTAACAGCACGGATGATTGCAGGCCAGCCTTCATATCTGCTTTCGTCTTTAACACCAACGCTCTTAACATCAGGCACAGCAATAAAATACTGCCATACTTTCTCAGCAAGACCACAGTTGTCAAATTCTTCACGAAGAATTGCATCTGCTTCACGAAGCGCTTCGAGTCTGTCACGAGTGATTGCACCAAGGCAACGAACACCAAGACCGGGACCTGGGAAGGGTTGACGATAAACCATAGCGTGTGGAAGACCGAGAGCCTCACCAACTACACGAACTTCATCTTTAAAGAGTAACTTAATTGGCTCAACAAGTGAGAACTTAAGGTCTTCAGGAAGTCCACCAACATTGTGGTGAGATTTAACAGCCTTTTTGCCTTCTGCCTGTTTAACACTTTCGAGAATATCAGGGTAAATTGTACCCTGAGCCAAGAATTCAACACCTTCAAGTTTTCTTGCTTCGTCTGCAAAAACATTTATAAATTCAGCACCGATAATCTTTCTCTTACTTTCAGGGTCTCTTACACCTGCAAGAAGGTCAAGGAAACGGTCAGTAGCATCAACATAAATGAGATTAGCATCAAGCTCTTTGCCGAAAATCTCAACAACATTTTCGCTTTCGTTCTTTCTCATAAGACCGTGATTAACATGAACACAAACTAACTGTTTGCCGATTGCTTTAATGAGAAGCGCTGCAACAACTGATGAGTCAACACCGCCTGAAAGAGCGAGAAGAACTTTTTTGTCGCCAACCTGCTCACGAACAGCCTTAACCTGTTCTTCAATAAAAGCATCCGCTAACGCTTTGGTGGTAATTCTTTCCATTGTTTCGGGTCTAACATTACAATCCATTTTGAATTCCTCCGTTTTATCTATGTATATTATTTCTTATAAAATTGATAGGCGAAAAGGCAGAACCTTTTCGCCGTTTTAATTAGTCTGTATAGTTATCAAAATATCCCTGAACGAGGATGATAGGAGTTCCTTTATCACCTGAACCACTTGTAAGGTCGCAGAGTGAACCGATAAGGTCAGTAAGCTGACGAGGAGTAGTTCCCTGAGAAGCCATATTGCCAACAAGGTTGTCCTGCTTTGCCTTAATACTCTTTGAAATTGCTTCTTTGAGTTCAGCACCTGAAAGACCTTTGAAGTCGTTATCAGCAAGATATTTAAGCTTTAATTCGTTTGGAGTACCGATAAGACCGCTTGTGTGAGCAGGGGAAACAACAGGGTCAGCAAGTTCCCAGATTTTACCCTGTGGGTCTTTGAACGCACCGTCACCATAAACCATAACTTCGATATGCTTTCCTGTTCTCTTAAGGAATTCAGCCTGAATATCCTCAACAAGTCCCTGACAATCTCTTGGGAAAAGCTTGATTGTATCTTCAGTTGACTTGTTTGAACCTAAAAGACCGTATTTTTCGTTACAGCCGCTGCCGTTTACAGGAGCATTGAGAATATCATCAAGTCCGCAAATAACTTTAGCACCTGCAGCCTTTAAAATTCTCTTTGTTCTCGCTCTTGTGTGAATGTCGCAAGTGAGAACGCAGTCAGTGTATTCAAGAATTGTCTTTGGCTGATTAGCGAAGATAATCTCTGCTTCAGCACCTGCTTCTTTAATGATGTCTGAGTAGTACGCTACATAGTCAACACCTGTGAATTCGTGCTTGTTTTCGCCAAAAAGCTCTCTGTATTTTGCCTCATCAAGCACATCTGAATAAGGGTTGATTCCGGCCTCATCAACCTGGTCAAGAGTAACGAGTGAGTTACCAACCTCATCACTTGGATAGCTGAGCATAAGAACAACTTTCTTTGCACCCTTAGCAATACCACGAAGGCAGATTGCAAAACGGTTACGTGATAAAATCGGGAAAATAACACCAATTGTTTCGCCACCTAATTTTGCCTTAACATCAGCGGCAATATCATCAACTGATGCATAGTTACCCTGTGCACGTGCTACGATTGATTCTGTGAGAGAAACAACGTCTCTGTCACGCATTTCGAATCCTTCGCTCTGGGCTGCTTCAAGTACGCTTGTTACTGTAATATCAACAAGGTCATCACCCTGTCTGATAATAGGGCAACGAATACCTCTTGAAACAGTACCGACTTTTCTTTCCATATATATCTCTCCAATATAAAAAATACGAAGTTAATTTCAATACACTTGATAAAGAAAGCCATATTTTCCGCATATTAAAATTACACACTATTATATAATAGTTGTTCCCTTAAAGTCAATGAAAACATACAAAGTCGTTCACAAAAATTATTGGAATATTTTTGTCTATTTTGTGCATTTTTTCATAAGAAAAAGCACCGAGAAAAATATTCCAAAAAATTACAAAAAAGAAATTAGCAAATCATAAAAAGAGTGTCCAATTTCATTGACATTTTATATGTATAGAGTTATAATTATTTAAATATATCATAATGAGTTATTATGGATATTTATGTTTTGATTTGGATTGTTAGGGGATTAATTTTATGTACAAAATTGTAAAAAGAGTGTGTGACTTTTTAATTGCATTAGTGGCTTTGATAGTTCTTTCTCCTCTTATGCTTGTGGTAGCGATTATAATAAGAGCAACCTCACCGGGACCTGCAATTTTTATTCAACAGCGTGTGGGTAAAGACGGGAAAGTGTATGATATGTACAAATTCCGTTCAATGTGTGTAGGTGCTGAACAGCAAGAGGGCGGAGTTTTCTGTACAAAGGGTGACGCTCGTGTTACAAAAGTAGGAAAGTTCATCAGAGCAACAAGTATCGATGAATTACCACAGCTTGTAAATATTATTAAAGGTGAAATGGCTCTTATCGGTCCTCGACCGGTTCTTACATATTACCCAAAATATTGGGAGGAATACACTAAAGAAGAATTAAAGAGATTTGATGTTCTTCCCGGTGTTACAGGTTGGGCAGCGGTTCACGGAAGAAAGACGAATACCGTTGAAGCAAGATTTGCTTATGACAACTACTATGTGGACAACCTGTCTATGTGGTTAGATATAAAAATTTTGTTTATGACAGTGAAGTCAGTTCTCACAAATGAAGGCAATGAGGATGACGGCTCTGCAGAGGTTGTTACAACAACGCAGGAAGAAAACAAGTAAAAACGAAGAAGTGATGAATTGATGCAAAAAGTACAAATCAAGAAAACAGATTTAGAAGTTTCTGCTCTTTGTATGGGCGGATGTCCTCTTGGCGGATATGGCTGGGGAGATGTTTCAAGACAGAAATTAATAGATGCTGTCCGTGTTGCAGTTGATAACGGAATTAATTTTTTTGATACAGCTGATACTTATGGACTCGGTGAAAGTGAAAGAACCTTAGCAGAGGCTCTTGGTGCTGACTCATATAAAGCAATAATTACAACAAAATTCGGTGTAAGAGTTGAAAACGGAAAAACTTTCTATGACAACAGCAGAGAATATATTTTCAAAGCTGTTGAGGGAAGTCTTAAAAGACTTAACAGAGACTACATTGACCTTTATCAGGTTCATTACAGAGATGGAAAGACTCCTCTTTCTGATGTTGCAGAGAGTTTGGAGATATTGAA
>JAFTUP010000286.1 GCA_017466205.1 Clostridia bacterium
GAGCTTGATTTAATCATCTTCCTTCGTGATCCGCTTACAGCACAGCCTCACGAGCCTGATGTATCTGCTCTGTTAAGACTTTGTGATGTGCAAAAGATTCCGCTTGCCACCAATGCAAGCAGTGCTAAAATAATGCTTGAGGCACTCAAAAACAAAATGTTCTTTGAGTCGTTAACAGAAAATTAAGAACCCCCTACCTTTTGAAAGCCTCTGCGGATTTATTCCAATGGGGCTTTCCTAAAACCTTATAAACTAATATAACTAAGAACATCTTAATAAAGGAGGTTTATTATAATGTATAATGCTAATCAAAACAGATACGATTCCATAGAATATAAAAAGTGTGGAGAAAGCGGATTAAAGCTTCCTGCTGTGTCACTTGGATTATGGCATAACTTTGGTAACAAGTCTGATTATGATACCATGTGCAAAATGTGCTTTACCGCATTTGATAACGGTATTACTCATTTTGACCTTGCAAATAACTACGGTCCTGAAGCAGGTTGTGCAGAAACCAATTTTGGTAAAATTTTAAATGATAATATGCAGAAGTATCGTGATGAAATGATAATCAGTACCAAAGCCGGTTATTATATGTGGCCAGGTCCTTACGGAGATAAAGGAAGCAAAAAATATCTGGTTGCAAGTCTTGACCAAAGCCTTAAAAGAATGAATATTGATTATGTAGATATTTTTTATCATCACAGAATGGATCCTGACACTCCGCTATATGAAACTATGTGGGCACTTGCAGGCATTGTTAAAAGCGGAAAAGCACTTTACATTGGTCTATCCAATTACGATGGTGAAACCATGGAAAAAGCTGCTGCTATATTAGATGAGCTGCACTGTCCCTTTATCATCAACCAAAACCGATATTCTATATTAGACAGAACGGTCGAAAAAAACGGAATTCTTAAAAGTGCAATAACCAAGAAAAAAGGAATGATTATTTTCAGTCCTCTTGCACAGGGACTTCTTACTAACCGTTATCTTAACGGAATTCCGAATGATAGCAGAGTTAAAACAGACGGCAGATTTTTAAATGAAAAATCGTTGTCACAAGATATACTGGAAAAGATAGTGAAATTAAATACAATTGCTCAAAACAGAGGTCAGTCGCTTGCACAGATGGCTTTATCCTGGGTATATAGTCACGAAGGTATTACAAGTGTCTTGATTGGTGCATCAAAGCCGGAACAAATAATTGAAAACCTTAAAATGACAGCAAATGCAAGCTTTACGAAAGAAGAATTGGAACAGATTGACTCAATCGTTCTTTAAAATGGAGGTATAAAATAATGCTTAGTCTAGATTTATCAAAAATTACACCCTTTGTAAGTGAAGAAGAAATTAAAAATTTTCAGCCTGCCATTGAAATGGCAGAGAATGTTTTAAATAGCCGAACAGGAGCTGGCAGTGACTTCTTAGGTTGGGTTGACCTTCCTGTTAACTACGACAAAGAAGAATTCAGCCGCATAAAAAAGGCTGCAGAAAAAATAAAAAGCGATTCAGATGTTTTAGTTGTTGTTGGTATCGGAGGTTCTTATCTCGGTGCCAAAGCTGCCATAGAAATGCTTACAGATTCCTTCTACAACCTTTCGTCTGACAGAAAAACTCCAATGATTATATTTGCCGGCAATTCTATCAGTTCTTCCTATCTTGTTGATGTTATTAATCTATTAAAGGATAAGGATTTCAGTGTAAATATAATCTCAAAATCAGGTACTACAACTGAGCCTGCTCTTGCCTTCCGTATTCTCCGTTCCATCCTTATAGAAAAATACGGCGAAGAAGAAGCGAAAAGAAGAATCTATGCAACAACAGATAAAGCAAGAGGCGCGCTGAAAACTTTTGCAGATAAAGAAGGCTATGAGACTTTTGTTATACCTGATGATGTTGGCGGCAGATTCTCTGTTCTTACTGCTGTTGGTTTACTCCCTATCGCTGTTGCAGGTATAGACATTGACGAAATGATGAAAGGTGCTCAGGATGCAAAAAAAGAATATGAGAAACCATACAAGGATAACATCTGCTATCAATACGCTGCAATCAGAAATATTTTAAACCGTAAAGGCAAAAACATCGAACTTATGGTTAATTACGAGCCTTGCCTTACATTCTTCTCTGAATGGTGGAAACAGCTTTATGGCGAAAGCGAAGGCAAAGATAACAGAGGTATCTTCCCTGCTTCTGTAAGTTTCTCGACTGACCTTCATTCTATGGGGCAGTATATCCAGGAAGGCATGAGAATTATTTTTGAAACTGTATTAAATGTTCAGAAACCTAAAAAGAACATTGATTTCCCATTTGATGATGAAAACATTGACGGTCTGAACTTCCTTTCAGGAATGACAGTTGACGAAGTAAATAACAAAGCATTCCAGGGCACAGTTTTAGCACACACCGATGGTAATGTGCCAAATATCATCATCAATATTCCTGAGTTAACTCCATACTATTTTGGTATGCTCTGCTATTTCTTTGAAAAGGCATGTGCAATAAGCGGTTATGTTTTAGGTGTTAACCCATTCAATCAGCCGGGCGTTGAAGCATACAAAAAGAATATGTTTGCCCTTTTAGGTAAACCCGGATATGAAGAACTTTCAAAGGAATTACAGGAAAGATTATAAAAATTATCAGTAAATTGATTATGTCACTCAAAGTGTGATATAATAATAAATAATTAAACTTTTGGAGGTACTTTATCATGTGTGATAACAACAAATTTTTTATCTGTGAACATTGCGGAAACTTAATCGGAATGATTCACGATGCAGGCGTTCCTATGATGTGCTGCGGTCAGAAAATGACAAAGCTTGAACCGGGAACTGTTGAAGCAAGCCACGAAAAACATATTCCTGTGGTTGATGTTGACGGAAATACCGTAACTGTCACGATTGGTTCTGTTGAACATCCTATGACAGAAGAACATCATATCGTATGGGTATATCTTCAGACAGACAGAGGCGGTCAGCGCAAGTGTTTGGAAATAGGAAAAGCTCCTGTAGTTAAATTTGCTCTTGCAGATGAAAAACCCGTTGCAGCATATGCTTACTGCAATATTCACGGTTTGTGGAAAACTGAAATATAAGCACTAATCACATGAGCCTCCAGGGAACAATCCTTGGAGGCTCAATTTTCACTAATATTAATTTATATGCACAAAAACTTTCATCATGTTCTGTTTTTTATACTAATCCAACAACAAAACCACACGCTATACCAATTGCATATAACAGTAACAGAATACACAGATTTTCTTTTATATTTTTGTTTCGTTTAAAGAGCAAAAGCATTCCCACTCCCGCCCCGGAAACAAGTCCTGCCACTAGTGAACCGAAATTCAGAACTCCGGAAAGATAACTCTCAGCAAGAAGTACTGAAGCTGCGCAATTTGGTATAAGACCTATAAGAGATGCTACAAAAGGCTGAAATACAGAATCCTTTAATAGATAATCGGCAAGAGATTCCTCACCTATAGCCTCAATCAAAAAAGTAAAGATGACATTGGCAACAAGCACAAAGACAAAAATCTTGAGCGTGTGACGCAGAGCGGATTTAAGTATTCCACCCTCGCAGCTTTCGCAGTTTCCGTGAAAATGCTCGTGTTCTTCCTCCACTGTACAAACGTTAATTTTGTGAGTTTTATTCCAGATGATATCTGTCAACAACCCAAAAACAACACCAAATACAATCTTGAGACCGATAAGTTTCAAGGCTACAGATGCCATATCCGGATGAGAAAGTATTATCGGAACTGCCTCATCACTCGTTGCGATAAATATTGCAACAAGAGTACCAACAGTTATTGCCCCACGTGAAAACATATCCGAAGCTATAACGGAAAATCCACACTGAGGAATACTGCCAAGTAATGCGCCGTATACTGTACCCATTTTACCTGCTTTCATAAGTGTGTGGCTAATTGCAGTATTTGTTTTGTGCTCCAGATATTCTATGACAAGATATATGATAAATATAAAAGGCATTATACTGATTGTGTCTTTAATAATATGTAAAAATAAATGCATACAATCACCTCTCAAGATATTATATATCTCCTCTTAATAATTGTCAAATAACTAATCAAGTATTATGGGCACGTTCAAGGAACTTACTTAATCATAGCTAAAATCAATTTACTGATGTTTTTCCAGAAAAAAGCTCTATCAACTCTACCATAGCATCCATTGGAAGAAAACCATCCTGGTTATCATGTGCATAAATAGATTCACCGGAAGCATATTTTATATCAATCTGCTCACCATACAAATCAGGAAGTCCTGATACATGGTGGGTATATCCATTATGCTTTGCCAAATCATATTTTTTCACAATTTCCTGAAGCTTTGCCATAAAAGAAGAATCTGTTTCAAACTCTGATTTATCTCCGCTACCATCCCGTCCGCGCCAATCAATTTTTGCTCTTACAATATTATCTCCCATCACAGCACTCAACTTATAAACCTTTCCTGTAAGCTCGTTTTCTTCATCAAAAGCCGCAGAAATAAACGAAAATTCACAATCGAAGCTTATAATTTCTGTTGATTCAATAACTTTTGGTGAATCCTCTCCCGAATTACGTGTCACAACACCACCATCAATATCATCTGTATTTCGCCAATGTAATCCACATCCACAAAATCCCATTGACATAAGTAAAATTAAACTTAATATCATTCTTGACATTATCTTCCCTCCAAAAAATATACTGCCCCATATCGCAAAAATGATATAGGGCAGTTTTAACTATTGTTTATTTATAAAACGATAAAGGAATGTTACTACCTGTGCTCTTGTGCAGTTGTTGTCAGGTGAATAGGTGGAGGCACTTGTTCCGCCGGTTATACCTTGTTCTACTGCCCATAGAACAGCTTTGTAATAATAGCTATCTGACTTCACATCGGCAAAAGGATTATTTTTTCCTTTCGGTTCAGGCTGACCTGCTGTTCGCCACAAGAAAGTAACAACCTGCGCTCTTGAGCAGTTTTCATCAGGACTGAAAGCAGTATTACTTGTACCTCCGGTTATTTTACTGCCGTATGCCCATTTTACAGGTTTGTAGAAATAGTCGCTTGTTTTTACATCTGCAAACGGCAAAGTTATTGCTGCAGGCTCAGGTGATGCAATCATTCTGTGTAGGAAAGTAACCACCTGTGCTCTTGAACAATTTGCCTCCGGTGAGAATGTGTTTGCACTTGTTCCTCCCGTAATGCCTTCATTTGCTGCCCACAAAACAGCATCATAGTAATACTGCCCCTTTATCACATCAACAAAAGGATTGGATTTTGTATCCTGCGGTTTTTCTGCTTCAGTTGGTTTTTCCGCAGGTTTTTCTGTTTGAGTCGGTTTTTCTGTTTCGGTTGGTTCTTCCGGCTCTTGCGGTTTTTCTGTTTCCTGAGGTTTATCCGTTTCAGCCGGTTTCGCATCTTCTTTTTTTGTTAAAGTGTTAATCTCCATCGAAACAGCTGAACAAGCACTGTGTTCATCGTAAAATCCGCTGTGACCGGTCAGCCATTCAATGCCGTTTACAGTTAACTTAACATTTTTCGCAAGAACATACTCTTTGTTTGCATCGCCATCAATAACCATCCGTCCCAGTACTTTTACAGGAGCATCCGTAAAAGTGCCACCATGAGGCAAATTTACAAATTCGCCTTTTTCATCTTTTGTCTGCCAGCCGGTAAATTCTATTCGTACAGGAGTGCCTTTTGTCACGGTAAACTGCGGAGTGGATTCCTTGTCACCAATATAGGCAATATCCGAATAATTTGATACAGCCTCGACTTCGGATATTATTGTGCGTTTTTCCTCTTCCAGCTTATCAAATGTATATCCGATAAACATACCTTCCTCATTACCGCCCATCACTGATAAATTGCGGTTGATAAATCCTTTCACGAGCAAATCACCGTTTGAATCTGTATCAAATTGGTATCCGTCTATCGGCTTTACTTTTATTGCGACATAGTAATATTCACCGGCTTTAAATGTATCGTTCTCATCCATTTTTCGTGCGCCGCCAACACCTTCGTACCAGGTAATACC
>JAFTUP010000287.1 GCA_017466205.1 Clostridia bacterium
CCTTTGGCTACATTGATGAGAATGGAAAGTATCAGGGATATGATGTTTATTTTGCAGAGCGTATTGCAAAAGACCTTGGCGTAGAGGTTGAATATGTTTCAACGGATCCTGCAAGCCGTGTTGAATACGCAGCAACAGGTAAGGTTGATATTATCCTCGCAAACTTTACCGTAACCGAAGAACGTGCACAGCAGGTTGATTTCGCACTTCCTTACATGAAGGTAAAATTGGGTGTTGTTTCACCAGATAACGCTCTAATTACCGATATAGAACAGTTAAACGGCAAAAACCTGATTGTAGTTAAGGGTACAACTGCTGAAACATATTTTACAGAGAACTATCCCGAAGTTAATCTTCAGAAGTACGATGAATATGCCGATGCCTACAATGCTCTTTTAGACGGACGCGGAGATGCATTCTCAACAGATAATACGGAAGTTCTTGCATGGGCCATTTCAAACCCCGGTTTCACTGTAGGTATTGACGCACTCGGAAATGCAGATACCATTGCTCCTGCTGTACAGAAGGGCAACACAACACTTCTTGAATGGTTAAATGATGAAATCGTTGCTCTTGGAGAGGAGAAATTCTTCCACGCAGATTATGAAGAAACTTTAGCACCTGTATATGGCGAAGCTGCTAATCCCGATTCACTCGTAGTTGAAGGCGGAAAAGTTGACTGATTGAACAAAGACTCCGATGCGTCAAAACTGCATCGGAGTCTTTTACGAAAGGAATATCAAGAATGAATAAGGCGTTAATTGCAATGAGTGGCGGTGTAGATTCAAGTGTCGCAGCTTGCCTGATGAAAGAACAAGGATACTCGTGTTTGGGCATTACAATGAAATTGTTTCATAACGAGGACATAGGTTTGTCAAGAGAACACACCTGCTGCTCACTGGAAGATGTAGAAGATGCCAGAAGTGTTGCATATCAGTTAGGCATTCCGTATTACGTATTTAACTTTACAGAGCGCTTTCGTAAGTGCGTTATAGATAAGTTTATTGAGGCTTATGAAAACGGAATTACACCTAATCCGTGCATAGACTGCAACCGGTATTTAAAGTTTGACAAGCTTTTTCATCGTGCCAAAGAACTCGATTATGATTATGTGGTAACAGGTCACTATGCCCGTGTTGAATATGATACCTCATCAAACAGGTATTTACTGAAAAAAGCACTTGACCGTGATAAAGATCAAAGCTATGTTCTCTATGCAATGACGCAGGAACAGCTTGCACACACATTGTTTCCTCTTGGCAAGCTGACAAAGTCCAAGGTTCGAGAGATTGCTGAAAAGCATGGTTTTATCAATGCCAAAAAGCATGACAGTCAGGATATTTGCTTTGTTACTAACGGTAAATATGCAGACTTTATAGGGGCATATACGGGTAAGAACTATCCCAAAGGGAATTTTGTTGATTTAAACGGTAATATACTTGGCACGCACCAAGGTATTATTCATTATACAATAGGTCAACGCAGAGGATTAAATATTTCGGCAGGGGTTCCTATGTATGTTTATGATATTAACCCCACAAACAATACGGTTATTCTCGGAACGGATAACCAGCTATACACTAAAAAGCTTATAGCAAAGGATATCAATCTGATTTCGGTTCCTTTTTTGGAAAAAACGGTAAGATTAAAAGCAAAAGTACGATACCGCCATTCTGAACAATGGGCAACCGTAACACAAACAGATAGTGATACTTTAGAAATTGAATTTGATGAGCCTCAGCGTGCAGTCACCAAGGGACAAGCTGTTGTATTATATGACGGCGATATTGTTATCGGTGGCGGCACAATACACTGATGTTTAAGGAGTGAATAAAATGGGACAAAAAATATACGGAAATGAATATGGATTCAGTACAAGAGCCGTTCATACCGGAAATGATGTGGACGGCGAAACAGGTGCTATTAAACGCCCGATTACAATGGCAAATAGTTATGAACTGCCTTATGACCCGACAGATATGAACTGGTCTGATGCCGGCGGTAATCTTTATACAAGAAACGGTGGTTCCAATCAGAAATATTTGCAGGAGAAGCTTGCATCATTAGAGGGCGGCGAAGATTGTATCGTTCTTGCAAGCGGTGTTGCGGCATTATCGGGACTCTTCTTCGCACTGCTCGAAAGCGGAGACCATGTTATATTTTCGAATATAACCTATATTGCAGTTTACAGACTGCTGAATGAATTATTTAAGAACAAATTCAATGTGGAAACAACCATAGTGGATGTATCAGATTTAGAGGCAATAAAAGCTGCCATTCGTCCGAATACAAAGCTTATACATATTGAAACACCGGGAAATCCTACGCTTTCCATTTCCGATATACGACAAATAGCTGAAATAGCACACCAAAACGGAGCGTATCTTTCGGTTGATAACACTTTTGCCTCGCCGTACAATCAGCGCCCGATTGAACTCGGAGCAGATTTTTGTATTGAAAGTTTAACTAAATATATAAACGGACACGGTGATGCTATGGGTGGTGCTATTATAGGAAAAAAGGAATATCTTGACATTATTCGTGCTCAGTCACAAATAAATCTTGGCGGTACAATCAGTCCTTTTAATGCATGGCTGATTATGAGAGGTGCAGTAACACTTCCGCTTCGTATGAAACAGCATAACCAAAATGCGCAGGCAGTTGCAGAATGGTTGGAAAAGCAACCTTGCGTAAGTTTCGTGTCATATCCGGGACTAAAAAGCCACAAAGGACATGAAATTGCGAAAAAGCAAATGGCTCCCGGATTTGGCGGAGTACTGTCATTCGGTCTAAAAGCTGACCATGATACGCATAATCGGTTTGTCAGTCATCTGAAAGTAATCACTTCTGCTGTTTCGCTCGGTCATGATGAAAGTCTGATTGTATTTATCGGAGAGAACGATGAACGCCAATATCTATATCCGGAAGAATTTAATAATGGCTTTTTCAGGTTCAGTGTTGGGATTGAGGATATAGAAGACATTATTCAGGACTTAGAACAGGCACTGCGCAAGGTAAATTTGTTATAAATTCACTTGATTTATACATAAGCCTTGTGATAAAATAGGTAAAGGGATGATAACAGAGGTGACATAGAATGTTGATATCTACAAGAGGCAGATATGCTTTGAGAGTTATGCTTGATCTTGCTGAGCATAAGGGTGACGGATATATTCCG
>JAFTUP010000288.1 GCA_017466205.1 Clostridia bacterium
AACCAAAATACCTGCGTTAGTATTTATGGGTTGTAGCTCAGTTACAAATATAACCATCCCAAGCAGTGTAACAAGCAGAGGAGATTTTGCATTTTATGGTTGCAGCGGTTTGACAAATATTTATTATTCTGGAACAGAAGAACAATGGAACTCTATTTCTATTGGTTCTCGAAATTATTTCAATCATATCCATTACAACTGCACAAATCCTGACGGGCATTATACATTAACAAAAGTCATAAATCCTTCAACTTGTGCAGACGAGGGATATAGTGAATACACTTGTCCTTGCGGATACACTCTTGTTAAAGATTATACATATCTTGAACATACACCTGGCGAATGGATTGTAAGCATAGAAGCTACTTGTACAACTGATGGTTACAAATATCAAAGATGTACTGCTTGTGGTAAAAGATTAAGTGAAGAAGCCATTCCATCTACAGGTCATACAGCAGGTGAGTGGCAGTTAATTGCACCAACATGTACAGAATCAGGTTTAGAAGGAAAATGCTGTACTATCTGTGGTGAATTACTTGAAGGTGAAATCATTGCAGCATTAGGTGGTTCTCATACATTTAGCGAATGGGAAAATGTTGATAACAAAAATCAAAGAACTTGTGACACTTGTGGATATGTTGAATATAAATCAGTTTTAGGAGATCTTAATGGTGATGGCTATGTTTCGGCGAAAGATGCACAACTTATTCTTCACAATATAGCCGGGATATTTGCTTTTGAATCTGAATCACTTGTAGAAAGTGCAGATATGAATAAAGATGGAAAAATTTCTGCAGTTGATGCACGAATGGTATTACAATTAGTTGCTGGTTTATGGGAAAAAGAGGATTATATTATCATTCCTTATGAAGGATATAATATCTTTGAAAAGAATGTTTCTGTAAAATCTGGTGATGTAGTTGAAGTAACGATTCAACTTAATGATAATTCTTGTCTTAGCTGTCTTACACTTATGCCATATTTTGAAGAATCAGTTTTTAAGATTGTTGAAAGTGAAGCAGGTAGCCTTGGTGCAACAGTAAATGCGTCAAATGGAGTAACAACTATGGCTACATCAAATAGTTTTGAATCAGGAACAATTTACACATTTACACTTGAAGCACTTAAAACAACTGATAGTACAATTGGCGTTACCGTCATTGAGGCTTGCGATGCCAAGTTTAATGATATAACAGTTACATCGGATATTGTAAAATGTACTGTAAAATTAGATAGTATGGATGTTGATGAACCAGCTATACCTGAAGTTCCTTGTGCTGATGGACATACGTGGGGCGAGTGGGAAGCTGGAACAGCTGCTACATGTGCAGAATACGGAACAAAAGTGAGAACTTGTACAGTTTGTGGTGGTAAAGAATTTACAAGTACTCCTACTACTGCTCACAATTACACTTGGTACACAATTTCAGTTGCTACTTGTGAAACTGATGGTGTAATGCTTGGTGAATGTTCTGAATGTGAAGATGTTGATGTTAAGGCTACTGCAAAGCTTGGTCATAATCTTGTAGATGGGGTTTGTCAAAGATGCGGTTTAAGTGAAGAAAATATAACAGAGCCTGATACACCTGTAACTCCTGATGAACCTGAAAATGGTGAATTTTCATTCTTAATCAAAGAACCGTCAATAACTACTATTAGACATCTTGACGGAATAGTTCTCCACGCTAATATCGAGGGAAATCTCCCTGACGGTGCTTATATCAAATGGACAGCTGATAACAAAAACTTTGATATGGAAGAATCAGCTGACGGAAGGACTTTAACTATTACATCAAAGAATGATGGTGATACAACATTTTATGCAATCGTCTATGATGCTGACGGAGAAGTAATTACATCGGATAGTATTACAATGACATCAAAAGCAGGTTTCTTCGATAAAATCGGCAGTTTCTTCCGTTCACTTTTTGGTTCAACAAAGATTTATGAAAATTAAATAAAACTGATTGTGTTCACGCGGCTCCCTCTGACGAGGGAGCTGTCATTTTTGTAAAAAATGACTGAGGGAGAGAATGACTACCCCTCAGTCTCGCTAACGCTCGCCAGCTCCCCTGACAAGGGGAGCCAAGTATTCGCCCCTACTTTTTTGTCATTCTGAGGAATATAATGACGAAGAATCTCTAATATGGAAGCCATTATTATTTAGATTCTTTGCTTCGCTCAGAATGACTTTATATATAAAAATTTATAATATTTATTATTTTTCTGTTGATTATATTTTTATAATATTGTATAATAATAGAACAAATGTACGTGAGGTATGAAATGTTTAAGTTAGTAAGTAATTATCAACCGACAGGTGACCAGCCACAAGCAATTGAAAAGCTTGTTGACGGTATTGAAAAAGGTTATAAAGAACAGACTTTGCTGGGTGTGACAGGCTCCGGTAAGACATTCACTATGGCCAATATAATTGCTAAACTTAACAGACCAACTCTTGTTCTTGCACATAATAAGACACTTGCAGGTCAGCTTTGTGCTGAATTTAAAGAATTTTTTCCCGAAAATGCTGTTGAATACTTTGTATCATATTACGATTACTATCAACCAGAAGCATATATTGCAACAACTGATACTTATATTGAAAAAGACTCTGCTATAAATGACGAAATTGACAAGTTGCGACATTCTGCAACATCAGCATTGTCCGAAAGACGAGATGTAATTATTGTTGCAAGTGTTTCATGCATCTATTCACTTGGTGACCCGATTGATTACAAGAGTATGGTTATTTCATTGCGTACCGGTATGGAAAAAAGTCGTGATGAATTTATTCAAAAACTCGTTGAAATTCAATATGAACGAAATGACATCAATTTTATCAGAAACAAGTTCAGGGTAAGAGGGGATATTGTTTAAATTTTCCCTGTATATTCCAATGATACAGCTATAAGAGTTGAATTTTTCGGTGATGAAATTGACAGGATAAGTGAGATTAATCCACTTACAGGTGCTGTTAAGAATGTTGTTTCTCATGTTGCAATATATCCTGCATCTCACTATGTTGTTTCACCTGAAAAAATGGAAGAAGCATTGAAAAAAATCAATGACGAGATGGAATTGCAGGTAGCCGCTTTTGAAAAAGAGGGAAAACTTATTGAGGCTCAAAGAATCCGTCAAAGAACAGAATATGATATGGAAATGCTTCGTGAAACAGGTTTTTGCAAAGGAATTGAAAACTATTCTGCAATAATGTCAGGTAGAAAACCTGGCGAGCCTCCGTTCACACTTCTTGACTATTTTCCTGATGATTATGTTCTGTTTGTTGATGAATCACACGTTACTTTGCCACAGGTAAGAGGTATGTATGGTGGTGACCGTTCGAGAAAAGAAAGTCTTATCAATTTTGGCTTCAGATTACCGTCTGCTTATGACAACAGACCTTTGACTTTTGATGAATTTTATGATAAAACACATCAAAAAATATTTGTAAGTGCAACTCCGGGACCGTTTGAAAATGAAAAAAGTGTTCAGGTTGCTGAACAGGTTATCAGACCGACAGGTCTTCTTGACCCTGAAATTTCAGTTCGTGGTACTGAAGGACAAATTGATGACTTGATTTCTGAAATTAATATTCGAGTTGAAAAGAAAGAGCGTGTTCTTGTAACAACACTTACTAAAAAAATGGCTGAAAATCTTACTGATTATCTTTCACAACACGGAATTAAAGTCAGATATATGCACTACGATATTGATACCATTGAACGAATGGAGCTTATTCGTGATTTACGTTTAGGTGAGTTCGATGTTCTTGTTGGTATAAATCTTCTTCGTGAAGGTCTTGATATACCTGAAGTGTCACTTATTGCAATTCTTGATGCCGATAAAGAAGGCTTCCTGCGTTCAGAAACATCACTCATTCAGATTATTGGTCGTGCTGCACGAAATTCCAACGGTCACGTAATTATGTATGCCGATACGGTTACAAATTCAATGGAAAGAGCAATCAGTGAGACTTATCGTCGTCGTGAAATTCAGATTGCTTACAACAATGAACACGGAATTGTTCCGCAAACCATTACAAAAGATGTTCGTGAAATTCTTGAAATATCAAGTCGTGATAATTCAGGTAAGAAAAAGATGAGTAAGGATGAAAAGCAAAAGCTTATTATTCGACTTACTGAAGAAATGAAAGCTGCTGCAAAGATTCTTGAATTTGAACATGCAGCATATTTAAGAGATAAAATTGAAAAACTAAAATCGGAGAAGTAAATGATACACGATAAAATTATTGTTAAAGGTGCAAAAGAGAATAATTTAAAAAACATTGATGTTGAAATACCAAGAGATAAGCTTGTAGTTTTTACAGGTCTTTCAGGTTCAGGTAAATCTTCACTCGCATTTGATACCATCTATGCTGAGGGTCAGAGACGCTATATTGAGTCGCTTTCCTCTTATGCAAGAATGTTTCTTGGGCAGATGGAAAAACCGAATGTAGAAGCAATTGAGGGGCTTTCTCCGGCTATTTCTATTGAACAAAAATCTACTAATAAAAATCCTCGTTCTACTGTTGGTACTATTACCGAAATTTATGATTATTATCGTTTGTTGTTTGCTCGCATTGGGCATGCTCATTGTCCTGAATGTGGCCGTGAAATTCGTGAGCAATCTGTTGACCAAATTATTGATTCTGTTTTGTCTTGGGAAGAGGGAACTAAGATTCAGATTTTGGCTCCTGTTATTCGTGGTAAAAAGGGTGAACATTTAAAAATTTTGGAAGATGCTAAAAAGTCTGGTTTTGTTAGAGCTCGTATTGATGGTGTTATGGCCCAACTGGAAGATAATATTAAGCTTGATAAGCAAAAAAAGCATACTATTGAAATTGTTGTTGATAGAATTATTCTTTCGCCAGAGGTTAGAACTCGTCTTGCTGATAGTATTGAAATTGCTTTGCGAGATGCTAATGGTATTGTTATTGTAACTAGGCGGGTTGGAGACAAGGATGAGGAAGTTTTCTTTTCTCAAAAAAATGCTTGTCCTGATTGTGGTATTTCTGTGCCAGATTTGCAGCCTAGACTTTTTTCTTTTAATAATCCTTTTGGGGCTTGTCCGGAATGCACGGGGCTTGGTGAAAAGATGGAATGGAATATGAATAAAATCCTTCCAGATACTTCTCTTTCTTTTAATGAAAGGGCTTTTCCATATTATAATCCTGATAGTGCTTGGAATTCTGCTATTTTTAAGGCGGTTGCTGATGAAGCGGGTTTTTCTCTTGATGCTCCTTTGAACACTTTGACGCCGCAGCAATTTGATTATTTGATTAATGGTGATGAGTCTAAGGTTTTGCATTGGATTTACCAAAAGCAGAGTGGTGAAGGTTATTCTGAATATAAGCGTCCTTGGAATGGTATTATTGCCGATATGAAACGTCGTTATGCGGAATCTTGGAGTGAAGCTCAACGTACTAGTCTTGAAGAAAAGTATATGGATGTGGCGGAATGTTCTTGTTGTCATGGTAAGCGTTTGCGTCTTGAAGCTTTGGGTGTTACTGTTGGTAATAAAAATATTTGGGATTTGACTTGTCTTTCTGTTTCTGAAACTATTGCTTTTTTTGATTCTTTGGAACTTTCTGAAACTGAGCAAAAAATTGGGGAGCAAATACTTAAAGAAATTAAAGCACGGCTTGTTTTTTTGCGGGATGTTGGCCTTGAATATCTTACTTTGGAGCGTGCTGCGGAAACTTTGAGTGGTGGTGAGGCGCAACGAATTAGGCTTGCTACTCAAATTGGGTCGGCACTTTGCGGGGTTATGTACATTTTGGATGAACCTAGTATTGGGCTTCATCAGCGGGATAATCAGCGGCTTATTGACACTTTGATTGCTTTGCGAGACCACGGCAATTCTGTGATTGTTGTTGAGCATGATGAACAAACTTTGCGTACGGCAGATTTTTTAATTGATTTGGGGCCTGGTGCTGGTGTAAACGGCGGGCAAATTGTTGCTGCAGGAACTCCTTCTGATGTTGCAAAAGTTTCTGAAAGTTTAACTGGTCAGTATTTGGCGGGAACTTTAAAAATGGATATTCCTTTGGAGCGTCGCAAAGGAAACGGAAAGTTTATTCAAATTAAGGGTGCTGTTGAACATAACTTAAAAAATGTTAGCGTGGATATTCCTCTTGGGTGTTTTACTTGTATTACTGGTGTTAGTGGTTCTGGTAAATCTACATTGATGAGCGATATTTTGTACCCTGCTGTTAGTAATAAAATTATGCGGACAAATTATAATGTGGGAAAATGCGAGGGCGTTTTTGGAATTGAAAATGTTGATAAGGTTATTAATATTGATCAAAGTCCAATTGGGCGTTCTCCTCGATCTAACCCTGCAACTTATGTTGGTGTTTTTGATGCTATTAGAGATTTGTACGCTAGTTTGCCAGAAAGTAAAGCTCGTGGGTATCAGAAAGGGCGTTTTAGTTTTAATGTAAAGGGCGGCCGTTGTGAACATTGTCAGGGTGCTGGTGAAAATGTAATTGAAATGAACTTTTTGCCTGATGTTTATGTGCAGTGTGAAGTTTGTGGTGGAAAGCGATTTAATCACGAAACTTTGGAAGTTGTTTACAAGGGTAAATCTATTAATGATGTTTTGAATATGTCTATTGATGAGGCTTGTGACTTTTTTGAAAGTATTCCTCATATATATAGAAAGATTGCTACATTAAAGTCTGTTGGACTTGGGTATATTCAACTTGGTCAAAATGCTTTAACTTTGAGTGGCGGAGAAGCCCAACGTGTAAAACTTGCTAATGAACTTGCTCGTCCTGCAACTAGCAAAACTTTGTATATTTTGGATGAACCAACTACAGGGCTTCATTTTGCAGATGTTAAGCAGCTTATGTCTGTTATTCAGCGTCTTGTGAACCAAGGGAACAGCGTTGTTATGATTGAGCATAATCTTGATGTTATTTGCCAGGCCGATTACATTATTGATATTGGTCCAGAAGGTGGAAACCGTGGTGGAAATATTATTGCCACAGGAACGCCAGAAGATGTGGCTAAGGTAAAAGAAAGTTTTACAGGACAATTTATTGGTCCAATGCTTGCCAATAATCGTTAAAATGATGATAATGTAAGCATATATTATATGAATAACTGTAGAAAGTTTAATTTCTTTAAAAAATATAAAAAGTTTGTTTTCTCTTTTTTGTTCTTGTTCTGTTTGTTTTTTTCTTATGCTCAAGAGGTTACAACAATCACCATTAATAATGCAAGAAGAACCGAGTATAAAAAGGCAGAAGATACAGGAAATGATTCAATTTTTCTTGATGGAAGTGTAGAACTTTCTGTTCAAAAGGGGGAATCTACTTCTTTAATTAATGCAGATAAAATTGTTTACGA
>JAFTUP010000027.1 GCA_017466205.1 Clostridia bacterium
ATCGACTATGACGGACGGTGTTTATGGGATACCTGTTATGAAATTTTAGGCACAGAACCATCAAGAATATTTGATGCAGAGGATAATTTGGGCTGGTTTGAAAATATGTCATACCATAGCCTTGTAAAGTGGAATGAAATTGGACGATTCCATAACATTGAATGGAAACAGTCAGGTTCTTACGAACTTTATGACAGCAGTACCTTTGATGAAACCCGGCGTAAAGAGTATGATGAGTATAGGTTAAAGCTGTATTACGGCACAATCAGTAAAATTGTGAATGATTTTTCAAAAATTCACAGACTTTATTCTCAGGAGAGTGAGTATGGAGAAATAAAAGTTACAAGCAGTGAGTTCTACGGAAATATAAATAGTATTTGCAGAAAAATACCGAGTATATATGCACAAATGAATGGACTTGTAAAAATGAGTGAAACCGATAGCGATATGAGCAAAAGCGAAAATATTGTTTCAGAAGATGATGAAGAAGCAGAAATGTGACCTTGTTCCGAATTGGAATAAGGTTAATTTTTTTCTTTAGCTTAACCGCAGCCGATAGCTAATGCAGGGGCGGTGGCCCCTGAAAGCTAAAGGCAAATTCGTCACTTTGTGACGGCAAGCTTCCTGTTTGTATATACAAACAGCTTGTTTTTTAATACTTGGGCGTAGCCCAAACCCACTTTAGATAGGAGCGTGATTATATATGAAAGCAGAAAAACAGCAGCTTTGCCCTAACTGTCAGACAGGACTTGACAGTTTGAAATTAGACAGTCATACACCTGTATGCCCATATCTTGATTTCCACAACGGCACACATTGCGGAAAGTTTGCAGAGTTAAAAGAGCGACCAACGGAAATTGGATAATATGTCGGAGGTGAGCGTTTTGAAAGATTATGGATTCAGCATACGGATAGAAAAGTCTGATTTAGATAAAATCCGAGAAAACGCACAGAAAGCAAATATGACAACTACCGCTTATCTCATAAACAGAGCCTTGCGTGACGATCAGATTGTTATTCTGGAAGATTTAAAGCCTGTATGCCACGAATTAAGAAAAATCGGTACAAATCTCAATCAGCTAACATTACTTGCCAATAGAGGACGGATAAATTGTGTTAATCTTTCAACGCTGTCTGAGGAAGTGATGAAGCTATGGCAACCATTGAATTTATTAACCGAAAGAACAAAACCTACGAAGCGATGAAGCGAGTTATAAACTACATAACACGCTCAGACAAAACGGAGGAAGATTTAATCTATAGTAATTTATGCGGTAAAGAAACTGCATACGATGATTTTGTTCAAGTAAAGCAAATGTACGGCAAAGAAAAAGGTAGGCAGTACATTCATTTTGTTCAATCCTTTTCACCTGATGAAGATATTACCCCGGAGCTTGCAAATGAAATAGCAAGACGGTTAATATCGCATCCTGTCTTTAATGGCTTTCAAGTCCTTATTGCAACTCACACAGATACCCCACATATTCATACTCATTTTGTTATAAATACCGTAAATTCAGAAACAGGCTTGAAATGGCAGCTTTCACCCGAAGAACTACAGAGCTTAAAAGATTATTCCGATGAATTATGCCGTGAATACGGCTTGAATGTTATTGACAATGAAAACAAAGAAAAAGGTCATCAGTCAAGCGGCGAATATCGGAGTAAGCAAAAAGGCACAAGCTGGAAGTATGAACTGTTTTTAGCGGTAACGGCCTGTATGAAAACAGCTACAAGCCGTGAAGAATTTATAAAGAAAATGAATGAGCTTGGGTATCAGGTAATATGGAAAGACGATAAAACCTATGTAACCTTTATAACCCCTGACGGAAAGAAATGCAGAAATAAAAAGCTTTATCCACCCGAAAGATTTACAAAGGAAAATATGGAAAAAGTCTTTGAAGAAAACCGTAAACGCCTTGACAGGATTCAAAGTGAAAAGCGTTGGAATATGCTTGTTGAAGCAATATATCTTTTCGGGAGTAATGCCCGAAAAAGTAACAACAGGAGCAGTAAATATCCTTTGTCAAAACTTGAAGGCGAAGCATTAAAGGAATATCTGCTGCTTCACGATAATGAAGGCGAAATAGATTGGAGTGATGACTATGAGAATGAAGCAGACTTTGAACTGTAAAGGACGGAGATAAGATTGAAAAAGAAATTGCTTTTTGCGGCTGTGTGTTTCATAGCCGCTTTATTTGTTAATGTGTATCTGTCAACAATCGTGTTTCAGGTTGTCGGAAGAACCTTTGAGGGTTTTTCCGGCATTTCGTTTTTCGCAGGGCTTAGAAGCATAATGGAAAACGGAACACATCAGACGATATTCTGGTGTATTCAGATTTTTGTGGTTCTCGGCTTGGTTTTGTTGATTGCAAGCCGTATTACAAGTATGGAAAGCAAAATGAATACAATCACGGCAGACATTAAAACCCCTGCTGTTGCCGGACAGAAGCAACACGGTTCTGCAAGGTGGCAAACCAAAAAAGAGATTTTCAAAAGCTTTGATGTAGCACGATTGAAAGAGGATAACCCTGTCATTCAAGACCTTATAAAACACGGTTATGATGACTTGGAATTTTACAAAAAAGAACGGAAGGGGTGATAAAATGTAAAATTAAGTTTTTAAACTGACAGCACTATGTAAAGGAATGGTAACTGCATGAAGAAAAAGCAAAGACCTGAGTTTGCACGACCTGTATATTCCGAAACGGCAAAAGGAACGCAAAGAATGAAAATTAAGTCAAGAGATTCCTGCTTGCCCAAAAAGCATATACGGCGTGGAAACTACCCAAAAAAACAACCTAAATAATGATTATGGAGGAAATTAAAATGAGTAAAAAATCAAATATGAAATTTAAGTCGATTATTTCTATTCTTCTCACATTGGTAATGCTTATCGGTATGCTGCCGACAATGAGCGTATTTGCGGCACAGAGCAACGAGTATGTTGATCCTGCGGATAATTGGTTATCTTCAAATAACCGTACCAATGAATTTGATGTTAATGCAACTATTACAAATGAAACTCAGTATTGTATTGTTTGTGAAAAGACTACTGCTGTACTGACATACAGAGTACCCGAATACACAAAGACAGGTGAAACAGCACTTAATCGTGGTGTTAAATTTTCTGACGGAACTTGCCTTGACGGTGAAACGAAAGGCAATCTGGATGGAGGAACACCCGGCGTTGATGCTTTTTACACCACTTATCACTGGGGAAAATCAATTTGCCAAAATTGCGGAACTATAAATGCAGGAGAAGGATATTCAAACTACGCATTTAATAATAATGTGTATATTCTTTATTCCTGCGACCATAATTTCTTCTTGGATTTTGACAGCAGCACTTATGTTCCGTACAGTGAAGATTATCATGTTACAACTCTGAAAAGAGGACAATTTTGTAAATTTTGTAAGGGAACGCTCGCCCGTGCTGCACAGGGGCTTGAAGAACACGATTTTTCGGAAAGTGTGGATGCGCAGCTTGGAAACAACAGATTTTTTATCGCTGAAAACTGCTCGGATTGTGGATATGAAACTTCCGAATATGTCACAGCAAAGTCTGTTGTTACATCATACTACGGTGTTGAGGACGGAGAAGCTCATACACTTACAGTATCTGACTTATCGGATAGTGGAGTTAGAACATCAATCCGTTACGGTACTTCTGCCGATAACTGCACAAAAACATCGGCCCCGAACTATACGCAAGCCGGATATTACACAGTTTATTATGAGATAGACTATTCGTATTCAGGCGAAACAATGACCGAAAACGGTGTTTCTTACATCTGGCTTGTGGCTGATGATGAAGAAGAAAACAATACCAACGGCACAATTATTGTAGTACCAACAGCACACGAACACGAATTTCATTTTCTTGAAAGCGTAAAGGCAAGCTGTACTGAGCTTGGATATGATAGATTCCAATGCCTGACTTGCGGTGAGCTTGATAAGAGAAACTATACCCCTGCTCTCGGTCACGAATACGAAGATGTGACAATCCGTGAGGCAACTTGTAAACAGGGCGGTTTGGTTCTCACTCTTTGTAAAAGCTGCGGTGACTTCCATCAGACAACAACTGCTGTTGGAGAACACGACTACAAGGTAGAAAAGGTTAATCCGACTTGTAAGATGGTTGGTTATGACAACAATGTATGCGAGGTTTGCGGTGATTCCTATGTAACTAATATGACACCTATCATTTCTCACGCATACGAAAGAGTAACCAAAGAACCTGATTGTGTAAACGGCGGTCATACCGTAAGCACTTGCGTAATGTGCGGATATAACTATGTGAGTGATTACACAGAGGCTATCGGACATGAATGGGATGAAGGTTCTGTTGTTACAGATTCTTCTTGTACCGCAGAGGGGGTTATTCAGCATACTTGCTTGAATTGTGACGAAAAGATGATTATTGCATCTGATGCTACAGGACATACGCCCGGAATTGAGGCAACCTGTACCGAACCGCAAATATGTGAAGTATGCGAAACTGTACTTGAACTTCCGACAGGACATAACTATGAAAGTGAAATTGTAAATCCGACTTGTGTATCAATGGGATTTACCGTACATGATTGTATTTCTTGCGGACATTCATATACAAGTGATTTTACAGATGTTGCAGAACACGAATATGAAAAGACAGTAACCGAAGCAAGCTGTACTCAGCACGGATTTACACATTATGACTGCTTAAACTGCGACTTGGAATTTGATTCTGATTTTGTAGATAAAAAGGCTCATAACTACATTGAAAATGTAGTACAGCCTTCTTGCACAACAATGGGATATTCAGAGTTTAAGTGTGCAGACTGCGACAGCAGCTATGTAGGAAACTACACAGATATGACAGAGCATAACTATAACAAAGAGGTCATCAAACCATCGTGTCAGGAACACGGCTACAGCGTGTTTAGCTGCCCAACTTGCGGTAAATCATATATTGATGAATTTGTTGATTGTAAGGAGCATATTTACGAAGAAACCGTAATTGAAGCAACTTGTCAGGCATCGGGCTACAGCGTTTTCAAGTGTGTTGACTGCGGTGATGAATACAAGGATAATTTCAAAGATAAATTACCGCATAATTACGAAGCTACAGTAACGGCCCCCGATTGCTTAAATCTTGGATATACAACCTTTGTATGTGTTGATTGTCAGGATACCTACAAAAGCGAATATAAAGAAGCTCTCGGTCATACACCTTCCGATTGGATAATTGATACTCCTGCAACAATCGAAAATGCCGGAAGTAAACACATTGAATGTACTGTATGCGGTACAGTAATGCAGACAGCAGAACTTCCGCAGCTTATCGACAAAGACAATTCAGACGAGGACGGTAAAGCTGAAATCGGAGATTATTCAATCGTTATCACAGACGAAAACGGCAAGCCTGTTTTTAACTCTGAATTGACTATTGATGTTAATGACAATGTATCAATCAAGTTGCCTGATGGCAGACTTTTAGATTTTGCGAAGCCTACAACCATTACGGCGATTTATACATCAACACAGCAGCCGAAAGAAAATCTTAATATCTTTATTGAAGATTCAAACGGCAATATGGCTACAGGAGCAACAAACGCTGACGGACAGCTTATCGTTCCGAATGAAAAATCAAATACAAGTGATGATAACGGAACGATTGGTAAGGATGACGGTGAAGAAAAGAATACATTTGTTATCAAAGTAACCGATAAAACAAATGCAGTTGTGCCGAATTGTGATGTATATATCGGTGAATCAAATAATGTTGTGGTTGATTTGCCTGACGGTATCAAACCCACAAGAGAAAATCCGATTATCGTTACAATCGAAAATCAGAACGGTGAACCTCAGTCTGATGTAACTGTAATTGCTTTGGGCGATGCAGATTATATTGAGAAAAACAAGACTGACATTTACGGTAAGGTAACATTGCCGACTGCTTATGACGGATATACCGATGAAGAAGCCGGAAAGGTTAATGTTGCACAAGTAAATGTAATCGTGAATGATGAAAACGGCGTAATCCCTAATGCCTATGTTGTTTATAACGAGGACGGTTCAATTTCCGTTACACTTCCTGAAGATAAGACAATCACTTATTCAAACCGTGTAACTGTATCTGTAGTTGATTCTGTTGGAAATCCTGTTGCAGATAAATCTGTAACTGTTAAGGATATTGCAGAAAAAACCTATACTGCATTGACAGATGAAAAAGGACAGATAGTTGTACCGCCTGTTAATGAAGATGTAACCGATTCAGAGGGTAAGGGCGTTATAAACGGCTTGAATGTAGTTATTACTGACGAAAGCAAACCGATTGAAAACGCATATATTGAAATCGTTGACGGTAAAATCAATGTTGTACTTCCTGAAACATCTGTATTTGATTATCATAACAGAATAACAGCAGTTATTACGGATGCAGACGGAGCAGCCGTTCCCGGTATCAGCGTAACATTTACTGACGGAAACAAGAATACTGAAACCGTTGTTTCTGATGAGAACGGCAAGGCAATAGTACCGCCTGTAAATAAGGATATGACAGATAGCGAGGGTAAAGCTGTTGTAAACAACCTTAATATCGTTGTAGCTGATGAAAAACAGCCTATTGCAAACGCATATATTGAAATTGTTGACGGAAAAATCAATATCGTTCTTCCTGAAACTTCTGTAATTGATATTAGCAATAGAATTACGGCAACGGTAACAGATGCAGACGGTGTTGGAGTTAAGGACTTGTCTGTTACATTTACGGATAATACCGAAAGAACAGAAACAAATCTGACAGACGAAAACGGCAAAGCGACTGTACCACCTACAAACATTGATGAAACCGATAAAAACGGATACGGAGAGCTTAACGGATTTGCTGTAACGGTTAAAAACGAAACGGCCAATATCGAGAAAGCATTTATCAGTATTGATGAAAATAATGCTATTTCCGTAAAACTTCCTGAAGGTATTTTGATTGATTACGCAGATCGTATTTCTGTAACAGTACAGAATAAGGCTGACGGTTCTCCTGCAAAGGGTATCAATGTGACTGTTTCTGAAACAATCACAGAACCCGAAAAGGAAGAAACACCTACAGAGGGAGAAAACACAGAAGCTACAGACAAAACTGAAAATTCCGAACAGACAGAAACCACAACACCTGAAACTGTTGCACCTAAATCATTAAGCGGAGTAACAGATAATAACGGTCTTGTGGTTTTCCCACCTTTATCAGAAGATATTACTGATAATGAGGGCGGTTCAAGTGTAACCGATAAGGACGAACAGGACGGAACTGATACAGACGGTGACGGAAATGTTGATGTTCCCGGTGAAACTGTAGAAACGAAATATGTTGTTTCCGTAAAAGATACAAAAGGCAATATTCCTGACGCACTTGTAACTGTAACAGATGGAAAAATCAATATTAAGCTCCCTGAAACTCATACACTTTCAACAAGCAATCAGGTAACTTCAACCGTTAAGAATGAAAAGGGTGAAGCAGTTAAGGGTGTTAGTGTA